>CAZBXY010000136.1:0-19750 GCA_964495365.1 uncultured Frigoriglobus sp. | reverse complement strand
GGCGTGATTAACGTCGTACCGGGGTACGGCCCCACCGCCGGCGGGGCGCTCAGTTCGCACATGGACGTGGACAAGATCGCGTTTACCGGCGAGACCGGCACCGGGAAGATCGTGATGACCGCCGCGGCGCAATCGAACCTCAAGCGGGTGTCGCTCGAACTCGGCGGCAAGTCGCCCAACATCGTCTTCGCCGACGCCGACATGGACGCCGCGGTGGAAGGCGCGTACTTCGGGCTGTTCTTCAACCAGGGTCAATGCTGCGTCGCCGGGTCGCGCCTCTTTGTGCAGGAATCGGCCTACGACGAGTTCGTTCACAAGATCGTCGCAAAGGCGAAGGGTCGCAAGGTCGGCGACCCGTTCAGTACGGACACCGAGCAAGGCCCGCAGGTGTCGCAGGAGCAGTTCGACCGCGTGATGGGCTACATCGACGCGGGTAAGAAAGACGGGGCGAAGATGCTGGTCGGCGGCGGGCGCGTCGGGGATAAGGGGTACTTCATCGCGCCGACCGTGTTCACCGACGTTCACGATGAAATGAAGATCGCGAAGGAAGAAATCTTCGGGCCGGTCATGAGCATTCTGAAGTTCAAAGATGCCGACGAGGTGCTGGCCCGCGGGAACCGGACGATGTACGGGCTGGCCGCGGCTGTGTGGACGAAGGACATTCAGAAAGCCCTGCGGCTCTCAAACGGGCTGAAGGCGGGGACGGTGTGGGTGAACTGCTACGACGTGTTCGATGCCGGCGCCCCGTTCGGCGGGTTCAAGATGAGCGGGCTGGGCCGCGAGCTGGGCCAGTACGCGCTGCAACTCTACACCGAGGTGAAGACGGTCACGATGGCGCTGTGATTGTGGCGCCCGGGCTGTGCGGGTAACAGGGAACTGAATCGGAGGTCGCCCGCACGGCCCACCCTTGAGGGGTAATTGTGTCGCGCGGACGGTGCTATCCGATACCCGGTTCACCGCCCGCGCCACCGCGCGAGTTGGACGTCACGAAGGAGGGTAACGCCAAACATTTCAAACCTCGACCGGTGGTCGAGCCGCGACCGATTGTTAAATCTGCGTGGTATCAATCGCGCGTGCCCCTCGTGCCCACCGCGGACGAAATCGCTTTGCTCCCGCGGCTGGTCCGCGCCGCGTTCACCGAGCGGTGCGCGCGGCGCGTCAAACCGGTGCTGACCGCGCCCGAAGTGACCGCCGCCGATGCCGCCCGCGTCATCTTCGAGACCGCGACCGTCGATTCCCCGCTCACGGCGCAGTTGCGGTGCATCGGGCGCGACTTCGTGCGCCTCAAGAAGCTCGCGCGGAAAGAGAAATGGACCGGTGACACGCCCGTTCCCCCCGACGTGTTCGGCCCGCTGTGGCCCGAGGGCGTCGAACCGTGCTGGGCCGTCGCACTGCCCCCGTCGCTCCCCAAATAGTTGTTTCTCGCACGAAGTAACCGCGGGAGCGTTTCCCGCGGTTTTGTCATTTTCCTGCACGGTTCGTGGCGCGGGGCGGAAATACACTGTGAGCGCGGCGACCGAGGGTGTTCCTTCGGCCCGCGTTTCGCCCGGAGGGGTGCGGATGGCGACCGGCTCTCTGGCGAGTGTGGTTCCCCGGCTGCGGGCCGTGTTGCAGCCCGTCGCGGCGACCGGCGACGCCGAGCTGTTGGAACGCTTTGTCGCAAACCGCGACGAAGGCGCTTTTGAGCGGCTCCTCCGGCGCCACGGGCCGATGGTGTTCGCCGTGTGTCGCCGGGTGCTCCGCCACACTCAGGACGCCGAAGATGCGTTCCAGGCCACGTTCATCGTTCTCGCCCACAAGGCCGCGTCCGTCGCCTCTCACCGCAGCCTCGCGGCCTGGCTCCACGGGGTCGCCCACAAGACCGCGCTGAAGGCCCGGCAGCGGGCCGCCCGCCGGCGGGCGGTCGAAGCGCGCGTTCCCCCACGGGATTCGGAACCCATGCACCCCGACACGCACTGGGACGAAGTGGAGCCGCTGCTCGACCAGGAAATCGCCGGGCTGCCCGATCACTACCGGCTGCCGATCGTCCTGTGCGACCTCGAGGGCCGGCCGCGGGCCGAGGTCGCCGGCGTACTCGGCTGCGCCGAGGGCACGCTCTCGGCGCGGCTGACCCGCGGGCGGCGGGTACTCGCCGCGCGCCTCACCCGGCGCGGCGTCCACCTGTCGGCCGCGTCCGCAGTTGTTCTGTTGACCGCGCGCCAGGGCCTCGCCGAGCCGCTCGTCCGCGCCACCCTCCCGGCCGCGCTCGCGGTCGGTCCCGGTGGAGCGGTGTCCCCGACCGTCGCCGAACTGGCGACAGGAGTAATGAAAAGCATGTTCCTGAAGAAACTTCGCGCAGTCACATTCGCCGCGCTGGCTGTCTCCGCCGTCGCGCTCGCCGTCGCGGGCGCGGCGTACCAGGGTTCGGCCGCCCCGGTTCCCGCAAGCGCCCCGGTGCCCGCGGCCGGGCCGAACGCCGACGGCGATGTGCCCGCCGACGCCGACGGCCGGCTGCTGATGAACCGCAAGGTTCTCAAGGACATGAAGTGCGACATGGACCAGTTCGACAAGATCATGGACGTTCTGGAAGCGGCGGAGAAAAAGGCGGCCCAGAAGACGAACGAGGCGATGGGGCCGATCCGGTTCAACGTCGGCGGCCCGCCGCCGAACATCGAAGCGATCAACCAGAAGATGCGGGAGGCGCAGGAGGCCGGGGAGAAGGAATTCCGCGCGGCGACGGTTCGCGTCGTGGCGGACGTCCTCACGCCGGCGCAGCGGAAGCGGTTCCGCGAGATCGACCTCCAGGCCCGCGGGCACGAGCCCTTCACAACGCCCGCGGTGGTCAAGGCGCTCGACCTCACCGCCAAGCAGAAGGAGCAGCTCGACGCGAACGCGAAGCGGGTCGAGGAGGAGATCGCTCAGGTGATCCAGAAGCCGGGCCAGGCGATCGCGATCGCGGGCGCCGCCGGTCCCGGGGGCGGGGTCGTCGTCAACGGGGTCGCCCCGCTCGATTTCGAGAAAGTCGTTCGGGACGCCCGCGCCGAGGGGCTGAAGCGGGCGCTGGCGGTCCTGACCGATGAGCAGAAGGCCGCCTGGAAGAAGCTCACCGGCGAGCCGTTCGCGCACCCGCTGCCCCTGCCGGCGAACGGGTCAAAGGTGCATTTCGGGGGCTTCACGGTGGGGCTCCCGGCGCCCGCGGTTCCTGCGGTACCCGCGGTGCCGCCGGGGAAGTAGCGCTCGTGGTCGCGCCGAGCGTCGAACCGCCGGCGCGATGGCGCGTCACCAACTCGTGCCACACGCGGGGCACTTCCGCGAACCGAGCGGTAGTTTTTCCTTGCACCGCGGACACGGAATGTTCATCGCCCGGGTCTGACCCGGCGGGTTCGTCGGGGTCGCTCGCACCGTGGTCGCGGGCGCCGCGGGCGGCACCGGTGGGAGGGCCGGTTTCGACCCGGTTGGCGAAGGAGCCGGCGGTTTGGGCGGCACGGCGGGCAGCGCGGGGCGCGAGGCGGTTTTGGGTGGGGCCGCCGGCGGAGGCGACACCGGCATCGGGAGCGAATCGTAGTCGTCATCGTTCGTCGCCCGCGCGGGCCGGCACGACGCGGCCGGCAACGGGAGCGGCAGCAGATCGTCGTCGAGCGAGAGCGGTTCGGGGCGGGCCGCAGGTTTCGGCGCGGGGCGCTTGCTCCCGGCGCCCGACCCGGTGCGCACCACCACTTCCACGGCCCCGGCGCGCCGCCGGGCGCCGTCGGCCACCGCGCCCTTGGTCCGGTTCGCCGCGTCCTCGCACACCACCTGACCCTCGCGGACCCAGAACCGCAACGCCAGCGGAGCCGCCCCGCGCGCCCAAACGGTACAGGCCCGTGCGTCGCTGCCGATCTTCACCGGTTCCGGTCCAAGGTTCACCGTAATCACCTCGCGCTCGCCGTAATGCACCTCCAGCCACGCCGCGCGGAACGCCAGCTCCACGAGTGCGACCATCAGCCCGATGCACCCGCCCAGAAGGGCCGCCCCGACGAACCGGCCGTACACGTCGCCCTGTTGCGAGATCAGGATGAACGCGGTCGCCCCCAGTGCCCCGCCACCCGCGCCCGCCAGCGCCGCGCGCCACGGGTGCAGGTTCGGGATGAAGAACCCCAGCCCGCGGCCGAGCAACCCGCCCAAGAGCAGCCACCCGGCCAGGAACCCGATTTCCGGCAACACCCCGCCGCGGGCCAACAGCCCGAACAGCGCCTGCCCGATCGCGCCGGCGACCAGCCCGGCCAGCCCGCCGCCCGCGAGGACCGCCGCGGCCTGCCGGGCCGACAGCCACGAGCGGCCGAGGTAGCGGTTCTGCCCGACGACCAGCGCCAGCGCCAGCCCGACCGCCAGGAGCGCGGTCCACAGCCCGATGACCAGCACCAGCCGCCACGACCACGCCGGGCCGGACCGGGCCGGCTCCGGGGCCGGTGGCGGGGGGACCGCGATCTCGAGCACCGTCTCGGTTTCGGCCCGCGCGGCGCCGCCGATTGCGGTCAGCCGCAGCGTCGTCGGGCCTTCTTTCGCGCCGGTGAACGCGGTCACCTTCATCTCGACGGAGTCGCGATCGGCCGGGACCGTCGCCTCCCACGCCATCACGCCGCGGTCGGGGCAGGCGCCGACGACCTTCACCGACCCATCGTACCAGTCGCGCGCGACCAGTACGGTGACGGTCGTCTCGGTGCCGGGCGGTATCGCGACCGACTTCGGCGCCGCGATCGACAGCGCCGGGGGCGGGATCTGGACCACCACCCGGCACGGTTCCTCGGTCTCGCCGTGCTTTCCCTTCGCGACGAGCCGGAGCGCCCGCGGGCCGGCCGCGGCCGTCGGCGCCGCGGACACCGCGAACGACGCCTCGGACTTGTCGCCCGGCACCACAACGGGTTCCGGCAGCGTCACCCCGGGCGCGTCGCCCGCCAGTGTGAGCGTGACCGGCCCGTCGTGGTTGTGGCGCGCCAGCGCGACGTGGAACCGGTTCATCCCGCCGGGGAACAGGACGATCTCGTCCGGCACGCCGAGCTGAACGACCGGCGGGGGCGGCTCGACCGTGACCCGGAACTCCACCTCGATCTTCCCGTACTTGCCGGCGGCGGTTGCACGGACCGTTCGCGCGCCGGGCGCGGCGCCGGGGGCGGCCGCGACCTCGATCTCCGCCTCGTCGCGCCCCTCGGCGATGGTCGCCGCGGCGGGGAGCGTCAGCCCCACGGACTCGCCGCCGAACGTCAGCCGGACCGGGGCGGTGTTCCGCTTGTCGCGCTCGAGCCGGATGCGGAACGTGTTCGACACGCCGGGGTAGAGGGGCACGTCCGGCACCGCCATCCGCAGCCCCGGCAGGACGAACGTGTGGACCTCGAAAGCGGGAAGCCCGCGCTGGAACTCGGCGATGGCCCGGGCCTCGTCCTTTTCGCTGACGCTCGGGAGGTCGCCGCGGGACCGCTTGCCCTTCAGTTCGACCCGCTGGCCCTCGGCCAGCGCGTTGAGGCGGAACTCGGTCGGGTCCGGGTCGCCGTTGTTGCTCCAGTGAATGACGTACACCCGGTACCGGCCGAGCGGCGCGCCGACGGGAAAGTAGATGTTCTCGACCGGCTCGTTGGTCAGGGGCGTTTTGGCCACGTTCTTGTCGACGTCGAGGTGGCCGCCGGACCCCTTGAGCGCCTTCTTGCTCTGGAAGAAGATCAACTCGTCGTTCGGGTCCACGCAGAGCAAATCGAGGTCGTTGCGGTTGTTCCAGAGGAGGGTGAGTTGGATCTCGCCGGTCTTGCCCCCGGCGGCCTCGACCCGCTGCTGGAACTCGGGCGGCAGCGGCGGCGGGGCGGGGCGCTTGGCGACGGCAGCCGCGGCCGGGTTGGGGGCGGCAGGCTTCGGCGCGTCGCGCACGGGCCGTTCGGGCGCCTTCGGCGCGGGTGGGGCGGTCGCGGTCGGGCGGTCGAGCTTGGGTGGCTCCGGCCGGGCCACCGGGCGCGACGCCAGCGACGGGGCGGCCCGTTCGTCCTCGCGGGCCGGCAGCCCGGCGGCCAACAGACCCTCGCCGGCGGTCCAGCCGAGCAAACACCCCACGGCCCCGAGGAACCCGAAGATCAACACCTTCTTGCGGGCGAGCGGTCTCACGGGCGCCTCCCGAAGTGCGGAGCGAAGTGCCGAACCGCTCGATGATACGCCCCCGCGAGAAGCGCCGCCAACTGTAAAAACACGGCGCGCGATTGGCCGATTGGCCCGCGCGACCGGTGGCTCGGTTCCGGGCGGGGATCGTTTTGGGACGGTGATACCGGATCGCGGTAATAGGTTTCTGTCTTCTGTAGCCGGGGTCGGTGACCCCGGAGCTATTCCTCTGGTGTCGCCCGGCCTCACAGCGGCCGGCTACAGAAACCAATCCACACGATCCCGTATTACTTGTTGAAGTGCCCGGTGAACGCGCCGGGGTTCTCCACCAGCGGGCCGTACAGTTCCGGGCGCCGCCAGTTCACGCGGTCGATCTCGTACACCCCGGCGCACGTCACCACGCGCTTCTGCGCCGCCGCTTCGGGGTCCACGTCGATCGTGAAGATCGCTTCCTTGCCCTCCGGGCCGAAGTGCAACACGTTGCCCAGGTGGTCCGCGGCCGAACTCAGCCCGATGTAGCGGAACCCGCTCTCATCGCCGACGCGGTTGACAGCCATGTAGTAGATGTGGTTCTCCCAGGCCCGCGCCGCGGACACCAGTTCGGCCATCTTCCGCGCCGCCGTCGCCCAGTTGGTCGGCAACACGACGAGGTCGGCGCCGAGCAGCGTGAGGATGCGGGCCGATTCGGGGAAGCTCCCGTCGAAACAGATGTTCATCCCGAGCTTCAACCCGCCGAGGTCGTGGACTGCGAACGGCCGGTCGCCGGGGTCGGTGAACCGATCGGCGCCCAGGCATGGCAGGTGGAGCTTGCGGTAGCCCGCGACGAACCCCATCGGTCCGACGAGCGCGCAGGCGTTGTAGAGCTTGCCGCCCGGCGCCGCTTCGAGCAGCCCGAAGACCGCCCACACGCCGAGCTTGGCGCACGCGGCGGCGACGAACTCGGTACTCGGCCCGGGGAGCGGTTCGGCGGCGCTGTAGGCGTGCGCGCGCGAGTCGAACCCGTAACCGGTGAGGACGCACTCCGGGAACACGACCAACTTCGCCCCGCGCTCGGCGGCGAGGCGCAGGTTGGCGACGACCGCGGCGCGGTTGGCGGCGCGGTCGCCGAGGGCGCAGTTCATCTGCACGCCCGCGACGGTCCAGGTGGCCACGGGAACCTCCTCTCGGCGCTTTCAGGGCACGCCCTTGCGCTCGGCGAACTCGATCAGCCGCATGTACCGCAGCGCGTCGGACTGGGCGACGTTTTGCAGCCCCCAGCCCTTGGGCGCCTCGCGGACCGCTTGACCGAACCACCGCTTGGCCCCGGGGATGTCGCCCTCCAGCACCGCCAGAACCCCGCGCCGGTAGAAGTACCGGGCGTCCATCTGGAGCTTCGTCGCGATCACGTCGCGGGCCTGCACCGCCCGCTCGACGCGCGCCTGGAGCGTGAACCGGAACACGAGCGTCGGCCCCAGGGCCGAGCCGGGCGCCGCGGGCGGCCAGTGCCCGAGGTCCGCGAACAGCAGTTCGTGTGTGGTGACCTTGTTCTTGGCCAATTCGGCCAACAGCGCGTCCACGCCGATGTCCCGCCCCTCGCCGCTCTCGAGTACCTCGCCGGCGGTCTTGTACTCGCCGGCGTGCAGCGCCTTCTGGTAGCGGATCAGGCGCACGATGTGCGCCAGCCGGGTCCGGTCGAGCGTGCCGAGCCACTCGGGCGATTCCATCTCCTTGAGCAGCTCGGACGCCTCCTCGACCCGTCCCTGCACGAGGGCCAGGCTGACCCACAACAGCGCCGCGGTCGGGCGCTGCTCCTTGAACTCCTTGGCGAGGTCGGTGTCCTTGTCGCTCAATAGCCGCAGCGCCTCGCCGGCCAGCCCACTCTGCTGGGCGACGGAGACCAACTGCGGCAGGGTCGCCCCGCGGGTCCGCGCCATGGTGTACTGCTCGTTGGCCCGGATCAGCGCGGTGTCGATCTCCTTGCGGAGCTGGTCCAACTGCTCGCCCTGCCGCTTCGCGTCGTCTGGCAGTTCGGAGGCGGAATCGATCGCATAGTACTGCATTGCCAACAGCAGCGTTTCCCGCGTCGTGTCGAGCGCCAGGAAGTGCGGGGCGGCCCCCATCACCGGTCGCAGGGTGCGGGGCAGCCCCTCGACCCGGACCTGCGAGAACGGACGCCGGTCCAGGGGGGCCGAACCGCTCTGCACGTTCTCCACCACAATCTGACCGAGGAGGTCGTTGAACGGGGCGATTTCCAGCGGCATCCCGGTGAACCCGCGGACGGTCGGCTGCCCGGTGCGGTCGCGCCCGGGGATCGTCTGCCCCAGGAGCGTGTAGACGAGCTGGCGGGCCACGACGGACCCCTGCGCGACGAACTGCCCGCGCTTGTACCGCTCCGGGGGCGGGAGCCGGATCAGGCACTGCTTCAGCGCGATCACCATGCCCAGCGCGCGCTCGCTCTCGGTCAGCGGCAGCTCCGCGTCGCTCAGGGCCAGGGCCAGCGCGTAGTACGGGTCGGGGTGGTCCGGGTCGGCGGCGATCGCGCGCCGGGCGGCCCGCAGGGCCAAAATTGGCGCGACCCACTGCGCGGTCACGTCGGGTCCGATGCCCGGGTCGGTGGCCTCGGTGGGCGCGAACGGCAGCCCGCTGAACCCGGCCAGCATCCGCATCGCGAACCCGTGCCCGGTGCCGTTGGTCGCCGGGCCGTTGAAGAAGAACGGCGCGACGATCCCCTCGCGGATCAACTGGCGCTTGAACTGGCGCGCCGCCGGGCCCTCCTTGAACCGCACCCAGCCGATCGCCTCGGCCACGCCCTGCGGGGTCGGCTTCGGCGGGCGCACGAACGGCTCCTCCCACCCCAGCGGGGCCAGCGGGGCCGGCGGCGGCTCGTTCGACAGCGGCTTGACGTTCGGCCCCAGCGCCAGCGCCACCGGATCGACCCGCAACCCGGCGAACGTCGGCCCGCCCCGCTCGCCGGCCGGGCGCCACCCGAACACCGTCGTCCGGCCGTCGAGGTACCACGGTGACCAGTCGTCGCCCTCGCGGTAGAGCATCGAGACCGCGGCGCCGGCGCGGGCCGCCGCGATCGTGCCCTCGCCCGGGCCGCTGTAGATCGCGACGTACTCCGCCTTCGTCTTCCGCAGTACCTCGACCGCCTCGGCCCGGTTCGGCACGTCCTCCTTCGTCTCGATCAGCCCCAGCCCGCGCCGCAGGGCGACGTAGTCGGCCAGCTCGCGGTCGTGATGGGTGTAGCGGGCGTTGATGAACACCTTCTCCTGCGGGGCGTACCACGCGAGGTAGTTGGCCAGTTCGACGTTGGTCACGAACCCGCGCACGTCCGACGGGAGCTGCCCGGACTCGCGCCACGTCTTGAACTGCTCGGCCGCCTGCACCAGCGCCGGGTCCGGTTCGACGCCCCACGCGACCCGCCGCGCGGTCACCGGGCTGATGGTGTCCGGGTGCGCCCAGCCGGGGTACGCGACCACGATCAGCGCGCAGACCCCCAGTACGGATGCGATTCGACCAATCACTGACAAAACCACGACGGTCTTGTCACTACCGAAAACCGCTTCACGCATGAACCGCACCAACAGAACGACCACGATCACGATTAGCGGGAGAACTAGGGCGGTTAACACCAAGGCGATGATAGTTCGGTTGCGCTCCGACTCGGAGAAGGCGTTGAGTTGCGCCGCCAGTAGTGGCACAGTGACGACCGCAAAAAACGGGATCGCATACACGCTCCGCAGGCTGAGCGCGGCGAACCCGACCCACAGCGCGATGTGCGAGACGCGGGCGCGCCCGGGGCCGAATCCCAGCGTCAGCGCCCCTGCCAGAAACAGGATCAGGTACGCCAGCCCGTTGAGGTTGTTGCCCAGCCCGGCGTTATCGTGGTAGGCCGAATCGGTCGGCGCGTAGAGCATCGCCCGCAGCCGCAGGTCGGAGTTGAGCAACGTCGGGTGGGTCAGTTCGACCGGCAACTCCCACACGCGCACGTGGTGAGGGTTCAACATGCACGCCACCACACCGACGCCCAGCGCCTTGAGCAGCGTTGCTTGGTCCGGGATCCGGCCGAGCGGTTCCTCGACCCCGGCCGCCGGCGGCTCCTCCGGGGTGTGGAACAGCTTCGTTTGGATGAAGTCGCCTGCGATCAGGAGCGCCAGAGTCAGCGGCCCGATGAAGAACCACGGGTCGCAGTTGGCCCACAGCCAGAACGTGACGCCGATCGCGATCGGGAACCGCCACGTGCCCGGTTTCTGTGGCATTCGGAACACCAAGAACATCGTGACGGACAGGAACAGAATCGACAGCACGAGCGGCCGGAGAACGAACTGCGGCGCCGCGGCGAGGGCCGCCACACACGCGACCGCGGCCCACGGCCAGAGCGGATACTGCGGCCTGCGGATCGCGATCAACAGGCCGAATGCGAGGGTGACGACGACCGCCTTGGCGGCGCACAACACGACGCCGTCGCCGCCGTAAAGCAGGTACGAGCCGGCGTCGGCGAGCCAACTGTGGTTGACCCAGGGTCGGTCGGCGGCGGAAAAGCTGAACGGGTCGGACCCGGGCGTGTACTGCCCGGCGAGCAACCGCTTGCCCGCGGCGAGGTGGAGCCACACGTCGGAGTTGCGGGCGACGAACGACCCGAGCGCGAAGGTGAGCACAAGGACCAGCCCGACGAGCGCCGCGTCGATGCCCGGAAACCACGTGGGCCACTGGATGGGCTTCGGCCCCGGCGGCGCGGGCGCGGGGGCCGCTTCCGGGGGCGTTTCGGGCGGCGGAGTCGCCGGCGTTTCGCCGCCGGGGCTCGGGTTGTTCGGGTCGGGCTGTCCGCCGGACCCCGGGGGCGGCTCGGGCGGCGGGGGCGGGGGAGGCGGCGGTGCGGACAGCTTCACAACGACCTCACGAGTAGCGGGCACAAGTGCGAGAGTGGTATCACGCTAGGTGCAGCAACAAGTACGGTCAAGCACGGGCGGGAGTTCAGCCCTCTTGGCGAGCGGGGGCGTTCAGGGGTCAGTGGACAGGAGCCAGGAATCAGGAAGAGAGCGGTTGCTCACTTCGGACCCCTGATTCCTGAATCCTGAACCTGAACGCCGCTCGCCCAAAACGAAAGCCGCCACCGTTGACAGGGACGGGGCGCGGCGATAAAGATAGCGTTTTGGGTCGGTGAAATTCCAAACGGTGTGGTTTCTTCTATACTGAATCGACACGGACCTTCTAACACAGAGCCGAATCTCGGCTCGCAAAACGGGAGTGCGAATGGGTTTGCGGATGCGCGTTCACGAGCGGGAACCGATCGGCGCCGCGCTGCGCCGGTTCAAGAAGCTGATCGAGCGGAGCGGGATGAAGGGCGAGCTGCGCGCCCACGAGTATTACGAGAAGCCGTGCGAGGCGCGCCGCCGCAAGGAGGCCCGCCGCAAGAACGCGATCCGCAAGGCCGCCAGTATGCCCCGGACGTAACAAGCCGAAACACGCCGTTCGGCCCAAAAACGCACACAAGGCACAAGAAGAAGGCCGGCAGAAGATCGAGTCCCGCACCGACTCTCTTCTGCCTCGGCTTTTTCCTGTGCTTTTTGTGCGTTTTTGGGGCCGATGTGTCTTCGGGTTGCGGACGCAGTGAGTCGGGTGCGTCCTCGGTCGGCAGTTCCTGGCGCTCCGTAACGAAACGTCAGCGTCACCGGTTGCCACCGGGTTCGCGCGGCGTCATACTGAGGGCACCGCGGGACGCTCCCGCTCACGATCCGCACCCGCGGCCCGCCGGCGCACCACATGACGTACCCGCTGTTCGCCGTGTTCAGCCCCGCACTCGCCGCCGGGGCCGTCGTCGCCGCGGTCGGCGTCCCGCTCCTCGTCCACCTCCTGTTCCGCAAGCGGTATCAGGTCGTCCCGTGGGCCGCGATCCGTTTCCTGCTCGTCGCCGAGCGCCGGCACAAGCGGCGCATCGACCAGTGGCTCTTGCTCGTCCTCCGCGCGGTCACACTGGCCCTGTTTCTGCTGGCGATGATCGCCACGACCGCGTGGGCCGAACAGCTCTGGCAGGCGATCCGGCCCGGGGCGACCGAGACGATCACCACTGTTCCGCGCACGCACCACGTCATCGTGATTGATGCGTCGCTCAGCATGACCGCGCGGACCGACGATGGGCGCACCCGGTTCGAGCGCGCCGTCGCGCAGGCCGAGAACCTGATCCGCTCCGGCGGTCACGGCGACGGGTACACGATCCTCAAGATGACCAACTCGGTCGAACGGGTCGTGCCGGGGCCGTCGAACGACCAGGAGAAGGCGGTCGCGGAGCTGCGGAAGATCAAGGTCACGCACGGCCCGGCCGACCACACCGCCGCGCTGGCGTACGTCGCCGACGTGCTCACGCGCTCGCCGCGCGCCTACCCGCGGCGACAGCTCACCTTCTTCACCGACCTCCAGCGGGCCTCGTGGGCCGGGGCCGTCCCGCGCCCGGAGAACAGCAACACGGAAGTCTGGCAACGGATCGCCGGCCGCGCCGATGTCGCGCTCGTGGACACCGCACGCGGCGAGGACCGCGACAACCTCGCGGTCGCCGAGGTGGCGCTCGAAGACCCGATGCCGCTCGTCGATCAGCCCGCGGTGGTCACGGTCACGGTCGCGAACCTGGGGCGCACCGAGAAGAAGGACGTGCAGGTGGAACTGCTCCTCGGGCGCCCGTCCGGGGGGGGCGATTCGCTCGTGTCGGTCAAGCAGGACAAGATCGGCGCGGTTCCGGTCGGCGGGCGCGGGAGCGTGAAGTTCGACCTCGTCGGCCCGGCCGGGTTCCGCGAGCGCGGCGTTCACGTCATTCAGGCGAAGCTGGTCGAGAGCGACGACCTCCCGGCCGACGATTCCCGCGCGCTGGCGGTGGAAGTGCGCGACGGGATTCACACGCTCCTGATCGAGGGGAAGGCCGACCCGGACCCCGATCGGCGCGCCGCGACGTACATCTCCCGCGCGCTGTTCCCGCCGGACGCCAAGCCGTCGTCCACGCCCAACCGCCCGCGGACCGTCTCGCCGGCGGAGTTCCTTGACCCCAACGTGTGCGACCTCGCCAACGCGGACGGGCGCGGAAGCACCGTGGACTGCGTGTTCGTGTGCGACGTGTTCAACCCGACGCCCGACCTGGCCGCGAAGCTCGACGCGGTGCTGCGCCGCGGCGGGACGGTCATCTTCGGCCTGGGGCCGAACGCCGCCGCCAGCCGCGTTCAGTACAACGCGGTTCTCTTCCGCGACGGCAACGGCGTGTTCCCCGGCGCGCTCGGCGAACCGGTGACCAAGCCGAACCCGGACGCGCCCGACTTCCGGCTCTACGCGGACGACGACGAGTACCGCAAGCCGCCGCTGTTCCCGTTCGGCAGCCCGAAGTTCCGGGCCGCGCTGATCGGGGTGCCGTTCCAGAGCTACATGAAGTTCGACAAGCTGCTCGACGGCGCCCGCCGGGTGATGACGTTCGCGCGCCCCGGGACTGCGGTCCCGGACCCGATGTCCGGGTCGGCCGGCAAGCCCGATCCGGCGATCGTCGAGTGGGGCCGCCACCGCGGGCGCGTGTTCGTGTTCACTAGCACGTTCAACACCGACTGGAACGGCTGGCCGCAGCAGCGGACGTTCCTGCCGTTCTGGCACATCTTCGTCGAATACTCGGTCGCCAACCCGGACCGACACACGCTCCGCGTCGGCGAGCCGATCGAGGAGTTCTTCCCCGCGAGCAACGCCGGCCTCACGGCGACCCTCAGCGGCCCCGACGGGCTGAGTGGGAGCATTCCGCTGCTGCTCAAGGACGAAGCGGGCGTGGTCGGGTTCAAGGACACGTTCGTGAGCGGGCTGTACCGGCTTTCCGTCGGCGGTTCGCCGGCCCGCGTGTTCGCGGTGAACGGACCGGAGATCACGGTCGGCGCCCCCACCGAATCGGAACTGCGCCAGATCCACCCCAACGAGTTCAAGACGCTCGGCACGGCCGTGCAGCTCGTGCCCGACGTGGCGGACGTGAAGCCGACCGGCGAGAGCGGGGCCGTCCTCACGACGCAGCCGAAACCGTGGGGGCCGTACATCGGCCGGTTCGCGGTGTACGCGGCGCTCCTCATTCTGGTGGCGGAACTGCTCATCGCGTGGCGGTTCGGCTCGTCGCGCGCGGCCGGCGCGGTGAAGCCGTCCGGCGGGCGAATACTCCTGCGGCTCGCTGGCAGCGCCGCAGCGCTGTTGCCGCTGGCGGTCGCCGGGTTCCTGCTGTTCACGGTCGCCCACAACGACCGCACCGGCAACCCCCTGGGGTTCCTTCCGCACGACACGCGCGCCGCGATCGAGACGCAGGCCGGGGTTCCACCCGCCGGACCGGGCGAGGGCACGAAGTGGCGGCTCGAAAGTTACACCGCGTTCTTCCGCAACGCCGTGACCGACCGGCGGGCCGTCGCCGCGCTCGCGATCGCGTGTGTCGTACTGACCGTCGGGATCTACTGGGTGGAGCGCCGAACCGCCGGCGGGGTGGCGCGCGTCTTCGTGCCCACGCTGCTCCGCGGCTCCACGTTCCTGCTCGCGCTCTACGTCGTCCTCGCCCAACTGCGGCTCGAATTCGAGCGCGAGGGCTTACCCGAGGTCGTCATCCTGCTCGACACCTCCGGGAGCATGGACAGCCGGGCGGATGCGTTCAAGGACGCCGCGGTGCGCGCGAAGGCCGAGGAACTGGCCGGCACCACGAACCTCTCCGAGGTGAGCCGACTGCGGCTCGCGCAGATGCTTCTGTTGCGGAAGGACGCGGACTGGCTCGACCGGCTCCTGAAAGAAAAGCAGGTCAAAATTCACCTGTACCACGTCGATACGCAGCGCCGGCGGCTCACCTTAATCGAGGACGAATCGCAACTGGCCGACGGGCGTGCCGCGATCGAGAACCTCAAGCCCGACGGCGAGGCGTCGCACCTGGGCGAGGGCGTCGAGGAGGTGCTGAAGGACTTCCGCGGCAGCCCACTGGCGGCGATCATCATGTTCACCGACGGCGTCATCACCGCCGGCGACGACTGGGCGCGGGCCGCCCGCGCCGCGTCGCTCGACGGGGTGCCGCTGTTCCTGGTCGGCGTCGGCGACACCTGGGAAACGCCCGACCTGGCGCTCACCGACATTCAGGCCGAAGACGTGATCGGGCGCGGCGACCGGCTCGTGTTCGAGGCCCGACTGACCGCGCGGGGCGAGGTGCCGAACGGCCCGACCCCGGTTTTCCTCAAGGAGAAGATGCCCGACGGTAAGGAAGAAATCCGCGGGCAGATCACGGTGACACCCGATCCGTCCGGGAACCCGGTTCCGATCACCGTTTCGCACGTCCCGACGGAGGTCGGCGAGAAGACGTACATCCTCGAAGTTCCCGTGGTGCCCGGCGAGACGAACAAGCGCAACAACCGGATCGAGCGCACGGTTTTGGTGACCGATTCGCGCCGGATCCGCGTCCTCTATGTGGAAGGCTACCCGCGGTACGACTGGCGGTTCGTGAAGGTGCTTTTGGAGCGCGAGTCCGACAAGTCCCTCGGCGGCAAGGCGATCGAGGTGCAGGTGGCGCTGATCGACGCGTCGAAGGGGTGGGCCGAAACCGACCGCTCCGCGTTCCGCGGCGAGTTCCCGACGCGCACCGAGCTGTTCAACTTCGACGTGGTCGTTTTGGGCGACGTGGACCCCAAGCAGATCGGCGGGTCGCGGTCCACGGTGGTGCTGCGCGACCTCGCGGACTTCGTGAAGGAGAAGGGCGGGGGGCTTCTGTTCCTCAGCGGCGAACACGGCACGCCGGCGGCGTTCGCCGACACGCCGCTCGCGGAGGTGCTGCCGGTTTTGCCCGGCGACGCGCCGACCGCGAAGCGCCCGCCCGAAGAACAGCCGATCACCGACGAGTTCCAGCCCAGGCTCACGCCCGCCGGCCGCATCCATCCGCTGTTCCGGTTCTCGGCCGACGAGGGCGAATCGGCCCGCATCTGGGCGAACCTCCGGCCGCTGTTGTGGTACGCGAAGGGCTATCGGGCCAAGCCGCTGGCGAGCGTGCTGGCGACCCACCCCTCGCGGCCGGCCGAGGGCGGCAAGCCGGGCGAGATGCACCCGCTGGTGATCCAGCAGTTCGCGGGCAACGGCCCGGTCCTGTTCCTCGGGTTCGACGACACCTGGCGGTGGCGGTTCCGGGGCGACGAGGAGCACTTCGACCGGTTCTGGGTGCAGGCGATGCGCGTCCTGTCGCGGTCGCGCGTGCGGCGCCCGGAGGTGCGGGTGCTGCCGAAGACCGAGTTCCGCCGCGACGAGAAGATGGTGGTGCAGGTGCGGTTCCCGATCGAGGCGCCGCCGCCCAACGGCGACGCCCCGGTGCGCGTGTCGCTGGCCCGCGCGCCCCTGGCGAACCCGGACGGAACACCCGGCAACGGGACGACCGAGACGAGCGCGCTGGAACTCAAGCGGGTGCCCGGGCCGACGGTGCAGTTCGAGGCGACGCTCCCGCGGGTGGTGGAGGGGGAGTACCGGTTCGAGCTGATCGACCCCGACCTGCCGGGCACGCGCCCGTCGGCCTCGGCGCGGGTGCTGCCGCCCCTGACCGAGCGCCAGAAGACCGAACTGAACCGCGCCGACCTGGAGAAGGCCGCGAGCGTCACCGGCGGCGGGTTCTACACGCTGGCGACCGCGAACGACGTGTTCAACGACCTGAAGAACCTCCAGCGGGTGCCCTTGAACCAGCCGTGCCCGCCGGTGCCGGTGTGGAACAGCCCCTGGGTGTATCTGCTGGTGTTGCTGCTACTATCGAGCGAGTGGCTTTTGCGGAAGCGCGAGCGGTTGTTATGATGGGGGTTGGTTCATCGTCTGTGTTTGTCGTGACCCGCTTCAGCGGGTCTCGCCGCGAAGGGGCGACTCCTGGTTTTGTGGCACAGGCTTTCTAGCCTGTGTCCCGTTGAGCTATGCGGCGCACAGGCTTTCTAGCCTGTGCCACAAGATAGAAGACAGACCCGCTCAAGCGGGTCACTAGGAACAAAGTCGGGGAGTCCGTATGGCACTGGTTCTCAGCCCGCCGGTCGAGCGCGAGGCGCTGCCGGACCGACTCGCCGACCTCGGGCGGTCGCGCAAGCGCGCCGCGGTCGCCACCGGGGTGTTCACCTTCGTGGCCGCGACCGTCGGCATCGCCACCGTCGCTGGCGTCCTCGACGCCGCGGTTCACCTCGCGCCGGTTTACCGGGCGCTGGCGCTCGTCGCGCTCCTCGTCGTGGGGGGCGTGCTGTGGGTCCGCGGGGTCGCCCGGCCGCTCCGCACCCGCACCGACCCGCTGTCCGTCGCGATCCACCTCGAGAACCAGTTCCCGGCGTTCAACGACGCGCTCGCCTCCGCCGTCGAGTTCCTCGGCCCGCCGGCCGAAGGCGAAGACGAACCGCGCCCGAAAGTGCGGCCCGGGGTGTCGAACCGGCTCACCGCGACGGCCGTCCGGCTCGCCGAGCGCAAGGCCGGCCGGCTCCCGCTCGAGCGGATCGTTCCGAGCGGTCGGTGCTGGACCGCCGCGAGCGCGTGTCTCGGCATCCTCGCCGTCGCGGTGCCGCTGGTGCTGTGGAACACTGCTCGTGCGAGTACCGCGATCGTCAGGCTCGCCGACCCGTTCGGCGCGCACCCCTGGCCGACCAAGACGCAGATTGAAGTGCTCAGCCCCGAGCAGTTCCCCGCGCGGATGGCGAAAGGGGAGGCGTTGGAACTGAAGTTCGCCGTTCGTGGAATACTTACCGGCTCCGCGACGGTCCACGTTCGCGTGGCCGGCGCGGCCGGGATCGAGGAGCAATTCCCACTGGCGCCGAACAACGACCCGAAGTACCCCGGCGCCGCGGTCGTCACCGCGCGGTTCGACCCGGGTCGCGTGTCGAGCGATTTCGAGGTCCGCGTGACCTCCAACGACGCCGACACCGACTGGCAGCGGGTCACGGTCGTCCCGCCGCCGCGCCTGGTCCCGCTCGACGGGCGCCCGTCGCCGCAGTTCCACGCCGCGCCCCCGGAATACACCCGGCTTCTCGCGGGGCAGCTCCCCGACGGCGCCGCGGTCATCGAGGTGCCCACCGGCACGTTCCTGCGGTTCCGCGCCGCGACCGACGTGAAACTCGCCGCCGCGACGCTCGTCTACACCGGCGACCGGTCCGCGATCCTGAACGTGGCCCCGCTGGCGTTCATCGGCCACACCCACCCGCTATCGGCGATCGGCTGTCAACAGTTGGCCGACGAACTCGGCGCGGACATTCCGCTGACGATTTCTGGCGACGGGACGCGCATCATGGCCGATTTCGTTCCGCCGTTGTCGGGCACCTACGCGCTGCGGCTTACCGACGACACGGGCCTGACGGGTACGCGGCTCATCGAGATCCGGCTCACGGCCGACCCGGTGCCGGTGGTGACGCTCGCGCGCCCGCTAGCGGGGGTCGATCCGCCGGTTCTGGCTCCCACCGCGAGTGTCGTTGTGAGTACGGCCGCGGAAGACAAGCTCTACGGCGTGCGCCGATCGTTCCTCGAGTACCGCGTCGGGCGTGAGGGCGGGGTCCGCACGGTCCCGCTCGCGTGGGTGCCGAACGTTCACCCCGGTGCGCTCGCGGCGGTCGGAAGCGGTCCGGTGTTCGCGTTCGCGCCGCCGTCCGGCACCGTGGAAGTGAACCGCGTGATTCCCGTAAGGGCGTTCCTGCGCGACGACGGCACGCCGGTGCGCGAGGGCGATCTGCTCATCCTCCGCGCCGCGGCCGACGACTGGGACGACGTGGCCGCGCTCAAGGGGCCGGGGCGGAGCGTGGCGGAGGTCGAGATCCGCATCGCGTCGCCGGAAGCCATCGAGGCGTGGCTCCAGAAGGAACTCGCGGCGCTGCGCCCGGACCTGATCCGGGTCCGCGACCAGGAGCGCGACGCCCGGGCGAAGGTCGGAGACGTGGCCCCGCAACCGGGCGGCGCGGTTTCGCCGGCGGACCGCGACAAACTCGTTGCCGCCGAGCAACTCCAGCGGCAGGTGCGCGGCAAAATCGGCGACCCGCGCGACGGGATGCGCGCCCGGGCCGACCTGCTCCGCGCCACGGTCATCGCGAACAGCCTCCCGCGGTCGAACACGACCGACCGCGTGCAGATCGTCGCGGACGAACTCGGCCGCACCGCCGACCGCGACCTCGGGACGATCGAACAGGCGCTTTCCGAAGCGCGGCAACTCGCCGGGCAGCCGCCCAAACCGGGACAGGAGCAACAGCTCGCCGACTTCCTCCGCCGCACCGGGCGGCACCAGAAGAACGTCGAGGACACCGCGCAGGCGCTCCTGGACCTGCTCTCGCAGTGGGGCGGCGCGGGCGAGATCCGCGGCGAGGCCCGGGTGCTGAAGGACGCGGTTCAGCGGCAACTCGGGGCCAACGAGCAACTCAAGGACCGCGTGAAAGAGGGCCGGCTCAAGCCGACCGACGACGAACAGCGCGAACTCGACCGCGCCGCGGCGAAGGCGGACCAGTCCGCGGCGGACGCCCGGCAGCTCCTGGACCGGATCGGGCGGCTCGTGACCGAAAAGGAGAAGCAGGCGGCCGACCTTCGCGCGCAGGCCGCCGCAAAAGACAAGCTCGCGGCCGACCTCCGCGCGCAAGCGGCCGAAACGACGAACCCGGTGGACAAGTCCGAACAGACCGCGAAGGCCGACGCCGCGGCGGCGACCGCGGCCGACCTCCGCGCC
>CAZBXY010000135.1:0-19880 GCA_964495365.1 uncultured Frigoriglobus sp. | reverse complement strand
TACCGATGACCAACTGCAACGGCCAGAAACTGTTCAGAAGGCTGAAGGGTTACGGTTCCACTTGAGGAAACGAGCCGGCCATACCCATCGTACGAATACGTATCGACAACGCCCCCCGCTGCGTTCGTGAGCTGCCGGGTCTCCCCCTGCGGCCCGAAATGATACCAGAGCGACTGACTCGATCCGATCGCGCGCTGCGAGACCAGCCCCCCGCTCCCCCAGGTGTAAGCGTAGCTCGGCGACCCGTTGTAGACCTCGCCGATGAGGGTGTCGCCCGAGAAGACGTAGAAGGTCTGCTGGCCGCTCGTCCCGGTCGGCCAGCGGAGCACCCTCTTCCCGGTGTGGTCGTAGCGGTAGCTCAGGTCGTCGGTCGAGGTCTGCTGCCGGAGGAGCTTGTTCCGCACGTCCCAGGTGAGCGTCGTGGACGGGATCCCTGCCCCCGACACGGCCGTCGTGTTCCCGTCCGCGTCGTAGGAGATGCTCCCGCCGGAGAGCGAGGAGATCTTGTTCGTGTTGTCGTAGCTCGCGAACGTCGAGCCGCCGTACGTCGTCAGGTTCCCGGCGAGGTCGTAGCCGTAGCTCCGCGTGTACGACCCGGTCCCGGTCCGCGTCTCGCCAGTGAGCCGGTAGAGGTCGTCGTAGGTGTAATCGACCTCGGAGGTGTCGAGTTCCGTCACCTCGGTGATGTTCCCGACCGTGTTGTCGCCGTCGTCGTATTCGAGGTCGTACCGCGCGAACGGCGTCGTCCCCGCCTTGTAGAGGATCTGCGTCGGCCAGCCGCGCTGCTGGTTCCAGGCGTAGGTGAGCGAGGTCCCGTTATCGTTCGTCTGTGTCTTCAGCTTCCCGACGCCGTCGAAGGTGTAGTTCGTCGTTTCCGCGAAGTTGTTGTCGATCGACGTCACCCGGCCCGCGCCGTCGTAGCCGTATTCCCAGCTCGCGACGGTCGTCGTGCCGCTCTTCCAGGTCGTCGTGTCGAGCGTCCCGTCAGCGTTGTACGCATAGGCGACGTTCTGGACCGTGGAGAGCCCGGATGCGTCCCAGTCGTAGGCGACGTTCGAGATCTGCCGGCCGGTCGTGTAGGTGTAGGTCGTCGTCCCGACCTCGTCCGTCACCGAGGCTATCGTGTCGTCGTCGTTGTAGGCGTAGGTGATTTCCTCGGTGCTCCCGCTCGCGGGGTCGAGCGTCACCGTCTCGACCCGACCGGCGGAGTCGTAATCGTACTGCTCCTTGTTCCCGCGGGTGTCCTCCTTCTCCCGGAGCCGGCCGTAGTTGTCGTAGCGGTAGATCGTCTTCGAGCTGTCCGGGTAGGTCGTCTCCTTCAGTTCGCTGGCGTTCCCGTAGGCGTAGACCGTCTGGTTGCTCCTCGCGTCGGTGAAGCCGGTCGTCCGGTGGTCGCCGTCCTGCTGCCACGAGAGGCTCTTCGAGAGCGGCGCGTCGATGCCGGTGAGCTTCCCGCAGATGGCGCAGAAGCTGAAGGCCGTGACGTTCCCCGCCTCGTCGGTGATCGAGTCGAGCATCCGGTAGTTGTAGTCGTAGGTGCGCTGCTTCCCGTCCGGCAGGGTCTCGGAGAGGACCCGCTGCCCGCCGTCGTAGGTGAATGACGTCGTGATGTCGGTCCCCGACTCCGGCGTTTGCACGACCGAGGTGACGTCGCCGAGCGTCGTGTAGCCGGTGAACTGCGTGACGTTCCCGGCGCCGTTCGTGACGGTCTTCAGCAGCCCCCGGTTCGGCGAGCTCGTGTTCTCCTCGTACGTGTAGGTCGTCGTCCCCGTCGGCGAGCCGCTCGGCGGCACGACGGTCAGCACCTGCCCGTAGCTGTTGTACGTCTTCGCCCAGGCGTTCCCGTCGGGGCCGGTGATGCTCGTCGGCAGGTGCGGCAGCGACGAGTTCCCGTAGGCGAGTGTGAGGAGCGTGCCGACGCTGTCCGTGATGCCGGTGAGGTCGATCCCGTTCGAGGCGTAGGCGAGGGTCCAGACGCCGCCGGCGTTGTTGTCGATCTCGGTCACCTTCGCCTTCGAGTTGTAGGTGAAGTCGGTCGTCGTCGCCCCGTCGGTGACCGAGGTGATCGTGTAGTCGGTGGTGTTCACGGTGTACGTGTAGGTCGGGGCCGCGGTCCCGCCGTTCATCACGGGGAGGATGGTTCGCTTCGGCAGGAAGTACGCGTCGTAGTCGGTCGCCATCTTGTTGCCGTTCGAGTCGATGACCTCCGTCCGCGACCACGCCCCGGACCCGACCGGGCCGAAGTAGTTGAACTTCGTTCCTCCCCCGGTCCACGAGATGTTCCCGAGCGCGACCCCGTTCGGCTGGACGAAGTACGAGAAGGTCTGCGTCGAGGCGGAGTCCCCGTCCTTGGTGATCGCGTTCACGAGCCCGCCGGTCGTGTAGGTGACGTCGAGCTGCTGCATGACGGCGAGCGAGCTGTCCTTCACCTTGATGCCCGTGAGCCGGTTCGACGAGTAGGTGAAATCGACCTTCGTCTGCCCGCCGTTCTCGGTGACCCGCGTCGTGTAATCCGTCCCGCCGTAGTCGAAGGTCAGTGTCTTTCCGGTGCTCAGATCCGTGATGGTCGTGATTTTCCAGTCCGAGTCGTATGCGACCTGCTGGATGTTTCCCTGCGGATCGGTGATCCGGTAGAGCGCGCCCCCGCCGTAGAACTCGTACTTCCAGTTCCCCGCGTAGGAGATTCTTCCTGGCGGGCCGGCGTTCGACAGGGTGGTCGCGCTGCTGTTGAGGCTCGATTTGAAGTAGGACGGCAAACTGGGAGTGCTCGTCCAGTCGCCCAGGTAGAGCGTCGTCCCGTCGGCGTCGATGAGATACCGCTCCCGCTGACGGGTCCCGCCGCCGTCGTAGTACTGGTAGTAAAAGATCCCGATCGAGTAGGTGAAGTTTGCGTTCGCGAGCGCGGTCTTTCGCGTGGGGAGCTTGATCTGGTTGTTGACCTGGACGTCGAGCGTCAGCGGGAAGCCGCGCGTCTTCACCGGGTCCTTGAACCGGACGGCCGTGTTCCCCGTGATCGGGTTTGCGACGGACTCGAACCAGCTCCCTTTGGGCATCGCGCTCATCCCGCCGGGCGAGCCGCCGTTCCCGGCACCCCCGCAGCTCGTCACGACCTCGGGGGATCGCCCGTAGATCCCGGGCCACGGATTCGACATCCCCCGCGGGCTGAACGTGAGGCTCGTGCTCGCCTGGCTTCCCTCGTTGTCGGTCACGGTGAGATCGACCGTGTACGGCCCGCTCCCGCTGGGGGTGAAGGTCACGGAGGAGTTGCTCGAAGACGTCGGGGTGATCGACCCGCTCGGCCCGGTGATGGTCCACGCGGCGCTGCACGTCCCCTGATTCCCGCCCGGCCCGTCCGGGTCGATCGACTGGTTCGTGAGCGTGACCGGGTAGCCGACGATCCCGCCGGTGAGCCCGATCTTCGCGACCGGTGTTCCGGTCGCGTAGGAGACGGCGACCGATCCCGAGCCGCTCACCGTTCCCGAGGCGGCCCCCGTGCCGCCGAGCGTGACGGTGCCGTTCACCTTGTAGAGCTGGCCGTTGCTCTGGAACGCCCGGTAGTAGGTCACTCCGGGGTACTCGGAGAACTGTGACCCCGACGCCGAGCAGGTCAGGTTCACCGTCTGATCTCCCGACCCGCTCGTGCTCCCGCTCTGCCCGCTGTTCTGGGACAGTCCGTAGGTTCCCGCGTGAATCGGGTACGTGCCGAAGCTGATGTTGCCGTCCGCCCCCCCGCTGAAGCTCGCGCTCGCGGACCCGCTGCCCGAGAGCGTCATGTCGGCGGGGTGCTTCGTCCAGACCTCGAAACCGTAGCCGGTACACTGGGAGCCGCCGGTGGTTCCCGCCGGGCGGGCGACCGTCATCCCGACGCTCATCGACAGTGAACCGCTTCCCGCCGAGGCAGAGCACGAGTCGGTGTAGGTGAAGGCTCCCTGGGTCCACGAACCGGCGTCGTTTCGCGAGCCGCTGGAGAGAAGGCTCATCGTCGGGGTCGTGGAGCAGTCGCCGGAGAGGTGGCCGATCCGGAAGAGGACCTCGGGGGCAGTCTGGGCGAGCGCCTGTGCGGCGATGAGGAGCGGGAGGAGGAGAAGGGCGATTCGGCTCGACGCGCCCGGGAGTGGGTTCGGCCTCGTGTGGTCCGACGACGGTCCTTGAAAATGCATGGGCCTCCTTGCGATGTGAGGAAGGGTGCGGGGTGGCGGGGCTATAGCACGAAGCCGGGGCCGGGCGCGAGGGGATCGGTGCCCCGGCCGAATAACGGGAGGAGTGCGACGTCCATGAGCGCTGGTTGTGCCCAGTGCTCCGTCATGCAGACCGGACAGCCGCCGGCGGATATGTCAATTCGACCCCGGCCCTCGCCGGACCAGTGACCGTGCATTCACCCCGGGCTTACGAAGCCGAGTTGCCCTCGTCCGGTTTTCGGTCGCGGAGCTGCATCTTCACGTCGTCCACGATGGAATCGCAAACGAGCCGGCAGAGCTTCTCGATGAGCGGGTCGGTCAGCTCGTAGAAGACCTGGAGGCCGTCCTTTCTGCGACCGAGCATCCCGGCCTTGAAGAGCTGCTTGAGGTGCTTCGAGACGTTGGCGTGCGGTTGACCGGTCGCCTCCACCAAATGGGTGACGTTCTGCTCGCCCCCGGTCAGGAGTGCCCGGACGATGGCCAAGCGGGTCGGCTCCCCGAGAACCCGGAACTTTTCGGCCATGAGCCGGAGCACGTCGTCGGGGATGGCGGCTGGCATGGAAGTTGTTTTCTCACCGGTCTGAGCGGTCGGGCATGCGGCAGGCCACGCCGGTGCCGGTCCGGTTCGCACGACGCCCGGTATCTGGTCGGCACCTGACGTGCCACATACCCGGTCCCCGCCCCGTATGGCACCGTATTTGCCGTCCTGGTTGAATACTTTGCGGGCACCGGCCTCCGGTCATTTACCAGCGGCCCGCGGACGAGGAACGTCCATGATACCCGCCGGTGCGTAGCAGAACGTTCCAAAGCCGCGGCAACATCCCGGTGCGTGGCGACGGCAACAACTTCCGCTGAGACTTCCCAGCGGCCGAATCAGAGGCTGGCATGACAAATCTCCTGACCCTGAAATCCTGGCCACCCTACGCCGTCGGCATCGGAATCGGCCTGCTGAGTTGCTTCGCCTTCGCGACGGCGGACCACCCGCTCGGCATCACCACGGCGTTCGAGCACACCGCCGCCCTGGCCGAGAAGGCGGTCGTGCCGGGCCTCGAAGAGGCCAACGGCTATTTCGCCGCGAAGGAAGCGGAGGGGAAGTCGCCGAAGATCGGGTGGGAGTGGACGCTTGTACTCGGCGTCTTCGTCGGGGCGCTCGTCAGCTCGCGGCTCTCCGGCGACCGCTCCCCGGAAACCGTGCCGGCACTGTGGCGGTGGCGGTTCGGCGGCAGCCCGGCGGTGCGGCTGGTCGTCGCGTTTTTCGCCGGGGCGGTGATGATGTTCGGGGCGCGGCTCGCCGGGGGCTGCACGAGCGGCCACGGGATCAGCGGCAGCCTGCAATTGGCGGCGTCGAGTTGGGTGTTCTCGGCGGTCTTCTTCGCCGTGGCGACGGCAACCGCGTTCGCCCTCTACGGGCGGGAGGGGGCCGACCATGTTTGACTCACCCGACAAGCTGCTGCTCGGGCTCGCGACGGGGATCGTCTTCGGTTTCCTGCTCCAGAAGGGGCGGGTGGCGAAGTTCCCGGTCATCGTCGGTCAGTTCCTCCTCAAGGACTGGACCGTCGCGAAGATCATGGGGACCGCCGTGGTCGTCGGGGCGGTCGGGGTGTACGCCCTGGTCGCAGTCGGTCAGGCAAACCTGCACGTCAGGCCGTTACTCCTCGGGGGCGTGCTCCTCGGCGGGGTGCTGTTCGGAGTCGGTCTCGCGGTCCTCGGCTACTGCCCCGGAACGACCGTGGCCGCTTGCGGCGAAGGCCGTCGGGATGCGGTGGCCGGGGTGCTGGGGATGCTCGCCGGGGCGCTCGCGTTCGTGGCCACCTGGCCGGCCCTCCAGCCGGTCATCAAGGGGCTGGGCGACAAGGGGAAGGTGACCCTTCCGGACCTCACCGGCACCTCGCCGTGGCTCTGGATCGCGGGGCTCATCGCGGTTGGCTTGGTCGGCGTCATTCTGCTCCAAGGCCGCCGGATCGTGGCCCGCCCGACCCAACTCCGCCGCGCAGGAGTTTCGTGACACGAGCGGCTAACTCATCGGGAGGAATGTGATGGCGAAGTCAACGATGGTATTTGAGACGGTGTTCACGGAGGGGGTGGCGCACCTCTCCTACCTCATCGGGGACAAGGCGACCGGGAAGGCCGCCGTCATCGACGCCCGGCGGGACGTGGAGGTCTACGTCGAGTTGGCGCAGAAGAACCACCTGACCATTACGCACGCCCTCGAAACCCACATCCACGCCGACTTCGTGTCGGGCACCCGGGAGCTGTGCGCGCGAACCGGTACGGCTCGAGCCGTCCTGTCGGCCGAGGGCGGGGCCGGGTACGGGTTCGAGTGCGAGAGGCTGAGGGACGGCGACACGATCGACCTCGGCCGGGTGATCCTGACGGCGAGGCACACGCCGGGGCACACGCCGGAGCACGTGTCGTTCCTGGCCGCCGAGGGCGACCGCCCGGACACGCCGTTCGCGGTGTTCAGCGGGGACACCCTGTTCGCCGACTCGGTCGGCCGGCCGGACCTGCTCGGAGAGTCCCAGAGCAAGAAGCTGGCCCACCAACTCTTCGCCTCCCTCCGGGACTTTTACCTGAAGCTGCCCGACGGGGTCCGGGTCCACCCCGCCCACGGGGCCGGCTCCCCCTGCGGGGCCGACATCGCCGACCGGCTGGTGACCTCCATCGGGTACGAGCGTGCCCACAACAAGGCGCTGCAATTCACCGACGAAGCGGCGTTCGTGGAATTCGCCCTGGGCACCGCCCCGCCGGAGCCGCGGTACTACAAGCGGATGAAGAAGGAGAACGCGAACGGGCCGGAGGTGTTGAACCGGCTCCCGGCGTGCCCGCCCCTCCCGGCCAGGGAGTTCCAGAAGGCGGTCGCGGCGAGGGGCGCCCAACTGGTGGACAACCGCGACATGCTGGCGTTCGGCGGCGGGCACATCGCCGGGGCCATGAACATCGGGCCGCGGGCCGAGCTGTCGATCTGGGCCGGGTGGATGCTCGACCCGGAGAAGCCGGTCTTCCTCGTCCTGCCGAAGGACACCGACCGGCCGGAAGTCCAGCGGCAGCTCATCCGGGTCGGGTACACCAAGTTCGGCGGGTACCTCCTCGGCGGGATGGACGAGTGGCAGAACGCCGCCCTCCCGCTTGAGCGCCTGCCCCAGATGACGGTCCACGAGGTCGAGGAGCGGTCCGGCGAGGTCCAGGTGGTGGACGTCCGGTCGCCCGAGGAGTGGGAAGACGGTCACATCCCCGGGGCGGATTACGTGTTCCTGCCGGAGTTGGAGAAGAAGCGCGACCGGCTGGCGAAGGACAAGCCGGTCGCGGTGTACTGCGACAGCGGCTACCGGGCGAGTCTCGCCGCGAGCCTGCTCCGGGGGGCCGGCTTCGACCGGGTCCACAACGTCCCCGGGAGCTGGAAGGCGTGGAAGGCGGCCGGGTACGAGGTCGAGAAGCCCGCCGAGGACAAGAAGGCGTCGGACACCGACCGCTGACCGAGGCCCGAGACAGGAGACCGGACGATGAGACGGCATGTGCTATCGGTGTTCGCGCTGGCCCTGACCACACCCGCCCTCGCGACCGCGGCCCCGCCGGGAACCGATCCCCTCGCCTACCCCGGGCCGGCGTGGTCGCCGTATCTGGTGGGGGCGCTCATCGGGCTGTTGTCGATGGCGACCTTCTACTTCTCGGACAAGCCGCTCGGGGCGTCCACCGCCTACGCCCGGCTGGCCGGGATGGTCGGGAAGGTGTTCGCCCGGAGGCACACCGAGTCGCTGAAGTACTACCAGGATTTCAAGCCGAAGGTGGACTGGGAGGTGATGCTCGTCGTCGGGGTCGTGGGCGGGGCGTTCCTCTCCGCGTGGCTGGGAGGCGAGTTGACCGGGGAGTGGCTCCCGCCGATGTGGGCCGCCCGATTCGGGGAGGACAGTCTGGGTCTGCGGCTCGCGGCCGCGTTTGCCGGCGGTGGGCTGATGGCGTTCGGTGCCCGGATGGCCGGGGGCTGCACCAGCGGGCACGGCATCAGCGGCGCACTCCAACTGTCGGTCGGGTCGTGGGTCGCGCTCGTGTGCTTTTTCACCGGCGGGACCGCAACCGCCCTCCTGATGTTCCGGGTGTAGACGGCGGCCACAAGGGGGGACGAAAGATGGAACCCATGAGCGAAATAACGGAACCGCCAGCGGCCCGACTCGGTCATGCCAAACTCCCACTGGAGAAGGGCGGTCCCGAGAAGGACGAACCGGGGGGCCGGGCTTTCAGCGGGCGGCAGTTGGCCCTCGGCTTCCTCTTCGGCCTCGCCTTCGGCTTCCTGCTCCAGAAGGGCGGCGTGGCCAAGTACCACGTCCTCATCGGCGTCCTGCTGCTGGAGGACTTCACCGTCATTAAGGTGATGCTGTCGGCCGTCGTTGTGGGGATGGTCGGGGTGTTCGCGATGTACCGGCTCGGGATGGTCAAGCTCCACGTCAAGCCGACCCGGTACGCGGCGAACGTCCTGGGCGGCCTGATGTTCGGCGTCGGGTTCGCGCTCCTCAGCTACTGTCCGGGCACGGGGGCGGCCGCGCTGGGTCAGGGGAACCTCGACGCGCTGGCCGGCATCCTCGGCCTCATGGCCGGGTCTTACCTGTACGCCGAGGCGTCGGGTCTCTTGGGCCGGACGGTCCTCAAGTGGGGCGACCGGGGCAAGTTGATGCTGCCCGAGCTCGTCGGGGTGTCGCTCGCTCCGTTCGTCCTCGTATTCGTCCCGCTCCTGGTCGTCGCCTTGGTCGTCCTGGAGCGGTTCACCGCTCGTTAACTGTGCCGGTTCGAGAACCCGTTCCAATCCGGCACGGTCCCGTTCGGACTTCTTCGGGTAAACGTCGGGGCCTGACGAGCCCCATACCCACCCCCTCCTCAGTGTGGCACCGTATTTGCCGCTTTGGTTGAATAGCTTCACCGCGGATGCTCCCGGTCGCCCTCCCGCCCGGATAAGGAGAAACGTCCATGATACCCGCGACCACCGAACGAGTGCCGGCCCACACGGCGAGGCACGTGAACGAAGAGATCCGCCGGACGACCGAGGCGAACGTGGCGCGCGTCGCGGCGGGCGGCCCGGAGGCCATCGCCCGCCGGCTCGCCGAACTCGACCGGGAGTGGGACACCGAGCGGACGCTCGAAGCGAACGCCGCGGCGGCCGTCCTGGTCGGGGTGACGCTCGGGGCGACGGTGGACAAGCGGTTCTTCTTCTTCCCCGCGGTTGTCGCCGGGTTCCTCCTCCAGCACGCCGTCCAGGGGTGGTGCCCGCCGCTCCCGGTCTTCCGGCGGATGGGGGTCCGCACCCAGAGCGAGATCGAGGCGGAGCGGAACGCCCTGAAGGCCCTCCGGGGCGATTACGGGGGCGTGACCGGCGGCGACGACCCACGCAAGGCGCTCGAAGCCGCCGAGCGGTAACGGGCCGGGAGACACAACTCGACCAGAGAGATTACAGCATGAAGTAGAGGATTCGTATGACCTGGGAAGAGATCGCACCCGTTGCCCTGGCGGCCGGCTTTCTGGTGCTCTGGCTGTTCGTCCTCCCGCGGCTCGGGGTCCGCACCTGAGGCCCGGCCGGGGGGTGCCGGTCCGGCACCCCGCAGCGGGACGCGGGTCGCCCCGGGACGAAGACGGAACCCGGCCCGAAGGCGCCGGGTGAACGGTGACGAGGGTTGGCAGTGAACCGAACGGACGGCAAGGAGTCACTCCCGATCTCGGACCCGCGGGTGCCGCTCGCGGCCGAGCGCACGCTCCTCGCGTGGGTCCGGACGGGCCTGGCGATGATGGGCTTCGGGTTCGTGGTCGCCCGGTTCGGGGTGTTCCTCCGGGAGGTCGCGGCGGTGCAGAACGGGCCGCCGCACTCGCCGGGACTCTCGCTCTGGTTCGGCGCGACGCTGGTGGCCCTCGGGGTTCTCGTGAACCTGCTCGCCGCCCGGGAGCACGTCCGGTTCCTGAAGGGGGTCAAGCGGGGCGACGTCTACGACCCCTCGCCCTGGTCGCTCGGGGTGGTGGTGACGCTGCTCCTTGCGGCGCTCGGGGTCGCGATGACCGCGTACCTCGTCAAGGAAGGCGTGTGACGGGACAGGAGAGGACATGAAGGCGATCCTCCAAGTCGTGGCTCTCGCGGGGGCGGTGTTCCTCTCGGCGTCCTCCGCTTCGGCGTGTCCGCTCTGCCACACGGAGACCGGGGAGAAGGTCCGGGCCGGCATCTTCGACGACGAGTTCGCGCGGAACGTCCTCGTCACGCTCCTTCCGTTCCCGGTGCTCGCGGGGCTCGTGGCCCTCATCCACTTCGGCTTCCCCAACCCGAAGCCGTCACGGTCCCGTGGGGCCGGGCCGAGTGATTTCGAGCGAACGTAACGAAGGAATGAACCGATGGAGTCGCGACCGAATCACCGTCCCCTCATCTCGGCCGGAACGCTACTCGGCATCGGCCTCGGCGGGTTCGTGGACGGCATCCTGTTCCACCAGCTCTTGCAGGTCCACAACATGCTCTCGGCCCGTTACCCGAAGACCGGGGTGCCGCCCGAGACGGCCGTGGTGAACATCGAGATCAACATGTTCTGGGACGGCCTGTTCCACACCCTCTGCTGGGCCGCGGCGGCCGCCGGACTGGCCTTCCTGTGGAGCGCCGTGCGGCGGGCCGACGTGCCGCTCTCGACGAAGGTCTTCGTCGGCTCGATGGTCATGGGCTGGGGGCTGTTCAACCTGGTCGAGGGCGTCATCGACCACCACGTCCTCCACGTCCACCACGTGACCGAGACCCCGAACCACCTGGTCTTCGACCTCGCGTTTCTGATGTCCGGTGCGGTGTTCGTCTCCCTCGGCCTGTGGCTCATCCGGACCGGGCAGCGGGAGCCCGCCCCGCGAGGCCGGGTGCCGGCCGCGTCGGTGTAAGGTTTATCACCCCAGATGAGGAACGAATTATGGACCGCATGACGATTACGGACCGCCTGAGCGTCGGGGCTCAGCCGACCGAGGAGCAACTCCTGGGCATGGCCCGGGAGGGCGTGAAAACCGTCGTAAACCTCCGGACGGCGGGGGAAGACGAGCAACCCCTGTCCCCCGAGGAGGAGGGGAAGAGGGTCGAGGCGGCGGGCATGCGGTACGTCCACCTCCCGGTTTCCATGAAGGCGATGGGACCGGAACTCGTGGACCGGTTCCGGGACACGCTGAAGGAGGTACCGGGTCCGGTGTTCGTCCACTGCCACAAGGGCAAGCGGGCCGGGGCGTTCGCCATGATGCACCGGGCGGTCGAGACCGGGATGACGGGCGATGAGACGCTCAAACAGGCCGAGCAGATGGGGTTCGAGTGTGACGTCCCGGCGTTAAAGGAGTTCGTGACCGGGTACGTCGATAGTCACGGGGGCCGCGGCTAGGGTAAAGCCGCGCTTGGGAACGCTTCGTAGCTCCCGGGACGGGGTGTGCGGGGATCTCGCCGCCCCCCGCAGCTTTGGCCGCCACCACCCGCCTCACCCCGGTCGCCGCCCGGGGTTCCCGCCTCCCCCGCCCCGTCGGCCGCTTTCCGCCGGTGCCCGGGACGGCCCTCCTCCACAGGTCCGACGCCCCGTCCCGGGCACCACACGGCCGTCTGGGCGAAACAGCCCCATCTTCCCCCTGCCGTCCAGTTCCGCGGCGAAGCCCCGCCGCCCCTTGACTCCGCCCGCCTTCTATCGTAATATTCTTTTAGAGGAATATTGGATATGAAGAATGACATGACCGACGAGATGGTGGGGCGGGTGGTCGAGCGGCTCAAGGCCCTCGCCGACGAGACCCGGGTCCGGCTCCTGCTCCGGCTCAAGCGGGGCGAGTGCAACGTGACCGCGCTCGCCGACGAGCTCGGGGTCGCCCAGGCGTCGGTGTCCAAGCACCTGAACGTCCTCCGCCAGGTCGGCATCGTCGCCGTCCGGCGGGAGGGGACCCAGGCCATCTACGCCGTGCGGGACCAGTCCATCTTCGAGCTGTGCAAGCTCGTCTGCGACGGCGTGGTCCGGCACGCCGAGGAGGGGCACGCCGCCCTCGGCCTCGCCGCCCCCCGGCGGCCGGCGAAGAAGTCAACCCGACACGCCCGAGGTGCCCGCGATGGCTAGAACCGTTACCCCGTACGAAATCGACCGGCTCAGGCGCGAGGGCCAGGCGGTCGATGTCATCGACGTCCGCACCCCGGCCGAGTACGAGGAGGTCCACGCCGAGGGGGCCCGGCTCGTGCCGCTCGACCGGCTCGACCCGCGGGCCGTCGTGGCGGCCCGCGGCGGCGGGGCGGGCGGCCCGCTCTACGTCCTCTGCCGGTCCGGGAGCCGGGCCGCGAAGGCGTGCGAGCGGTTCGAGGCGGCGGGGTTCGGGAACGTGCTCGCCGTCGAGGGCGGGACCGCCGCCTGGGAGAGGGCGGGCCTTCCGGTCGTCCGGGGGAAGGCGACGGTCATCTCGCTCGAACGCCAGGTTCGGGTCGGGGCCGGGCTCCTGGTGCTCCTCGGGGTGCTCCTCGGCGCGCTCGCCCACCCGGCCTTCTACGCCCTGTCGGCGGTCGTCGGCGGGGGGCTCGTCTTCGCCGGCGCGACCGACAGGTGCGGCATGGGTCTGCTGCTCGCGCGGATGCCGTGGAACCGCGCGGGTGGGGGCGGGGCGGCATGCTCGCGTTAGCCGCACTCCTCGGGACCGCCGTCGGCGTCTCCCTCGGGCTCACCGGCGGCGGGGGGTCGATCGTCGCCGTGCCCCTCCTCGTGTACGGCCTCTCGGTCGCGCCCCGGCAGGCGGTCGGCGTGTCGCTCGCCGCGGTCGGGGCGACGGCCCTCGCGGGGGCGGTCCACCGGCTCTGGCGGCGGGAGGTCGAGGTCCGGACCGGGCTCCTGTTCGCCGCCGCCGGGATGCTCGGTGCCCCGCTCGGCACGGCCATCGGGAGGCGGGTGCCGGAGACACTGCTCCTCCTCCTTTTCGCCGCGCTCATGCTGTGGGTGGCCGCGCGGATGTGGCGGCAGGCGTCGAGAAGGCCGGAGGAAGCGTCGGTCGTGCGGGCACCCGTTCAAAGGACTTCCCCAGTCGAGGCCGGACCCGCCTGCCGCCGTGACCCGGCCGGCCGGCTGCGGATGACCTCCCGCTGCGGGGTCGTGCTCGCGGCCGCCGGGGTCGGGACGGGGGTGCTGTCCGGGCTCTTCGGGGTCGGCGGGGGGTTCGTGGTGGTGCCGGCGCTCGTGCTCGTGAGCGGCATGGGCATCCATCGGGCGGTCGCGACGAGTCTCCTCGTGATCGCCCTGATCAGCGCCTCGGGCCTGGCGTCGCTGCTCGCGGCGGGGGAACCGCTGTCCGGACCGCTCGCGCTGGCGTTCGCGGGCGGCGGGGTCGGCGGCCTGGCCCTGGGGACCGTGCTCGGGCGGACACTCTCGCCGGTGGCGCTCCAGAAGGGGTTCGCCGTCGTCATCGTCGTGGTCGCGGCGTTCGTGGTCGTGAACACCGTCGCCTAAATATTAACCGGAAAACCGAACCGAGAGGACAAGGACATGTTCTTCCACCAGCGCTTCATCCCGGGCCTCGCCATCGCCTCCTACATGGTGGGCGACGAGAAGGCCAAGACGGTCGCCGTCATCGACCCCACCCGCGACGTGGAGGAGTACGTCCGGACGGCGAGGGAGGAGGGCCTGCACATCACCTACGTGCTCGAAACCCACGTCCACGCCGACTACGTGAGCGGGTCCGCGGAACTCAAGGCCCGCCTCGGCGGGAAGCCCGAGGTGGTCGTCTCCGGCATGGGCGGCCCGGAGTGGACGCCGCCCTACGCCGACCGGGTGGTGAAGGACGGGGACGAGGTGACTCTGGGGAACGTCCGGCTGAAGGCCGCCCACACGCCGGGCCACACCCCGGAACACGTCACCTGGGCGCTCTACGACGACACCCGGAGCAAGGACACGCCGTGGCTCCTGTTCACCGGCGACTTCGTCTTCGTCGGCGACGTCGGGCGGCCGGACCTCCTCGGCCCGGGCGAGCAGAAGGCGCTCGCCCACGAGCTGTACAAGAGCCTGTTCGAGAAGCTCGCGGCCGTCCCGGACTTCACCGAGATCTTCCCCGCCCACGGCCCGGGGTCGCTCTGCGGGAAGGCCATCGGCTCCCGGCGGTCGTCCACGCTCGGCTACGAGCGGCAGTTCAACCGCGCGCTCCAAAAGGCCCCGGAGGCCGAGTGGACGGAGGCGCTTCTCAAGGACATGCCGCTCGCCCCGCCGTACTTCAAGCTGATGAAGCGGGTGAACGCGGCCGGACCGAAGGTGCTCGGACTCGACCTCCCCGGCCAGCGGCGGTTCACCGCGAAGGAGCTTCACGAGCGGGTGTGCGCCGACTGCATGGTGGTTGACGTGCGGGCGAAGGAGGCGTACGCCTCGGCCCACGTCCCCGGCTCCATCAACATCCCGCTCGGCCAGAACCTCCCCTCCTGGGCCGGCTGGGTCCTCCCCTACGACAAGCGGCTCGTGATCGTGCCCGGCGACCCCGCGGAGATGCCGGAAGTCGTCACGCACCTCATCCGCGTGGGCCTCGACCAGATCGAGGGTTACCTCGAAGACGGGATGGACGCCTGGGAGAACCACGGGTTCCCGCTCTCGCAGCTCGGCACCGCCTCCGTCCAGGATCTCGCCGCCCGGCTCGGCACGAGCGGCCCCGGGCGTTTGTTCGTGCTCGACGTGCGGACCGAGACCGAGTGGGCCGGCGGGCACATCGACGGTGCGCTCCACGTCCACGGCGGGGTGCTCAAGGACCGCTTCGCGGAGGTGCCCAAGGACCGCCCGGTCGCGGTCGTCTGCGGCACCGGCTACCGCGGGTCGATCGCCGCCTCGTTCCTCAAGAGCCACGGGTACGAGGGCGTCTCGAACGTGCTGGGCGGCATGACCGCGTGGAAGGCCGCCGGCCTCCCCGTGGCCCGGTGAGGGTGTGAAATCGGCGGTGTGCGGCTGCCCCCCGGCGGCCGGACCGAACGCTCGCCCGAGCGAAGCTAGAGACGGGACGAACCTGAGGAGTGACGAGCGATGCAGGACGGCACACACGCAGAGCCCGAACGGAGAACGGCCGGCGAACAGGCCGCGGGTGCGACGCCGGCCGCCCCAAAGACGACGAAGGCCATCGGCCGACTTCTTTGGGGGCTCGTGATCCTCGCGGTCGTGTTCCTCCAGTGGCCAATGCTGAAGGGCACGTTCTACCGGGTCGCCGGGACCGAGGCCCCGAAGCCCGCCATCGCGTGGCGGGGCGACTTCGACGCCGCCGCGGCGGAAAGCGCGCGCGTCGGGAAACCCCTCCTCCTCGTCTTCAGCGCGTCGTGGTGCCCGCCGTGCCTCGTCATGAAACACGACGTGTGGCCGGATCCGGAGGTGAGCCGGGCCGTGAACGGCCAGTTCGTCCCGGTGCTGATCGACGCCGCCGACCCGCGATCTGGCGCGCTGTCGCGACGCTACGAGGTGGAGGGCATACCGGCTGTAATCGTCGCCGATGCCGACGGCCGGGTGGTTCGCCGCGGGTCGTACATGTCGAAGGCCGCGGCGATAACGTTTCTCACCGGGCCGTGACGCAACCACGCACGACTTTCGGATTTTTTGCAAGGAGTTCTTAGATGCCGATTTCACGTAGGAAGTTCGTAGCGGGTATGGGTGCCGGGGCGGCGGGTCTCGCGCTCGGCTGTGCGGGGCGCACGGGGACGACGCCGTCCGCCCAGAAGCGGCTCACCCTCCTCCACGTCACCGACACCCACGCGCAGCTTGAGACCCACCCCGAGTATCTGCCCGGCGAGAAGCCGACGATCCAGATGATGGGCGGCTTCGCCCGGCTCAAGACGGCGCTCGACCGGGAGCGGGGCGCGGCCACCGGGCCGTGCTTCGTGGTGGACGGGGGAGACGAGTTCCAGGGGTCGGGGCCGGCGGCGTGGTCCGGGGGCGAGGTCATGCTCGACCCGTTGAACGCGCTGGGCCTCGACGTCTTCGTCCCCGGGAACTGGGAGCCCGCCTACGGCCCCGCGCGGTTCAAGGACCAGATGAAGCGGCTGAAGGCGGCGGTCGCCTGCTACAACCTCCACGACATCAAGTCGGGCGGGCGACTCTTCCCCCCCGCCGTCACCCTCGACCGCGGCGGGGTGAAGGCGGCCTTCGTCGGCGTCACCGACATCCTCGCGAGCAAGCGCCAGCCGCCGACGATGTTCGCAGGGCTCGACACGACCCGCATCGAGGGCCTCCGCCGCTTCGTACGAGAACTCCGGGAGAAGGAGATGCCGGACGTCGTCGTGGCCGTCACCCACACCGGGCTTACCATCGCCCGGCAGACGGCACGCGAGATGCCGGAGTTCGACGTGGTCCTCTCCGGTCACTCGCACGAGCGGACCGCGAAGCCGATCTGGGAGGGCAACGTGCTCGTCGTCGAGCCGGGCTCGATGGGCTCGTTCCTCGGCCGGCTCGACCTGACCCTGAAGCCGGGTGGCGGCATCGCCGACCACTCGTTCCGCCTCGTGCCCGTCCTCGCCGACCGGTACGCCGAGGACCCCGCGGTGAAACGCATCGTGGACCGGGTGCTCGCCCCCCACCGCAAGCGGATGGACCGGGTGGTCGGGCGGACCGCGACGCCCGTCCTCCGGTACGACGTGCTGGAAACGACCGCCGACAACTTCATCTCGGACGCGGTGCGGGAGGCGGCCGGGGCCGACATCGGCCTCTCGAACGGCTTCCGGTTCGGGCTCCCGATCCCGGCCGGCGAGGTCCGCGAGGGGGACCTGTGGAACCTCCTCCCGCTCGACACCCGGCTCAAGGTCGGGTGGGTCACTGGGGCGGAACTCAAGCGATACCTGGAGACCGAGTTGGAACTCGTCTTCTCGAAGGACCCGTGGAAGCTCTCCGGGGGCTGGGGTCCCCGGGCGTCGGGGCTCACGATGACCTACGAGGCGAAGGCGGCCGCCGGGAAGCGGCTGGTCTCGGTCAAGGTGAACGGAAAGGACGTCGAGGACGCCGGGCGCTACAGCATGGCCGGCTGCGAGCGGGAGGGGGAGCCGCTCGACGTGGTGCGCCGGCACCCGGGGACGCGCGACGTGAAGGTTCTGCCGGCGACGGTCCACGAGACACTCCTCGCGTACTGCGGGAAGCACCCGGTCCTCTCCCCCAGGCGCGAAGGGCGGGCCGTCGCCAAGGACCTCCCGGCCGAGGTGTTCAGTCAGGACCAGGTCCTCTCCGGGCGGCCGTGACCGGGAACAGGGACGGCCGGGGGCGGGCGTGGGAGAACGGACGCGGAGGGAACAAAACATGGCAATCAATCGGCGGTCGATACTTCGGTTGGCGGGACTCGTCCTCGTGGCCGCGGCCTGGCCGGTTCGTCGCGCCCTCGGGTCTCCGCCGTCGGGCGAGAAGGGACGCAAAATGCGACTCACCATCCTGCACACGAACGACATCCACGGCCACCTCACCCCGTGGACGGGCTGGGCCGGGGAGCTGAAGGGGAAGACGGTCGGCGGGTTCGGCCGCCTCGCCGGGGCCGTCCGCGCGGCCAGGCGGGACGCGGGCGAGGCCGTCCTCCTGCTCGACGCCGGAGACCTGCTCGGGGACACGATGATCGCCGACCGGACGGAGGGCAAGGCGCTCGTCACGGCCCTGAACGCGCTCGGCTACGACGCCATGACCGTCGGCAACCACGAGCCGGACTTCGGGGCGGATACGCTCGGGAAGCGGGCGAAGGAGGCCTCGTTCCCGGTCCTCGCCGCGAACCTCACCGAGCGGGGGACGGGAAAGCCCTTCGCCAAACCCTACGTCATCAAAACCGTCGGCGGCGTGAAGGTCGGGGTCCTCGGGCTCGCCTACCCGAAAACCCCGTGGACGACGGCGAAGAGGAACGTCGAGGGCTTGACGTTCGAGGAGCCGGTGGGCGCCGTTAAGCGATACCTACCGAAGATGCGCGACGAGGGGGCCGAGCTCGCCGTCGTGCTCTCCCACCTGGGGCTCGGCGGCGACCAGCACCTCGCCCGCTCGGTGGACGGCATCGACGTCATCGTCGGCGGCCACAGCCACAACCGGATGGACAAGGCCGAAGCCGTCGGGCGAACCCTCATCGTCCAGGCCGGGGCGCACGGGTCGGACCTCGGCCGACTCGACCTGACCGTCGAGAAGGGACGGGTCATCGACCACCGCCGGACGCTCGTCCCGCTCGTTCACGACGACGTGCCCTCGGACGAGGCCGCGGAAAGGCTCCTCGGCTCCCTCCTCGCCGGCCACGAGAAGGCGTTGGGCGAGGTCGTGGGCCGGGCGGCGGGGTGGCTCGTCCGCGCCCAGACGCTCGCCGGCCAAGAGGCCCGGAAGCGTGACGAGGAGTCCCCGGTCGATTCCCTGTTCGCGGACATACTCCGGGCCGAGACGAGGGCGGACGTTACCTTCCTGCCGGGGGTGGGCTACGGGGTGGCGATCCCGCCCGGGGAGGTGACCGCGGGTCAGCTCAGGCAACTCCTCCCGCACGACGGGAAGGTCGTCACGATGCGGCTGACCGGCCGCGAGGTCATCGAGGTTCTCGAACAGGCGGTGGAGAACACGTACTCGGCCGACCCGGCGGTGAAAGTCGGGGGGATGATCCAGGTCTCGGGAATCCGCTTCCGGTACGACCCCGGGAAGGGAAAGGGCGAGCGGGTGGTGAGCGTCGAGCGGACGGACGGGAAGTGGGACCCGGCGGCCGAGTACACGGTCGCGACGAACTCGATGCTCGCGGCCGGGGGGCACAACTATCAGACGCTCACGAAAGGACGAGAGCTGGCCGAACAGGGGTCGCAGTACGAGGCGATCCGGAAGTGGTTTCGGACGAACTCACCGGTGGCGGCCCCCGAGCCCGGCCGGATCGAGCGGGCGAAGAAGTGAAACCCATGATGGATGGAGGGAAACGCCATGAAGCATCTGTTCGTAACGACCCTGATCGTCGCCGGCCTCGCGGGCTGGCTCGGGGTGCGGGAGGCGTCCGCCGACCGCGAGGCACCGGGTTCGGGAGGAAAGACCATGTTTAAGGCCGTAGTCCACGTGAACTTCGACGACGCGGAGCGGCAGAAGCACGGGTTGAAGAACGTCTCGAACATGCTCAAGGAGGTGAAGGAGGCGGACATCGAGGTGGTGTGCCACGGCGGCGGGATCGGGCTCGTCGTCAAGGAGAAGACCGCCCACGCGGCGGAGGTGGAGCGGCTCGCGAAGGCCGGCGTCCGCTTCGCCGCCTGCGAGAACACGATGCGCGAGAAGGGGATCAAGAAGGACGACCTGCTGCCTGGGGTGGCGACCGTCCCGTCGGGGGCCGTCGAGGTCGTCCGCAAGCAACAAGAGGGGTACGGGTACTTCAAACCGTAGGGTTCGGACCCCGTTGCCGCCGGCGGGTCACGGCAACTCGACGCCGAAGACGTTGTTGAACCGGCTCGTGAAGTTCGCCTGGGCCACGGTGGCGGCGAGGATCACGAGGTGCTGCGCGGACAGAACGAGCTTCAGCCGTTCGAGAACGTCCTCCGCGACCCGGCCTTCGCTGGACCACTGCTCCGTGAACCGGAGGACGTCCTTCTCGACCTCGGTGTAAGCGTCGCTCTGCTCGAACCGCCCAAGGTCGCCGATCTGCCGTTCCGTGAGCCCGGCCCTCGGTCGGAGGGCCTCGTGGTAGTGCCGCGGCGCGGCAACGCTAGGCGATCAGCACCTACCGGGTTCGCCAGAGGAGCAGCTTCGCGGCGACGAGCATGGCGGCCATGCAGAACAGGTC
>CAZBXY010000134.1:0-19970 GCA_964495365.1 uncultured Frigoriglobus sp. | reverse complement strand
ACGGTCGCGAACCCGAGCAGGTTTCTGAACGGCTCCTGGCGGCCGTCGCTCATCATCGTGCTCATCGCCAGCAGCGCGTAGAACCAGTTCCGGAACTGGCCGGGGAAGCTCTCGGTGATGAAGTCGGCCGGCCGCCAGTCCGCGGGCATCGTGCTGTACGCGACGATGCCCGCGTCGAGCCACGGGTTGCCGACGTCCGGGACGCGGGACATCAGGTTCCCGGTCCGCGGGTTCTTGATCTTCACCTTGTCCACCCACGGCCGGTGCGGGGTGTGGCCGTCGAACTGGGCCCAGCCCTCGACCGCCCGGTCCCGCAGCTCCTCCCGCGACCCGATCACCTCGAAGTCGGTCGGGTCCTTGTCGTCGACCCAGACGGGGAGCGCGAGCCCCCAGAACCGCTTCTTCGAGATCATCCAGTCGCCCATGTTCCACAGCCAGTCCCGCTCGCGGGCCCGGCCGTTGAGCGACTCGGGCAGGAACGTCACCCGGTCCACGACCTTCATGATGTCGCCGCGGAAGCCCTCCTCCGTGTTCCGCGGCCCCATGTTGATGAACCACTCGTCCACGAGCCGGTACAGCAGTTCCGTCTTGCACCGCCAGCAGTGCGGGTAGCGGTGGACGTAGCGTTCCGTCACGAATAGCGCGTCCTTCGCCTTGAGTTGCTCGAACACCGCGTCCGCGGTCGCGGGGTCGGCCGCGTTCTTGCCGGTCAGCGAGCCGAAACCCTTCACGAACACGCCGTCGTCGCCGATCGGCGCGACCGGCGGCAGCCCGTTGTTCTTGCCCCAAACGTAGTCGATCGCGCCGCACCCGGGCGCGGTGTGGACGATGCCCGTACCCTCCGTATCAGTCACGTCCTTCCCGCCGTCGATGACCTTGTGCGCCTTCGCGGCGGTCGTCGCGGGCCAGTTACCGTTTTGTTTCGTGACGCGCGCGACTTCCTCCGGGAAGCCGTACTCGTGGTTCTGCGCCGGGAGGTCGTCGAACGGCCCGACGTACTCCCAGCCGATCATCTCGGCGCCCCTCACCTCGCCGGCGATCTCGTAAGACTCGCCCTTCCCGGCTTTGGATTTGAAATGTTGTTCGATGCTGTTGAGGTGGGGTACGCCCTCCAGCCAGTCGCGCTTGCGCTTCGCGGACCCGGATCCTTGCGGACCGGGTTCGCCGTCATCGCCCTCACCGCTCGACTCCATCCGATTCAGCTTGAACGCGCCCTTCGCGACGTAATACACCTCGCCCTTCAGCTTCACTTTCAGGTAGGTGAGCTCCGGGTTGACCGCGGCGCCGACGTTGCTCGTCAGCGTCCAGGGAGTCGTGGTCCAGACGAGCAGGTGCTCGCCGGGCCGGTCCTTGAGCGGGAACTTGACAAAGCACGCGCGGTGCTCGACGAGTTTGTAACCCTCTTTCATCTCCTGTTCGGAGATACCGACGCCGCAGCGGCCGCACCACGGCATCACATCGTAGCCGCGCTTGATCAGACCCTTGCAATGGCACTTCTTCAGGAACGACCAGATTGTGTAGTTGTTCTCCTCGCTCATCGTGAAGTACGACTTGCGGTCGTCCGGGCGCTTGGCCCAGTCCGCGTCGGTGCGGTCCCAGTCCATCCAGTAGCCGAGGCGGATGCTCTGGGTTGTCTGCACGCGCGCGAACTCATCCACGCGGTCCTTGCACGCTTGCACGAACCGGTCGATGCTCGCTTCGGGATCACCCGAGACGAGGTTCTCAATGTCGCGCTTGCTTTTCAGGCCGAGCGACTTCTCGACCTCCACTTCCACCCACAACCCCTGGCAGTCGAACCCCTGTTGGTATCGGAGTTCGTGCCCGGTCATGGCGAAGTAGCGGTTGTACACGTCCTTGTACGTGCGGCCCCAGGCGTGGTGAACGCCCATCGGGTTGTTCGCGGTGATGGGACCGTCGAGGAAGCTCCAGGTCGGCTTGCCGGCGTTGAGGGCTTTCCGCTTCTCGAAGATGCCGTTCTCGTCCCAGAATTTGAGGATGTCACGTTCCAGCGACGGGAAATCGACCGACGTTTCGACCTTCTCGAACGGCATGGCAAAAGCCCCTGTTGCTGCGGACCACAACGGTTTACTCTACCAGGTGACCCGGCGCCGGACAGACGGGTTCGGGGGCACGCCGGGGTGCTTCATCTCGGAGGAGGGAGTCGATGAACCGCGTCATCTGCGTCAAGTTCCTGGCCGCGCTGGCGTGCGCGGTCCTGGGCGCCGGGGGCGCCGTGTGCGGCGCCGACGAGCCGCCCGCGAAGGCCCCGGCCGAACTCCAGGGCAACTGGAAACTCACCACGCTCGAAACGGCCGGGAAGGAGATCGAGCCGATCGGCGGCGGGCAGCTCCGGTGGACCATCAAGGGCGACAAGATCTTCTACGGCGGGCAAGAGATCGTTCAGTTCACCGCCGACGCGGCCACGAATCCGAAGATCATCGACCTGACGTTCCGCGACCCGAAGACCGCCTACGAGGGCATCTACGTCGTCGAGAAGGACACGCTGAAGGTGTGCATCAACAAGAAGGATGGGGCGAAGGACCGGCCGGCGAAGTTCGCGACGCAGGATCAGGAGGAATGGCTCCTGCTCGTGTTCGAGCGCGAGAAGGAAGCTCCGAAGAACGCGACCGAGGGACTGACCGCGTTCGCCGGCGTTCGGTTGCGGAGTGACGAGGGTAAGGAGACGCCCATCATTGACGCACCGATCAAGGGCAGCCCCGCCGAGAAGGCGGGGTTGAAGGCCGGCGATGTGGTCCTGAAGGTCGGCGCGACCGCGGCCACCGACCTCGAAACGGTCGTCAAGGCGGTCCGCGCCGCGAAGCCGGGCGACAAGCTCGACTTCCGCGTCGATCGCGACGGCAAGGAGATGACCATCACCGTGACGGTGGGCGTGTTCCCGTTCCACTGGGCCGCGGGTCTCAACTCTTGATCGTGATACCTTGGCGAGCGGATCCGATGGCGGCCCGCTCGCACCGCCACGGATCAACTACTCACCTGTATACCGCTCCAAATAACCGGTACACTTCTCCCAACTTCACGGGATTTGCTTTTTCGCAATCCCGCGCCAGGGGCTACATTGTCGGCTTCGGGCCCCTCACAACACGCTCTCCGCAACGAGGACCGCAAATCATGGCCAAAGCAGCCGGGAAGACCACCGCGAAAGCCGCTAAACCCGCGGCGAAGCCGAAAACACCCAAGACGAAGGTGACGCCGGGGACACCGGCCCTCGCGACCGCGGCCCCGCTCGCCCGCACCACCGGCCGCAGCAAGTTCACACTGTACAACCTGCTTGGGCAACCGCGGGCCTATTACCTCGTCGAACCGCAAGAGTTGCCGCGCGACGCGGCCAAGAAGGACGCGAAGTCGGTCGCGCATAGCGTCATCGTCGTGGATCGCTCCGGCTCCATGTACTCCGCGCTCGGCCCCACCAAGGAAACGCTGCTGAAGATCCTCACGCTCGACGAGTACGCGCAGTTCAACCTGCTCGTCACGCTCATTTCGTATTCGAGCGAGGGCGATGTGAAGTGTCACTTCGAGCGCGTGCCCATCCGCGAGATCATGAAGAAGGACTCGAAGTACCAGAAGGACATCAAGTCGATTCAGACCTCGTGCGCCACGTGCATTTCACAAGGCTTGCGGCTCGCGTCCGAAAAGGTGAAGGACGGCGAACTGACCGCGATCACCGTTCACACCGACGGCTACGCGAACGACCCGTCGGCCACCACCGAAGCGTCCTCGCTGCTGAAGATCTGCCACGACATGAAGGACAAGGACGTGTTCGTGAACACGCTGGCCTACGGTGACTACACCGACTTCCGCCTCCTGTCGCGGGTGGCCAACGCCGGCAGCGGGTCGTGTATCAAGGCCGGGAAGATCGGCGACGTGTACTCGTCGCTGTACTCGTCCACCAAAACGCTCGGCTCGTCGGTCACGCCGCCGATCGAAGTGCCGCTCGAAAAGGGCTTCGATTATCAGGTGTTCGTGTCGCGGTCCGCGGGGCGCGTCAACGGCGGGGCCGAAACGCTCTCGATCCGCGGGCTGAAGACCGAAGACGACGCGGTCATCTACCGCTACCGCAAACTCTCGAAGGCCGAATACGACAAGCTCACCGACGTACCCACCGAGCAGACCAGTGAAGCGGTGTTCGCGTTCGCGAAGGGCAACCTCGCCGAGGGCAACCTCAACACTGCGAAGTACGCGCTCGGCAGCACCTTCGACGCGACCCTCGTCGGCGCCCACGCCCGCGCGCTCACGAACAATCAGGTCGCGGCGATGGCGACCGACATCGACACATTGGTGCTGAGCGACCCCGGCCAGCTCGCGACGCACACCGTTCTCGATCAGGTGCCGGTCAACAAGAAGATTCCCTTCCTGTCGCTTGTGAACCTGCTCGACGCCAACCGCGGCAACTTCGTCATCAACCGCAAGGCGCTGACCGAGGTTTACGTCCGCCGCGGGCTGAAGCGCATTCCGGGCGTGCGCGACAAGGACACCGGGAAGGTCACCGAGCCGTGGCTCAAAACCGAATTCGTCAGCGAGGACGAATACCTGCCGATTTCGTCGTTCGACGTGAACCGCAACACCGCGACGATGAACATGATGCTCACGCGCAAGGTGAAACTCGTCCCGGCCGCCGGCGGCAAGCCGATCACCGAGGTCGCGGGAATCAAGCTCGACAACCTCAGCACGTTCAACAACTACACGCTCGTTGGCGACGGCGAACTGAACGTCCCGTACCTCCGCGTCAAGATTTCCGAGAAGTCGCTCTACGAGAAATTCGCCAACGAGGGCGTTCTCGAAGTGAACGGCACGGCACCCACGAAGTTCGACAAGGACCAGGAGTACACGCTGCGACTCGATCAGTTGCCGATCGTCCCGCCGTTCGAGGGCACTGTGAAACTCGACGGCGTGTTCGACGAACTCGCCCAACTGAAGATACTCTCCAGTCTGTGCGGGGCGCACCTGAAGGAAGAGTCCGCGGAACTCGCTCCTGAGCAGGTCGAGGAACTGAAGAAGCACTACCTCTCCAAGAGCCTGTTCCTCAGTTTCCCGACCACCAACCCTTACGCGAAGCTCGAAGACGCGCTCTCCGACGGCAGCGTCGATACGCGCACGAGCTACAAGATCGACATCGGCACGAAGACGATTCTGAACCTCTCGAAGCTGCACAGCGCGAACAAGTTCCTCGAACGCATGTACGAGGTGACCGGCGCCGACGGCAAGCCGCTGGAGAAGCCCGCGTTCGAGGACGTGCTCGACGGGAACGTCACCTACAAGCACAAGACGCTCTCGGCGAAGACGAAGGTGACGAAGGTCGATGACTTCATGAAGGCGCTGTTCGACGACTTCCTCGGGCTGCGGCCCAACGGCTCCGCGGTGAAGGTGCTCGAAGCGGTCGGCGCGGATAAACTCGCCGCGATCGTGAAGGACCGCGCGAAGGGCAAGCAACCGGCGAAGAAGGCGTTCGTGGAAGCGCTAACGGAAGCCAAGAAGAAGCTCGAAGCCCGATCGGAGGCGCTGTTCGCGGAGAAGCTCAGCGCGCTGGTGTTCTACGTCGGCGCCACCGGCCTCTTGCCGGACGAAGTGGAAGCGAAGGCGGTGTCGGCCGACGTGCTGGCCCAGAAGTACCCGGAACTGGCGTTCTCGAAGGACGAGAAGGAGGGGACGTTCTTCGAGGTCGGCGACACGATCCTCAGCGTGTACGCCAAGACCGAATACTTCTCCCGCGACAAGGTGTGACCTGCGTCCCTCGATGTGGGTTGGGTTGCCTCCGTGGAACAGGATCGCGCCTGTCCGGTCCCGCCGAGCAGGTGCGTTTATCCGATTGCGGGTGCGTCGCTGTAGCCCCAGGTTAAGCAATATTCGGGGGATATACTAAATATTTAACGATTTTCATTGTTGAGCTAATAACTATGGGAAAATGGAACACATCTTCCGGTACAGCGCGCCACCGCCCACGTTTGCCGGATAGGAGGGATCAAGTTGCGGAGGAAACTCGACAAGTGGTGGGCGAGGCTCCTCTTCAGGGGAACGCAATGCTCAGGTTGTGGCCGGCGGTAGTCGGTGGGGCGCTGGTTATGGTGGGGTTGGGATTGATTGCCCTCAGCACACCTCTTCCGGTTGAAAGTACGTTAGGGGTGTTGGGCGGTGCGACTTTCGCGGCCGGTTGCGCGTTGCTCGTGGGGCGCTTTGTCGGCTTCGCCAAGTTGTACCGATTTCTGAGGTGGCAACTCGGGTTGGACGTCGGCGAGTTTTCCGCGAACAGCGCCCGCGCCCATTGCGCACGGGCCTATTTCGAGTTGATTGACACGGAGTACCGACTGCTACCGCCCGCACCCGAAACTACTGATCCGAACCGGAAGGAGGCACAGGCCATCCGTGAGCGGGTCACAAACCCTGGCGGCACCATTCGGATGCAGGACGTCCTCGACTTCGAGCGCGTGGTGGCCCGGATTCTCGCGAACGACTCCGCACAAGAGCAACTGTTGCGCAGGAGGGCGCTGCTGCTCCGCGAGCGGTGCCGGCAGGTGCTGACCGTGGCCGAGTTTGTGGCGTTCGAGGCAGCGAACCCGGTCGTTCCGGCCGATAAACCGATTCACGAGGTTCTCGCGTACATCGAGGCGCTCCTCGACGTGCTCCACCATGTCTACGTACTCGTCCCGATGCGCGAGACCACGCGAACTCGTTGCTCGCTCTACGTCCTGGGTTGGACGTTGGTCGCGTTGGCGATTGTGTATCTGGTGTACCGGTTCCACAAGGACGACAAGGACGGCATCCCGTCGATTTACCCCGTTGTGATCGCGGGGGCGATCGGCGGGTTCGTGAGCGTTCAGCAGCGGATCCAGTCGGTACCGCCGGACGGTGACGCGCTTCAACGGATGCTGACGCTTGAGCACGGGGTGCCGAGCCTCTTCCTGTCCGCGTCGATGGGTATGGTGTTCGCGGTTCTGTTCTACGCCCTGCTCGTCGCCGGATACGCACCGCAAGCCCACCTGTTGCCGCAGATCGGCACGGACTTCGGCCCAACCGGGCCGCCGGGCACGTTCGGGTTCGAGACGTTTATGAAGAGTTGCGGCCCACTGACCGCCGCCGATTACGCCAAGCTCCTCGTGTGGGCGTTTCTTGCCGGCTTCGCCGAACGGTTGGTGCCCGACGTGTTGAATCGCATTGCCCGGCCGGCGCGGTAACGCCCCCGACCCGGCGCGGCCGAGCGCGGAGGTCCGGGCCGCGCGCTCGGGGATCGGTCCCGTCGGCACCACGATCGGTTTATTACGGCACGCGTCCGTCGCCGGATGATACCATGTGCCTTGGAAGACTCTACTTCGAGGTGGCACATGACCTCTCCCCTCGTTCTCGCCATCGACCAGGGCACCACCAGCTCGCGCGCGGTGGTGTTCGATGCCAACACGTTCGCGGTACTCGGTTCGGCACAGCAGGAGATCGAACAGCACTACCCGCGCGACGGGTGGGTGGAGCACGAACCGGAAGACATCTGGTATTCCGTCGCCCGGACCGTGCGGGAGGCGCTCGCCAACTCCGGGCGCGCGCCGAAGGACGTGGCCGCGGTCGGCATCACCAACCAGCGCGAAACGGTGGTCGTCTGGGACCGCGCCACCGGGCGCGCCGCGGGCCGGGCGATCGTCTGGCAGGACCGCCGCACCACCGACTTCTGCCGCGAACGCGCGGCCGACCAGCCGATGCTCACCGCGAAGACGGGCCTGGTACTCGACCCGTACTTCTCCGGCACGAAACTCCGCTGGATGCTCGAAAACACATCGGGGCTGAAGGAACGGGCCGCCGGCGGCGCGCTCGCGTGCGGGACGATCGATTCGTTCCTCATCGGCCGGCTGACAGGTGGTGCGAGTCACGTCACCGACGCGACCAACGCCAGCCGCACCCTGCTATTCAACATTCACACGATGCAGTGGGACGACGAGCTGCTGAACTACTTCGGCGTTCCGCGAAGTCTGCTGCCGGAGGTGAAGCCGAGCGTCGCGGAGTTCGGCGTGACGAAGGGCCTCGACTTCCTCCCGGACGGCATCCCGGTGCGCGGGGTCGCCGGCGACCAGCAGTCAGCGCTGTTCGGGCAGTGTTGCTTTGCGCCGGGCGAGGGGAAATGCACCTACGGCACCGGGGCGTTTTACTTGCTGCACACCGGAACCGCCGCGGTCGCGTCGAAGCACAAGCTACTCACCACCGTCGCCGCGATGACCGATTCGACGCCGAAGTACGCGCTGGAAGGCGCGGTGTTCATCGCGGGCGCCGCGGTGCAGTGGTTGCGTGACGGGCTGCACCTGTTCAAGTCGTCCGCGGAGGTCGAGCAGCTCGCAAAAGAGTCGAACCCGGCGGAACCGGTGCTGTTCGTGCCAGGGTTCGTGGGGTTGGGCGCGCCGCACTGGGTGCCGGAGGCCCGCGGGGTGATCTTCGGGCTGACGCGCGCCACGACCGCCGCCGACCTGGGCCGCGCGGCGCTGGAGGGCGTCGCGTTCCAGGTCGCCGACCTGATCGACGCGGCCGAGAAGGATTCGGCGAGCGGAACGCACGCGGCGCTGAAGGTCGATGGCGGGATGGCCCGCAACGACTGGTTCTTGCAGTTCCAGGCCGACGCGCTAGGCCGCCCGGTGGCCCGGGCCGCGCAGAGCGAATCGACCGCGCTGGGCGCGGCGTTCCTCGCGGCGGTCGGCGCCGGGCTGGCGGACGAAGCAAAACTGCTCTCGCTGATGTCGGCCGCGACGCGGTTCGAGTCGAAGCTGCCGGCCACGGCCCGCGCCGCGAAGCTCACCGCGTGGCGGAAGGCGGTGCGGGCCGTAATCGGGTTCTACGCGGGGTGAGTCACCACACGTCGCCGGGAATCACCTCGCCGGCGGCGTAGGTCGAGAGCGCGCGGTACGCGAACGGGGTGACGCCCTCGCGCACGAACCGCACGCTCCCGTCGCACAGCACGAAGTTCGCCCCGCCCGGATGCACGCTGCGGAACCCACTTAAGAAGTCGCGCCCGCTCTGGTTGAACCCGCTGCGGTCGGCGCCGTAAATGGACGGCGTGCCGGGAGTTCGGTTCAGCGGCTCGTCGGCGGCGTCCGGGGGCATTCCGAACTGCGCCGTCACCGCCAGGGCGCTGGCGTACCACGGGTGGCCGCGGTCGCCGAACCCGGTCGCGCCCCAACACTGCTCCATGAGCGCCGGCTGTCCCGTGAACGGGTCTGTCACCGGGCGCGACGGGTCGTTCAGGTCGCGCACGGGAAACTTTTGTGACCCGCCGACCGCCTCGCCCAGCGCGAACGTTGACGAGGTGCCGTCGGTGATGTCGGTGAGCCGGACGCACCCGGTCGTGACGGCTTCGCTCTCGCGGATCGCGATCCCGAACGGCCCGCGCGCGCTCAGCGGGACCTTGTTCGGCTCCAGCGACAGCCCGGCGTTCGCGCCCTTGTTGAACGCGTAATCGACGCCGGCGAGGTACGGCGGAATGTAGCACCCCCACTGCGCCGCGATCGGGGCCGAGTCGATGCCGCCGGACGAGCGGTTCGCGGGGCAGTAGAACACCTTCACGCCGGTCCCGACGGCCGTCGCGTTGGCCGGGTCGAACCACGCCACGTCGAACCGGTAGATGCGGCGGAGGTTCTGCTGCTCCAGGTACGGGAGCAGCTCGGTGAACCCGGTGCCCCACCCGTCCTGAATGTCGCCGGTCACGATGATCCCGCCGGTGAACCGCCCGGTGCTGTCGTGGTGGTTGTGCATCGCCAGCCCGAGTTGTTTCATGTTGTTGGCGCACTGCATCCGCGCGGCGGCGGCCCGCACCTGTTGCACCGCGGGCAAGAGAAGCCCGATCAGCACCGCAATAATGGCGATGACGACGAGCATTTCGATTAATGTGAACCCGACCCGCGCCCGCGATCGAATGTCAGACATGATGATGGCCCCTCCGGGCGACGCGCGATGACACCTGATTGTAACTCGCCGGACCGTTGTTCGCACCGGGCGCGGTGGTCGGATTCGTTCGTATTTGCGCTCGTGTTGGTATTCGCGGTCGGCTGCGGAAAGCCCGCGGTGACGCTGCGCGACGAGGGGAAGCCGCCGGCGGACCTGCGCGCGATGCTGGCCGACCCCGACCCGGAGGTGCAGGCCCGCGGGGCGCTGGGGCTGAGCCGCGCCGGGACCGACGCCCGCGCCGCGGTGCCGGACCTGATCCCGCTTCTGAAAAGCCCGTCCGCACTGGTGCGGCAGAACGCGGCGCTGGCACTGGGCGCGGTCGGCCCAGACGCCGCGACCGCGGTTCCCGCACTCACCAACGCGCTGAAGGACGGCGAATGGGCGGTGCGGCGCCAGGCCGCGCTGGCGCTGGGGCTAATCGGCCCGGCGGCGAAATCGGCGCTGCCGGCGCTCAAGAAGCTGGACACCGACCCGCAGAAACCGGTCCGCGACGCCGCGAAGCAGGCCCGCGACAAGATCGGCAACTAGAGGTCCGCGATCTCCGACCCGGCATTGACCGCGATTTCCCCACCTCGCTATAGTCCCCGCGCTTGCGCCAGCGCCCTCAGCCTCCACGGACGGTAGGCCCAATGTCACTCGCGCTCTTTGCCGAAGCCGCTGCCGACGCCGACGCGGTCGCCAAGGCGACCGCCGACGCGGCGCTGGCGTCCGCCCCGTCATACTTCCAGTGGCTCCACGGGTGGCTCCCGGCCCCGTTCTTCCACACGCAGGCGTTCCTCGCGTTCTTCGCCATCGTTCTGACCGTTTACTGGCTGATCCCGCGCAAATGGCAGATGACGCGCATCTGGGTACTCGTCGTCGCGAGCTTCCACTTTTACGCCGCGTGGAGCTACGAACTCGCGGTCCTCGTCACCGGAACCACCTTCGCCGATTACCTGTTCGGCCGGTGCATGGGCTTCTCGATTCGTCAGAGCCTGCGCCGCCTCATCATGTTCATCAGTATCGGCATGAACCTGGGCATCCTGTGCTACTTCAAGTACCGCGGGTTCTTCCTCAACGAGTTGTACGACGGGATGCGCCAGCTTGGCATGGAGCCGGGCTACACGAAGATCAACCCGCTGGAGATTTTCATCCCGTTCGGCATCTCGTTCTACACGTTCGAGGCGATCAGTTACGCGGTCGATGTGTATCGGCGAAAAATCGAGCCGGAAAAGAGCCTGCCGCGGTTCTTGCTGTTCATCCTGTTCTTTCCGCACCTGGTCGCCGGGCCGATCGTTCGCGCCGGCGACTTCCTCCGTCAGACGCACCGGCCGAAGCGGTGGAACTGGGTGCGCGTGCAAGTGGGCGTGCAACTGTTCCTGATCGGCGCGTTCAAGAAGATGGCGATCGCCGACCGGATGGCGCTGTTCTGCGACCCGGTGTTCAAGAACCCCGATCAGTACAGCACATCGGCCGTGTGGCTCGCGGTGCTGGCCTATGCCGTTCGGATTTTCTGTGACTTCTCCGGCTACTCCGACATGGCCCTGGGGGCCGCCCACCTGCTCGGCTACAAGCTGGTGAACAACTTCAACATGCCGTACCTCGCGACCAACGTCAGTGACTTCTGGCGCCGGTGGCACATTTCGCTCTCGACGTGGCTCCGCGACTACATCTTCATCCCGCTGGGCGGCAGTCGCGGCTCGCGGTGGCTGAATTACCGCAATTTGCTCATCACGATGGCGATCGGCGGGCTGTGGCACGGCGCCGCGTGGGGCTACATCCTGTGGGGAGTGGCGCACGGCTCGATGCTCGTGGTTCACAAGCAGTTCAAGGACTACTGCGAGGACCGCCCGCGGCTGACCGCGTTCCTCGAAACCGCGTTCGGCACTGGGCTACGGGTGCTCGTGACGTTCTTCTGCGTGAGTATGTGCTGGGTGCTGTTCCAACCCGAGTTGAGCAAGGCGCTGGCCGTGTTCGAGAAGCTGTTCCACATCCAGAAGGGGCTGAGTTTGCCGCTGAACAACCGGAGCCTGTGGTACACGGTGATTTTCCTGTTCGCGTGCCAGTGGCTCGTGCGGTCGGGCGTGTGGGCGAAGATCTACAGTCGGTTGCCGGCCCCGGTGCTGGGCACCGGCTACGCGGTGTGCCTGTGCGCGGCCCTGGTGCTGGCCCCGGACAACGGCACAACGTTCATCTACTTCCAGTTCTGAAAGGGTCACTCGCTCCGCGAGTGACCACTTCTTCTTGTCTTTGGTTGTGAAAAGAAATGGCGACTCGCGGAGCGAGTCGCCGACTCTTGGGGGCGGTGTGAACCTTCGGTCGCTCATTTCCGGTTCGCTCGTGCGCCCCTCGGCGAAGCGCGGCACGCTCCGCACGCCGCGCCTGCGCTCAGCCCGCCGGACCGCCGCGACCGCGGTTCTGACCGCCATCGCGGCCTACGCCGCGCTCCACACCGCGATCCTCGCGGCCTCGGCTGTGACCCATTCGATCGTCGATCCAGTGTACGCCGACAAGGAGCGCCGGCTCCGGCGGGTCGAGGCCGAAGCGCCGCCCGGCGCGCCGCGGGTGATTCTGCTCGGCACGTCGCGAACCGGTAACGCCTTCGCTGCCGGGCGCGTGCAGAGCGCCGCCCGCGCTGCCGGGACGCCGGCGGTCGTGTTCAACTTCGGCGTCCCGGGCGCCGGGCCGGTGCTGTACGAGATCTACTTGCGCCGGTTGCTCGCCGACGGTCACCGCCCGGCGCTCTTGCTGGTCGAAGTCCTCCCGCCGCTGTTGGCCGACCTTCCCATCGGGCCGTACGAGGCCGCGATCTCCGGCGACGTTCTGTCGCGGCACGAAGTGGGAATGGCCGCCCGCGCCGGGGTGCCGCCCGAGCGCCTCCACCGGCAGTGGCGCGACGCAACTCTCTCACCGGTCTACGCGCACCGGTTCAAGCTAGCCGGGCGGCTTTTGCCCAGCGTGGTGCCGCTGAAACTGCGGTGCGACCAGGGCCGAACCCCCGACCCGAACGGCTGGAACGCGGTCCCGTTCGAAGTGACCGACGAAGAACGCGCTTCCAACGCGGCTCGCATGGCCGACAGGTACCGCGGGTTCTTCGGGTTCGACCTCCCCGCCGGGCCGGCCGCCGCCGCGCTCCGCAACCTCGTGGCGCTCGGCCGGGCCGAAGGGATCCCGACGGCCCTCGTGTTGCTCCCGGAAGCGACCACGTTCCGCGCCCTGTACCCTGCGAAGGTCGAATCACAATTGAAGCAATTCTTCGCGGGCCTGACCGCCGAGTTCGGCTGCCCGGTGATCGACGCCCGCGAATGGCTCGACGACCGGTGCTTCCTCGACAGCCACCACACGCTCCGGCACGGCGCGGCGGCCTTCACCGACCGACTCGCGGCCGAGGTCATCTTGCCGTTTCTCCGCACCGGGAGGAACACGCCATGACCGCGCGGAACCGCGAAGTCGTGGTCGCGCTCGCCTTCGGGCTGACGGTGGCGCTCGCGGCCCAACTGGCGACCGGGTGGGCGATCCGCACCGACCGCGTGCCGCTGCGCGACCCGCCGTACCTGGACAAACTCGCGGCGCTCCGCGCGCGGCCCGCGTTCGGCCCCCCGCCTCATTCCGACCGACCGCTCACCGTCGTGTTCGTCGGCAGTTCGCGGACGTTCGCCGCGGTGGATGCGAGTGCCCTCGGGCCGACGCTTTCGGTGCGACTCGGCCGCCCAGTTGAGGCGTTCAACTTCGGCACACACGGCGCCGGGCCTGTCACGTGCGCCATTTACCTCCGCCGACTACTCGCCGACGGGGTGAAGCCGGACGCGGTCGTGATCGAGGTGCTACCGCCGCTTCTGGCCGCACAGATCGAACCGCCGGAAGCGCGGTGGCTGTCGGTCATTCGGCTGCGCCCGGACGAACTGCCCGTTGTGCGGGGTTACGGGTTTCCGGTGCAATCGCCGGCGGCACACGGATGCCGCGGGTGGCTCTTGCCGTGGCACGAGTACCGGATGCCGCTGGTCGATCGGTACGCCCGGCCGCTGTCGCTCATGCCGTTCCCGATGGGCACGCGGCACCGGACCGACGAATACGGGTTCGCCCGGGCGCGCGAAATTCCGCCGGACACACGCGCGCGGGTACTCGAACGGACCCGACGGGAGTACGCGGAGTACCTGGACGGCTACACGCCGGGCGGGTGCGGGGTCGCGGCGGTGCGCGACACGTTGGAGATGTGCCGCGCCGCCGGCGTGCGGGCCGCGCTCTTGCTCGCACCGGAATCGTCCGAGTTCCGAAGCTGGTATCCCGAGCCGGGACGGTCGCGGATCGTTCCACTGTTGGCCGAACTCGGCGCGACGGTGTTCGACACGCGCGAATGGCTGCCCGACGACCAGCTCGGCGACGGGCACCACCCGACCGGCCGCGGGCCGGAGGTGTTCACCGCCCGACTGGCGCGCGACGCGCTCGGCCCGTGGCTGACGGGAGGTGCGCCGTGAGCCGAACGCGCGTAACCGTCTGGATTCACCGGCTCGCCCGCGTGCCGAACGTCGTGGCCCGACTCTCCGAGTCGGGAAGAAAAGAACCCGACTCGGAGAGTCGGGCTACGGGTCGGGTTAGGAGGGCGCGGCGGGCCGTGTGGGTGTTCCCGCTCGCCGCGCTCGTCCTTCACCTTGCAACGGTCGGTGCGATGGAGGCGTGGCCGCAGTTGCGCGATCCGGAGTACGGGCGCCGCGCCGAGCGCCTCCGCGAGCGGGTCGCACAACACCCCGACCGACCGCTGGTACTCGTGTTCGGCAGCTCGCGCGTGTCGATGGGCGTGCGGCCCGCGGCGTGGGAAGAAGCGCGCCCCGGTTCGCCCGCCGACCCGCTCCTCTTCAACATGTCCGAGTTCGGGGCCGGGCCGATCGTGCAGTTGATCCTCGTTCGGCGGGTGTTCGCCGACGGGTTCCGCCCCGATGTCGTGGTGCTGGAATACTGGCCGCCGGTGCTCCGGCAGCACGACGGGCACGGTGACACGACGCGGTTCGACCAACACCGGTTGCGGTGGGACGACCGGCCGGTCGTTCGCGACTACTACCCCAACCCCGAAGCGGTCGAACGGCGGATGAGGAGCTTCCGATTGAACCCACTGACCGAGAACGGGGCGCGGTTACTCGTACAGCTCGATTCGCGCTGGGTACCGGGGTCGGTTCAGTCCGATAAGGGGTGGGCCGAGATGGACGGCTGGGGCTGGGCACCGGGGATGGACGTGCGCCCGGACGACGCGGCGACGCGCCGCAAGCTCACCGACCACATTCGCGTGCCCTTCGCCGCGCAACTGGCCGGTTGCACGATCCACCCGGATTCCGATCGGGCGCTGCGCGCGTCGATCGCAGTCGCGCGCCAGCACGGCGCGCGGGTCGCGTTCGTGTTCATGCCCGAATCCGCCGAGTTCCAGAGCCGCTACCCGGCCGACCTCGAACGGACCGCACGAGAACACCTCGCCAGGCTAAGCGCCGAACTCGCGGTTCCGGTCATTCCCGCGCGCGACTGGATGGACGAGCGGTATCTGGCCGACGGGTTCCACCTGTCGCGCGCCGGCGCGGCGGTGTTTACCGCGAAACTCGGCCCCGCGATCGCCGAAACGTTCCGCCGGGAGGCGAACCGTGATCGTTAGTCCGCTGCCGTTGACCCTTCCCAGGCGCCCCCGCGTGCGGCGCGCGGTCCCGGCCCGCGGGCGGGCGGCCCGCGCGGCGGTGTTGTGGGGCGTCGCGGCGGTCGTTCTGGCACACCTGGGGCTGGCCGCGGCGGTCGAAACGGTCCTGCCGCAACTCCGCGACCCGGAGTACGGGTATCGGCTCGTGAGGATTCGCGAACAGCAGCGGTTGCACCCCGACCGGCCGCTGGTGCTGGTGATGGGCAGTTCGCGCACGGCCAACGGGTTCGACCCGCGTGCCGCCGGCTTCCCGGACGAACCCGGTTCGCCGCTGTTGTTCAACTTCGGAATGGCCGGCGGCGGCCCGCTCCACCTGCGGACGCACCTGGAGCGGCTCCGCGCCGACGGGGTGAACCCGGACGTGCTGCTCATCGAACTGTCGCCGGTCATGCTTGTGGCCGATCTCCCGGACGACATTCAGTACCTGCTGGTCGCCTCCAAATTGACCGCCGGCGACCTGCGCCGGGTGGAACCGCGGCTCGACAACCCCGCGCCGGTTCGCCGGGCGTGGCGGGTCTCGCGGCTGAACGTGTGGCAGTCACACCGGCTGGCGATCGTCAGCCACATTCTTCCCGAAGCGCTGCCCTGGCGCGAGCGGCTCAACCACTACTGGGCGAACACCGACCGGTTCGGGTACGACGCCTACCCGGAGTACAAATCGGACGAACTGCGGGCCGAGCGGACCGCCCGCGCGCGCGGAACGTATTTCGGGCTGGCCCAGCGGGGGCAGGTGAGCGGGTCGGCCAACCGGGCGGCGCGCGAACTGCTCGCCGTCGCCCGGGCACGGGGCGCACCGGTGGCGATCTTCACCACCCCGGAGTCGCCAACGTTCCGCGCCTGGTACGCGCCCGAAGCGCAGCCCGCGCTGACCGCGTACCTGCGGGCGCTGTCGGCAGAGTTGGGCGTTCCGGTGTTCGAGGCGCCCGACGATTTCACCGACGCCGACTTCGGCGACGGGCACCACATGCTTCCCGGCGCCGCAACCCGGTTCACCCGGCACCTCACCGACCGCCACCTCAAGCCGTGGCTCGCGACCGTGCGGAAGTAGCGCCGTTCGCCGCGGGGTTCCGGGCGATTCCGATGGTTTTGTCTTCGGTTCTTCGGCCCGAAGGGCCAACGCGGCAGTTCGGCCATGAATTCGCGGAACGCGAAGAAATCGTCCGGGAACGCGAATCCGTAGAAGTCGCGGACGCGCTGTTCGGGCGTTTTGACCATCTCGTTACCTCCGGTGTGACTCCACTTTACCGCCCTGTGTGAACCGGGCGGAACTCGGTTGCGGAAAATCGTGGACGCGCCCCACCTCCTCGCGGCAGTATTAGCGAACCCGCACGGAGGCACCATGAACCGACTTCGCTCTGCCCCGCTCCCCGTTCAGTTGCGCGACGCGCTGAACTCCGGCCTCGACGTGCTCCCGGACGCCGAGCTGATCGACCGGTTCGCCCGGTACGCCGACCACCCGGCGTTCGAGGTCATCGTCCGCCGGCACGGGCCGATGGTTTTCGGCGTGTGCCGGCGGGTGCTCGGCAATTCCGCCGACGCGGACGACGCGTTCCAGGCCGCGTTCCTCGTGCTGATTCGCAAAGCGCGATCGCTGCGCCGCGGCGACCGGCTCGGCCCGTGGCTCTACGGCGTCGCGTGCCGCGTGGCGTTGAAGGCCCGGTCGCAGGCCGCCCGGCGCGCCGCGTTCCGCGCCGAGGCCGCCGACATGATTCCCGACCCCGCCGAACCGGCCGAAATCCCGGACTGGCTTCCGGTTCTCGACGCGGAACTCGCGGCGCTGCCCGCGAAGTACCGCGACCCGCTCCTGTTGTGCGAACTGCAAGGCGCCACCCGCGCCGACGCCGCGAAATCGCTCGGCGTGCCGGAAGGGACGCTGTCGAGCCGCCTTGCGCGCGGGCGCGACCTCCTACGGAAGCGGCTCCTGAAACACGGGACGCTCCTGCCCGCCGGCGGGCTGCCGGCGCTATTCGCCACGAGCACCGCGGGCCGGGCGACGGTGCCCTCGGCGCTTCTTTCACGAACGTCGGAACTGGCGAAGGCGGCTACGGGCGCGGCACCGGTCGGGGCGGTCCCAGTCGGCGCGGCCCGCCTCACGGACGAGGTGTTAAAGAGCATGTTCCTCACGAAACTGCGGCTCGCGAGCGTTCCGCTCGCGCTGGTCGCGCTGGCAATCGGGCTATCGACCGCAGCGCTGCCCTCGGACGCTCCCGACGCACAGAAGGGGGCGAAGGCGGCTCCGGTAGCGAAGGCGCCCGAGCGGAAGATGCCAACACCGGCCGCCCCGAGGCTTTCCGTGGTGGAGTTCGCGGACAAGGGCACGGTGCTTTCCGACCGTGAAGCCCTGCAAGGGCTGTGGGTGTTGGAGAAGGTCGATCTCGGGAAGGCGGTCCGGCCGGACGAGGTGAACCAGGGGAAGGAGCTGATCGGGAAAATGCAGTTCCTGGTGACGGGCGACATCTGGTGGGAGATGATCGCGGGCAAATCGGGCGTGACGGTCCCGCTGCGGGTCCAACTCGATCCGACCAAGAACCCGAAGTGGATCGACCTGAACGAACCCAACCGGGACGGGGTCCAGCGTGCCATCTATGAACTGGACGGCGCCCGACTCCGGCTCTGCACGGTGAACGGCGGAGACCGGACGCGCCCGGCCGAGTTCAACACCGACGGCGACGCGCCGCTCCTGGTGATGGAGTTCCGCCGCGAGAAGCTGCCCCCGCCCGCCGGCGACAAGGCGCTACTCGGCTCGTGGGCGAGTGAACTGACTGCCGTTCAGGAAGAGATCAACGGGCCGTGGAAGTACACATTGGGTCAGCGGGTCGAGGTTCTCGACGGCTACCTGTTCCTGTTCTCCAGCGAAAAGGGTCGGGAGCGGGAATGGATTGGTGGAAAATACACCGTAGACCCGACGAAGAACCCGAAGTGGATCGACGTGGAACTGGCTTCGCCGCTGGACGACGGGAAGGTCACCAAACTTTACGGTTGCTACGAGGTCGCCGACGGGCGGTTGAAACTGGCGCTCGGTGCGAAACGAGCCACGCGGCCGTTGGAGTTCGCCGAGGGACCGAACGCGCTCTACTTCGACCTGAAACCGGCAACAACCGATGTGGTGGGCCGGTCCGAGGTGCCCGCGCCCAAGCCGAAGGCCGCGGCCAAGCCGTGAACGCTTACCGCCGGCGAGTGCGGACGTTTCGCGCTCGCTGGCGGTTAACCTCACACGTATCCCGGATAAGAAGTGCCGTGTTTTCGTAGCCTGACTCTCCGAGTCGGGTGGGGTGGGAAGTGGACCCGACTCGGAGAGTCAGGCTACGAGTCCGAACCCGACCGGCTCACGCCTTCGGCTTGCGGCTCACCTCACACCTTGAACACTTCTCTCACGTTGTCGCGCAAGAGGCGCGTGCCCAGCGCGACGGCGTCCGACTCGCTCATCGCCCCGGGACGCACGAACTCGTCGGCCAGAACGTTCGCCAGAATGCGGCGGTACATCCCGTACTTCGGCTTCACGAACTCCAGCTTGTACGCGTCCGAGTAGTACCCAATCAGTTTCGTCTTCGGCACGCAGGTCAGGCGCTCCGTCAGGTCTTTTCTGATGAACGGCGGGGTGTTCGAGTACCACCAGTGTCCGTTGGGCAGCACGTTCGGGAAGATCCACGAAAACGCCGCCAGCTCCTGGTTCTGACCGCTCGTCAGCACCGAAATCGGGAATGTCACGTCCGGGAACGCGTTGAACAAGTCCTTGTACTGCAACAGGCTCGTCCGCTGGTCGAACAGGTCCTGTCCCTGGTAGACGCCCTTCTCGTACACGCGGCGGTTCACCCCGATCATCAGGTCGAAGGGGAGTTTGAAGTCGCGGCAGTACTCCGCGATCATCCAGAAGACGCCGGGCGCGAGGTCCTGGAACCCGTGGAACTGCATCTGCTCGTAGAAGTGCTCGTCGTCGAACTTGGCCGGGTGGAACGTGGGCGGTAGCGAGATCGCACACGCCTTCGCGCCGTTGCGCGCGAAGTGCATGAAGACCGTCGCCAGCGCCATGCGCAGGGTCGCCGCGTCGTGGACGTGGATCCCGGTGGCCGCTTCGAGGCGCCGGCGTGTGTCCGGCTTGTCCATGTGAAAGACGAGCGTGTCGGTCCGGAGGCACGGGACGTACTTCGACGTGTCGAATCCCTTCAAGGGATCATCAAATTCGTTGGTCAGGAAGATCTTTTCGAGCCGCGTCTTCGCACAGACCTGCGACTCCCAGTCGGGCTGCGAAAACGTCTTCTGCGCGGCGTCGAACAGCTTGTCCGCGTCGGCCGGGGTGATCTTCGTCGCCTTCTCGTCGAACCCCAGGAACGTGCGGGCGATGTCCACGAACCACGCGTACTGCGCGGTGTTGTCGTAGCGGTCCATGAAC
>CAZBXY010000133.1:0-19976 GCA_964495365.1 uncultured Frigoriglobus sp. | reverse complement strand
ATCCGGGCGGACGTGGTGACGCTGTTCGCCGGCGGCGAGTACCACCTGTACACGTTCAAGAAGTACACCGACATCCGGCTGGTGTTCGCCCCGGAGAAGCAGATCGCGTTCTTCGGCGGCGACCCGGACAACTTCGAGTACCCGCGGTACGACCTCGACGTGACGTTCTTCCGCGTCTACGAGAACGACCAGCCCATCAAGTGCGAACACTACCTGAAGTGGAGCGCGGCGGGGAGCAAGGAGGACGAGCTGGTGTTCGTGTCTGGGCACCCCGGGCGCACGAACCGGGCGAACACGCTGGCCGAACTCGGCTACCTCCGCGACACCGGCTACCCGTACCTCTTGCAGCGGCTCAACCGGCTCGAAGTGTTGCTCGGGTCGTGGGGCGCCCGCAGCGAGCAGAACCAGCAGCGCGCCGAAGAGGAGCTGTTCAGCATCCAGAACAGCCGCAAGGCCCGCGTCGGTGGCCTCGCGGGCCTCATGGACCCGAAGCTGATGGGCCGGAAGGTCAAGGAGGAAGAGCGGTTGCGCGCGTTCATCGCGCGGGGCGACTCGTCCGACATTCAGGCCGCGGCCGCGGCGTTCGAGACGATCGCAAAGGCCGAGAAGACGCGGGCCGAACTCATCAAAGAGGCAACCGTTCTGGAGAACGAGGGCGGGTTCAACTGCGCGTCGTTCCACATCGCCCGGCAACTGCTGCGACTGTCGGAAGAGTGGCCCAAGCCCAACCCCGAGCGGCTCCGCGAGTACGCCAACGCCCGGCTCCCCATCCTCCGGCACGGGCTATTGTCCGACGAGCCGATCTACGAGGACTTCGAGACGCTCAAGCTCGCCGACGGGCTGCAGTTCCTCGCGGTCACGCTGGGGCCGGATCACGACCTCGTGAAGAAGGTGCTCGCCGGAAAGTCGCCCCGCGAACGGGCTTACGAGCTGATTACCGGCACGAAGGTCCGCGACCCGAAGTTCCGCGAGCGACTGTGGAAGGACATGGAGGCCGCGGCGAAGGCGGGCACGGTGTTCGACCTCTCAGCGCTCAAAGACCCGATGATCGAACTGGCCCGACTGGTCGATCCGGCGAGCCGGGCGGTCCGCAAGCGGTTCGAGAACGAGGTCGATGAGCCGAAGCGGCAGGCCCACGGCGCGCTGGCGAAGGCGAAGTTCGCGATGGACGGCGACAAGGTGTACCCGGACGCGACATTCACCCTGCGGCTGGCGTTCGGCATCGTGAAGGGCTACGTCGAGGACGGCAAGCCGGTGCCCGCGTTCACCACCATCGAGGGGCTGTACGCGCGGGCCAAGGAGCAGGGCAACAAGGGGCCGTTCGAGTTGCCGAAGCGGTGGGCCGACCGGAAGGACAAGCTCGACCTGAAGACGCCGTTCAACTTCGTTTGCACGGCCGACATCATCGGCGGCAACAGCGGTAGCCCGGTGATTAACCGGAACGCCGAAGTGGTCGGCCTGATCTTCGACGGCAACATTCAGTCGCTGGTGCTGGACTTCATCTTCGACCAAGAGACGGCCCGCGCGGTGTCGGTAGATAGCCGGGCGATCGTCGAGGCGCTGCGAAAGGTGTACGACGCCGGCGACCTGGCCGACGAACTGACGGGGAAGAAGTGAGGTGACTTGGCGAACCCCGCCCGCAAGGGCGGGGGTGGTGGTTGTTGGGTTCGCTGCCCCGCCCTTGCGGGCGGGGTTCGCCGCAACGCTGCTTGCATTTCGCGCACTTTCGGGTTCAATTACCTCCGTCACTCGCCGGAGGGTTCCGCCGTGCCGATCACCTTCAACTGCCCCTGTGGGAAAACTCTCCGGGTGCCCAACAGCTCCGCGGGCAAGCGCGCCAAGTGCCCGATGTGCAGCGCCGTGGTTCCGGTCCCCGCGCCGCAACCGGAACCATCGCCCGAACCGCAACCCGACCCCGAACCGGTGTTCGAGATCGTCGAGACCGCGCCGGCGCAAGTGATCCCGGTGCGACCGTACAAGAAGCCCTTCGTCGATGAGGACGAGGACGACCGCACGCCCTACGGCATCGCCGCGCCCGAGCGCGACGAACCGGCCCCCGGCGCCAACTCCGGCGGCGTGGCCAAGCCCAAGAAGGGGCTGCCGAACTTCCGCCTCGGGACCGACAACCACACGTGACGGCCCGAACCCACCGACATTGCCGCCCGTCCCTCGATCGGGTCAATTGTGCGGTATTCGATCAGTGCGCCCGCCTCCCGGAGTTCTGCCCGTGCCGATCACGTTCAACTGCCCCTGCGGCAAGTCGCTGCGCGTCGCCGACGAACACGCCGGTAAGCGGATCAAGTGCCCCGCGTGTCAGACCGTCGGCACCGCGCCGAAGGCGGAACCGGCGTTCGAGGTGGTCGAGGACGAACCGGAGAAGAAGCCCGCTCCAGCGCCCGCGAAGCCCAAACTCGCGCCCAAACCGGCCGCCAAGCCCACCAAGCCCGCGCCCCGCGACGAGGAAGACCCGGGCTTCACCGTCGAGGAGGACGAGGACGAGAAGCCCAAGCCCAAAAAGAAGCCGACCTTCAGCAAGGGTTCGCGCCGCGACGAGGATGACGACGATGAGGAAGACGAGCGCCCGAAGAAGAAAATGACGAAACGGCGTCGCGATGACGACGAAGAGGAAGACGAGCGCCCGCGCCGGCGATCGGACACGGACGCGGGCAAGAAGATCATGTACCTGATCGGCGGCGCGGTATTAGCGCTGGCCGGCGTGGCGATCGCGGTCTTCTGGTGGCAGGACGGTCCGCACACCGGCCGGCGCCCGTACAGCGGCTACATCCTCGGCGCCTGTTGCATGATCGTCGGCATCGCGACGTCGATCAAGGGCATCACGGGCAACTTCGACGACGACGAGTGAGCGCGTACAATTCCGACAAGGCGAACGGGGAGGTGTGAGCCTCCCTGTTTGCGTTCCCACGAATCACCGGCCGGCTGACACCGGCCGTTCGCCAAGGAATTTGCCATGCCCGACGTTCGCCAAACGCCGCTCCTGGTCATCGGCGGCGGCCCCGGCGGTTATCCGGCCGCGCTGCACGCCGCCGACCACGGAATCAAGGTCACGCTGGTCGATGAAGGCGCCAAACTCGGCGGCGTGTGCCTCAATCGTGGGTGCATTCCGTCGAAGGCGCTTTTGCACACGGCCAAGATCATCCGCGAAGCGCACGAAATGGCGGCCTACGGCGTCACCTTCGGCGACCCGCAGCTCGATCTCGCCAAACTGCGCGACTTCGTTCAGGCGAAAGTGGTCGGGAAGCTCACCTCTGGCATCGGCCAACTGACGAAGGGCCGCGGGGTCGAGGTGGTGAAGGGCCGGGCGGTGTTCACTTCACCCAACACGGTCGAAGTAACCGGCGAACAGCCCCAAACGATCCGGTTCCAGAACTGCATCATCGCAACCGGCTCGCTGCCGGTCGTACCGAAGCCGTGGCAGATCAATGATGATCGCGTGATGGACAGCACGAGCGCCCTTCTTTTGCCGGACGTTCCGAAAAAGCTCCTCGTGATCGGTGGCGGGTACATCGGGCTGGAAATCGGCAGCGTGTACGCGGCGCTCGGGAGCAAAGTCACGGTGGTGGAGGCGCTCGAACGGATCCTGTTCATGGCCGACAAGGATCTCGTGGATCCGCTGGAAAAGAAGCTCAGGAGCGAATTCGAGGCGATCTACACAAGCACAAAGGTGATGGGGCTGGAAGCGACGAAGGATGGGATCGCGGTGAAGCTCGAAGGCAAGGACACGCCGGCGTCGCTGACATTCGATCGCGTGCTGGTGTCGGTGGGCCGCCGGCCGAACTCTACAGGTCTCGGACTCGACAAGGCCGGGGTGAACGTGACCGAGCGGGGCTACATTCCAATCGACAAACAGCGCCGAACGAACGTTCCGCATATTTTCGCGATCGGCGACGTGGGCGAAGACCCCGGCCTTGCGCACAAGGCGACTGCGGAGGCGCGGGTCGCGGTGGAGGTGATCCACGGCGACCCGGCGGAGTGGAACCCGCGGGCGATTCCGGCCGTCATCTTCACCGACCCCGAAATCGCGTGGGCGGGCATCACACAGCAGGAAGCGGAAAAGGGGAACGTCCCGCACGAGGTGTTGATGTTCCCGTGGGCCGCGAGCGGCCGCGCGGTGAGCATCGCCCGCACGGAAGGTCGCACGAAGATGATCGTGGACCCCGACACAAAGCGCGTTCTCGGAGTCGGGATCGTGGGCGCCGGCGCCGGTGAGATGATTGCCGAGGGCGTGCTGGCGATCGAAATGGGCGCGGTCGCCCGCGACGTGCTGGAGAGCATCCACCCGCACCCGACGCTGAGCGAAACGGTGATGGAGAGCGCCGAACTCGCCTACGGCGCCGCAACGCACGTCGGCAAGCCGCGGCGGAAGTAGGTGTTTTCTGGCGATCCGCGACCGCGAGGGAGCGGGTTACGTTTCCCGCTCCCTCGCGGTCGCGGATCGTTGAGGTGGTTGCCATGACCGAACGCGAATGGTGGGCTGCGACCGAACCTCGCGCGCTTGTGGACTGGTTGTTCTTCGACGCGCTCGCGTGCGATCGGAAGTTGCGGTTGCTTTGCCTTGCCTGCTGTCGCCGGCTGGAACGAGCCACACGAGACTGGCCCCGCGCGAAATACTTGGGACTGTTGGAAGACTACGCCGACGGCAAGTTCGATCACTTTGGCCTCGCGCAACAACTCGATCCCTTCGACGACGAACTCATTTGTCCGGGGCCGTGGACGGGACACAGTTTGCGGCGCCCGGAACCACGCGACTTCGAGGATTCGTTGTTGTACCTCTCTTGTTCGGTCACAGCCGGTACGCGCGAACGAAAGACGGTTGACGAGATGCCGTATCCGACGGCGGTGTTGGTGAGATCCGCGTTCCTCACACCGGACGCGATGCAAGGTGAATGGATCGCTCGTGGAAAACTTCTCCACGACATCTTTGGCCCGCTGCCGTTTCGTGACATCGCCCCCGACCCCGCGTGGCTCACGTCAGACGTTCTTGCGCTGGCGCGCGGCATTTACGAGGAGAAGGCGTTCGACCGGATGCCGATTCTGGCCGACGCGCTCCAGGACGCCGGGTGCGACAGCGACGACATCCTCAACCACTGCCGCGCGGAGGGGTGGGAACACGTTCGCGGGTGCTGGGTGATCGACCTGTTACTCGGTCGGCCGTGGCGCGAAGCGTAACGCCTACCCGCCGGCGGCCTGCGGGATCAGCGCCGCGGCCTTCAGGCCGTTCAGGATGAACTGCACCCCGATCCCGGCGAGCACCAACCCCAATACGCGCCCCAGGATGTGAACACCGGTCGTGCCCAGGCGCTTCTGGATCGGGACCGCCAGGCGAAGTGTGATGTAGCAGATGACGCCCGTCAGCGCGATCGCGAGGAACACGATTGATACTTCCGCGGTATTTTTCGCCTGCGCCATCAGTACCGCGACCGTACTCAGCGCCGCGGGGCCGGCCAGCATCGGAATCGCGAGAGGCGCGACCGCCACATCGTTCGCTTCTTCGCCCTCCTTCATTTCCGCAGGGTCTTCCTGCGTCAGACGTTGCGCGCGGATCATGTCGAGCGCGACCAGGAACAGGATCACCCCACCGGCGATCTGGAACGCCGGGAGCGTCAGGCCCAGCCCGCGAAACACCACGTTGCCGACCGCCGCGAAGCCCATCAGCGTGAGCGTCGCGACTACGCTCGCCACAAGGGCCGTCTTGCGACGCCGTTCGGGCGAATAGCGGGTGGTGAGGGCCATGAACGCCGGTACCGTCCCCGGCGGATCGACGAGGAACAGGATCGACACGAACGCGGTGGTGGCGAAATCGAGCATGAGGACTGTTGTAGGAAGCCGGCGAACCCGGAGCGTGAGCGACGAGGTGGACGCGCCGTGGTGCTTTGTGACGCGCCCACCCCGTCGCTCACGCTCCGGGTCGCCTACACCAACTCCTCGCGGTCGGCGGGCCAGCCCTTCTGTCGGTCTACACACTTCCCGTTGCGCGGCTTCGCGGGTAGGTTATCGCTTCTTACTCGCCGCGCGGATCACCCCCGGCCTTGCGGCCGGGGTTCGCCAGGAACACTGCATGTTCCCCACGCTCGTCAGTATTGAAAAGCTCCAGTCGGCGCTCGAAAGCGACCTGCTCGTGTTCCTCCCGGAACTGGCGGTCTGCGCCGGGATCGTCGTACTGTTGCTCGTGCGACTCGTCCCCGCGTTCGACCGCGCGCACCTCGGCGGGACCGCGCTCGTCGCGCTCGTCGTCGGGTTGTTCGCCGGCGGATACCAGGTTTACGACGCGCAACCGGCCGGGCCGTACTTCGCCGGGATGCTCACCTCCGACACGTGGGGCAACTTCGTTCGCGTCGTGGTTCTCGCGGCGGCTCTGCTCACGGTGCTGCTCACGCTCCTCACCGGCATCCCGGACCGCGCCGACTCCGCCGATTTCTACGCGCTTCTGCTCGGCGGCACGCTCGGGATGATGCTCATGGCGTCCGCGAGCCACCTCATGATGGTGTTCATCGCGGTGGAGATGGCGAGCCTGCCGGGCTACGCGCTCGCGGGGTTCCTCAAAGGAAAGCGAACCGGCAGCGAGGCGGCGCTGAAGTACGTCGTGTATGGCGCTGCGGCGAGCGGCGTCATGCTCTACGGGATCACGCTGCTCTCCGGCACGTTCGGCAGCGCCGAACTGAAGGACGTGTGCGCCGGGATCGCGGCCCGCGGGCAGGACCTGCCCGTTCTCGCCGGGATCGCGCTCACGCTCGTCGGATTGGGCTTCAAGCTCGCCGCAGTGCCGTTCCAGTTCTGGTGCCCGGACGTGTTCGAGGGCGCCGCGGCCGAAGTCGCCGGGTTCCTGTCGGTCGCGTCGAAGGCCGGCGCGATCGGCCTCACCGGCCGGTTCCTGCTGACGCTGCAAGCCGCGCACGAGGGCGCGTGGACCGTTTCGGCGAACGTCGGGGTGGGCGTCGCGGTCGTCGCGATGCTCACAGTAACCTTCGGCAACCTCGCGGCGTTCGGGCAGAGTAATCTGAAGCGGCTGCTCGCGTACAGCACCATCGCGCACGCCGGTTACATGCTGATGGGGCTGGCCGTCATCACGAAAGCCGGCGCCGCGGGCGTGCTGTACTACCTCGCGGCGTATGTCGCCATGAACCTCGGAGCGTTCGGCGTTGTCGCTCTGGTACGCAACGCCACCGGCTCGGAAGACATCAGCGCGTTCCGCGGGCTGGTGAAGCGCTCGCCGCTCGCGGCGGTCGCGATGACGCTGTTCCTGGCGAGCCTCCTGGGCCTGCCGCCGCTGGCGGGCTTTGCGGGGAAGTTCCAGGTGTTCGCGGCGGTGTACGACGCGGCGAAAAGCGCCTCGGCGAGCGGCCCGCCGGGGTTGGGTGCGGTGTTCTACGTGCTGCTCGCGGTCGGCGCGGCGAACACCGCTGTGAGCGCGTACTACTACCTGAAGATCGCCCGCGCGATGCTGCTGGACGAACCGGAGGGCGAATTGAAACCGATCGCCCCGGCCGCAACGCTGTTCCTGGTCGCACTGGTGGCATTCCTGATTGCCGCCGGCGTGGTGTGGGATCCCCTCATGGGCGAAACGCTCCGCGCCGCCGGCGCGTTCAACGTGCGGTGATATCGGAGGCGAACCGTGTCGTCCGAGCAAGCTGCCCCACCACCCGCGGCGAACACCTCGGGGCGTATATGGCTGTGGCGATTCGTGATTGGCGGTGTCGTCGCGTCGCTTGCCGGTTTTCTCGTCAATCGCTACTCCACTAACCCGCTGCTCTCGCCGGACGATCCACCGGAGAAGACGTACCAGAAGATTCTCGATGCCTACGGCGGTCAGGAGGCACTCGACCGCTGGAGGTGTGGAGTGTTAATATACGATTCGACTGATGACCTTCCTGGAGAACCTCACGCCGAAGTGAGAACGACCGATACATTCTGGTTACCGGGTAGAGTACGTCATGAGCGACTCGCGAAGTCAGCCGAACAGGTTGAACGCACCACAATCGGTTCAGATGGTGAACGGGATTGGTTTCAAATAGGCGACGGTCGCGTTGATGTTCGCAATCCAGCGCAACTGGGTCGAAGGCCTTACTCGAGTTACCTTCAATTCTACCATCCGTTAATAATTCTCGACGCCGGCAAGTGGCTGGGCGTGAAAGGTGTCGAAGACCGTTCCGATGGCGGGCGCGATCTCGTACTTTTCGTCGATGCCTCCAGGCCAGAAGCCGCTGAAGTCCGCGTTGATCTGCAGACCAAACTGTTACGGGAATTTCGTGGATTAATTAAGTTTGACAACGAAGGAAGCCCCGGTCGATGCGAATTCAGTGACTATCGGAAAACAGCTGGTGGGCCGGTTCCCTCTCGCATTACGTTCTACGTTGGAGACCGGCAGACCCGAGAGATCCGTTTCGTTTCCGTTGAATTCCGTGACCATATCGACTCGGCCCTCTTCGACCCACCGAACAAGTAACACCTCATGCCACTGATCGACACCCACGCGCACCTGTTCGACGACCGGTTCCGCAAGGATCTGCCCGCGGTACTCGACCGCGCCGCGCGGGCCGGCGTGGAGCGCGTCGTGTGCCTCGGCATCGACCTCGAATCGTCGCAACGGTCCGTCGAGATCGCGAACGAGTACCCGATTGTGGTCGCGGCGGTCGGGATTCAGCCGAACCACGCCGCGGAGGCCAAAACCGGCGACTGGGACGCGGTCGTGCGCCTCGCGGAGACCGAACCGCGGGCGGTCGCGATCGGCGAAACCGGACTCGATCGCTACTGGGACCGTTCGCCGTTCGCGCTTCAGGAAGATTACTTCGCCCGGCACATTGAACTGTCGCGAAGGCTCAACAAGCCGTTCGTCATCCACTGCCGCGAGGCCGAGGCGGATGTCGTGAAGGCGCTTCGCGCGCAATCTGCGAAGGGGCCACTTCGCGCCGTGATGCACTCGTTCAGCGGCGACCTCGCGACCGCGAAGGAGTGCCTCGAAATGGGTTTGTATGTGTCGTTCGCGGGAATGGTGACCTACCCGACGGCGCAGAACCTCCGCGACGTGGCGAAAGAAGTTCCGCTCGACCACCTGCTCGTCGAAACCGACTGCCCGTACCTCGCCCCGCAGCCGGTCCGTGGCAAGCGGAACGAACCGGCCTACGTGGCGCACACCGCGGCGCTGCTCGCGGAGGTAAAAGGCGTGAGCGTCGCGGAGCTGGAGGAACACACCACGCGCAACGCGAAAGTGTTGTTCGGGTTGTGATGAACGAAAACGGCTTCGCGCCCACCCTACCCCGCCCGGTTCAGCGCGCGGAGGCGGTCGCCGACTTGCTGCAGGATCTGGTGGGCGATCTGGTTGGGGTTGTAGCCGCCGGTCAGGTACACGATCGGCTTGCCGTACTTGTCGCAGTAATCCTTCACGTCGCCGTAACTGTGACTCGACCACCGGATCGCCAACAGCACTACCGCGACGTTCGACCTAGCGACGGCCGGCTCGAAGTAGGTCACCGATTCGTGCGGGCGCGTCGAGATCCAGTTCAGTTTCGCCAGCCCGAACGCGCGCTCGATCGCGCGGGCCGCCGCGGAGCGCTCCACGCCGCCGATCAGCACGATCTCACGCTCGCGGAGCAACTCCGCCACCGCCCGCACATCGGCCGCCGGTTCTTCGGTCGGTTCGACCTCCGGCGCCGGGCGCGACGCCAAATAGGCGTTCACCGCGGCGAACACCCGCTCGGCGTTCGGCCCCGGCTCCTGATCTTCGGGCAGCGTGTCTAACACCGGCAGGAGCAGCTCGCGGATGTCGGCGTTGCTCACCGGCACGCCCGCCGAAACGACCTCTTCGAGCAACTCCAGCACCCGGGGCCATTCGGCCGCCGCGGTCGCCGGCGATTCGCCCATCTTCCGCAGCTTGTACTTCAGGTTGGTCAGCCCCTTGTCGCGGGTGCGGGCCTTGTTGCGGGCGTCGCCCAGTTGCTCCTTCAGCACCGCGATCCGGCTGAGCAGGTCCGGCCAGCGGTCGGCCGCGACGCGGTCCTCGCGCTTCAGGTAGCGGTTGATGTAAATCTGGGCGTCGCGGGCCTGCTCGCGGACGTGGACGAACAGGTGAACCTGGTCGTTGTCCACGCGCCGGTGAACGTCGAGCAGCCCGGCCCACATCATCGCCTGCGACTCGGCCGCCGCGTACAACACGCGCTCGCGGTGTCGGTCGGCGAGCGCGTCGGGCAGCTCCTTGAGCACCGCGAGCAACTCGGCCGCTTCCGCCCCCACGGCGAACGCCCCGCCGAGGTCTTCCCACGCCTTCGCCGCCTCGACGTAATCGCCCGGGTGGAGCATCCACAGGTCGCAATCGGGCAGGCCGTTGGCCCGCTTGATGAGGTCGTCCGGGATGGTGAAGATGTCGCCGCGGGCGCGGGCCGCGATCGCCCGCGCCGCTTCGGACTTGAGCTGACACCGGCGGGTGATGACGCCGAGGTCGGTGGGGGTGATCCCGTGGTCATCGTCGGCGAACACCGGCGCGCGGGCCGCCGGCGAATAGGGCTTGGCGAGCGAGAAATCGGCCGGGATGACGACCGGCGGCGGGGGCGGAACCGCCGGCAGCGCGGGCCGGACTGGCTCGATGATCGGCGGTAGTGGCGGACCCGGCGGCGCTTCCGCGAGCGGGGCGACCTGATCGGCCCAGGCGGTGACGGCGCGGCCCAGTCCGGCAACGGCGTCGCGCAGCTGCGGGTCGGTTCGGAGGTAGGGTCCGAGCCGCTCGAAGAGCGCGAGCAACGCTTCGGCCAGCTCGTCCGTCATGGCGCAACCGACCCCGGTTCAGGCGAGTGCGAATGCGTTCTAGTCTAGCACCGCGCCGCGGCGAATGGCAGTGCGTGTGTCGAAGATCGCGGAACGCCGCTCGGGCCGCTTCGCGCGGGAGCCGGGCCGGTGTATGATCGGCTGTTCCAGGTTTCAGGTTTCAAGTTCCCGAGTTCCAAGTTGAAGACAACGGGCCACGCGCGCGGGCCTCCAACTTGGACCGTGGAACGACTGAAACTTGGAACAATTGGACTCGCAGGGGCGCCCATGTCCGAGAACCGCTCACCCGAATCCGCGCGCACCGTGGGCCAGCACGAGGACCGGCCGGGCGGGACGGTCGCGGCGCCGTCCGGCGCCACGGTCGGCACACAGGTCCAGTCCGGCGACCCCACGGTGTCGTTCCGCGCCCCCGGCCTCCCGGCGGTACCCGGGTACGTCGTCACGCGCGAACTCGCGCGCGGCGGGATGGGCGTCGTGTTTGCCGCGCACGACCCGACCTTCGACCGCGAGGTCGCTGTCAAGGTCATGCACCCCGGGCAGGACGCGGGCCGGTTCGTGGTGGAATCGAAGGTGACCGCGCAGTTGCCGCACCCGGGCGTGCCCCCGGTGTACGCGCTGGGCGAACTGACCGACGGGCGCCCGTTCCTGGCGATGAAGCTCATCGACGGCCGCACGCTCGCCGACGAACTCAGGGCCACAACGCGCGCCGACCTCCCGCGCTTGCTCGACCTGTTCCACCGCGTCTGCCAGACGGTCGGGTTTGCGCACTCCAAGGGGATCATCCACCGCGACCTGAAGCCCAACAACATCATGGTCGGCGCGTTCGGCGAAGCCCTCGTGATGGACTGGGGACTGGCCCGCGAAGTGCGGAACGTGGAACCCGGAACGCGGAGCGAAGGCACCGACTCAACCGCAAAACTCGCTTCCAGTTCGCACCCCGCGCTCCGCACGCCGAACTTCGAGGAAACGGTGGCCGGTGAGGTGAAGGGGACTCCGGCGTACATGGCCCCCGAGCAGGCGCGGGGCGAAACCGTGGACGCGAGGGCCGACGTGTTCGCGCTCGGCGGCATCCTCACGGCACTTCTCACGGGCAAAGCGCCGTTCGAGGGGACGACCGTCCTGGACACGGTGCGCAAGGCCGCCGCGGCCGATCTGACCGATGCGTTCGCGCGGCTTGACGCGAGCGGGGCCGACGCGGAGCTGGTCGCGGTGGCCAAGAAATGCCTCGCCCCGCGCCCCGCGGACCGCTACGCCCACGCCGAGGAGGCCGCCGGGGCAGTGGCCGCGTACCGGGCCGGTGTGGAGGAGCGACTGCGGCGGGCCGAGCGCGACCGGGCCGCGGCCGAAGCCCGAGCGGCCGAGGAACTCAATACCCGGCGCGAGGCCGAGGCGAAGGCCGACGAGCAGCGCGCGCGGCGCCGGGTGCAACTGGCCCTCGCCGCCAGCGTCCTGCTGCTCGCCGCCGGCGTCGGGGCGTTCGCGTGGTGGCGCGACAAGCAGGCCGACGAGCGAAAACTGGCCGACGAACAGGCCGCCGCCGAGCGCGCGGGCGTCGAGGGCGAGCGCAAGGCCGCCGAGGCCCGGGCCGAAACCGAACTAACCTTCAAAACGCAGCAGGCCCGCCAGGGCGTCGCGGCCAACCTGCGGCTCGCGGCCGACCTGCGCGGGCAGTACAAGTTCGCGGCCGCCGCCGCGGCATTGGCGCAGGCCGCCGAACTGGCCGCCGGGGCGCCGGAACTGGTGCCCGTCGTCGAGCAGGCGCGGCGCGACCTGGCGCTGGTGGTCGAACTCGACGACATTCGGTTCCGCAAGTGGACGTGGATCGCCGAGCGGGGCTGGAAGGGCCGTTACGACACCGCGAGCGCCCCGGGCAAGTACCGCCGCGCGCTCGCGGGTGCCGGCCTGGATCTGATGGCCCTGGAGCCGGCCGATGCGGCGCAGCGAATCACCGGGTCTGCGGTCCGGGCCGACCTGATCGCGGCCGTTGATGACTGGGCGCTGTACGAGCCGAATCCGCAGGTGCGCGAGCGACTGGTCGAGGTCGCCCGCCGCGCCGACCCCGGGCCGTGGGCCGACCGGCTCCGCAGCGCGATCCTCTGGTCGGACCCCGGCGCGGTCCGGCAACTGGCATCCGGGGCCGACCCGGCGGCCGTCGCCCCGGCGGCGCTGTGCGCACTCGCGGCCCTGATGCGGCAACACGACCTGAACCCGGTACTCACCTTGCTGGCCGCCCGCGCGGTTCACCCGACGAACTTCGAACTCGCGTTCGTGCTGGCGCAGTGGGGGTACGAGAACGACAAGTACGACCTGGCGGTTGCCGCCTACGAGGCCGCCCGCGCGATCCGCCCGGACAACGCTCCCGTGTGGATCAACCTGGGGCTGGCGCTACTCGAGGCGAACCAACCGGCCGCCGCGATCCCGGTCCTCACCCGCGCGCTGGAACTCGACCCGCACGACGCGCGGACGTACAACCGGCTGGGGATCGCCTACGACGAGACCCGCCAGCTCGACCGCGGCGCGATGGCGTACAAGGCGTCGATCCTCCTGGACCCGAACTTCGCCTACCCGCTCGCCAACCTGGCCAGCACCCTGGCGTTCCGCGGGAACCGGACCGCGGCCGTCGCGACGTACCGAAGGGCTATCGAGGCCGAACCCGACCGGGCACCGACCCACAACAAACTTGGGATGACGCTCCTGGACATGGAGGAGTGGGACGAGGCCGCCGCCGCGTTCCGCGCCGCGATTGCGCTCAGCCCGACGTTCACCAACGCCCACTGGAACCTGGGCCAGGCGCTGCGCGGCAAGGGCGACCGCGCGGGCGCGGAGGCGGCGTACCGTGTGGCGCTGCGGCTCGAACCCAGAAAGGTGAGCGTACTCACCGACTTCGCGTCCCTTCTGGAAGACGCGGACGACCTGGACGGGGCCGTCGCGCTGTACCGCGCGGCGATTCGGCTCGACCCGAAGAACGCCGAGCTTCACAACGACCTGGGCATCACGCTGGAGCGGCAAATGGACCTGCCCGGGGCGCGGGACGCCTACCGCGCGGCGATCCTCCTCGACCCGGAGTTCGCGGCGCCGCGGAACCACCTCGCGTGGCTCTTGGCGACTGGTCCGGCCGCGGTGCGCAACGGGGCCGAGGCGGTCGAGCACGCGACGCGGGCGTGCGAGCTGACGAAATGGAAGGACGGCGACTACCTGGACACGCTGGCCGCCGCGTGCGCCGAGGCCGGGCAGTACGACCGGGCCATCGAGTACGAACGGCAGGCGCTGTCCTTCCCGGACTTCAAGAAGGAGAGCGGCCCCGAGGCCCGCGCGCGGCTCGCGCTGTACCGCAAGAAGCAGCCGTACCGCGACCCGGACTTCCACCGCCCCCCGCCCGCCCCGCCCCCGCGCGCGGTGGTGCGGCCGTAAGGCGTTGGGTAGGAAATGAAGTACCCCGGGTATTTCTGTAGCCGGCCTCTGCGAGGCCGGTCCGGGGTCACAGACTCGGCTACAGGCGAGCCTTTCACCGGCCGCTCGCGTAACCACTTCGCCCGGCCGCGGACCGGGAGTATGATCGGACATCCTTTCAGGCAGGTGTGCCCATGCCCGACGAGCGCCGACCCAGCAACCAGTCCACCGTCATTCAAACGCAATCGGACCCGGTCTCGACGGGCGCCACCCACGCGCCCACCAAAAGCGGCGCGCCGGCACCCCTCCCGGCCGTCCCGGGGTACACGGTGTCGCGGGAAATCGCGCGCGGGGGAATGGGAGTCGTGTACCGGGCGCACGATTCGACCTTCGGGCGCGAGGTCGCCATCAAGGTGATGCACCCCGGACAGGACACCGACCGGTTCGTCGTCGAATCGCGGATCACGGCCCAGTTGCCCCACCCCGGCATCCCGCCGGTGTACGCGCTGGGGCTGCTCCCGGACCGGCGCCCGTTTTTGGTGATGAAACTGATCCAGGGGCGCACCCTCGCCGGCGAGTTGCGCAGGGCGGCCGACGCCGACCTCCCGCGCCTGCTGGGCGTGTTCGAGCAGATCTGCCAGACGGTGGGGTTCGCCCACAGTCGCGGGGTCATTCACCGCGACCTGAAGCCGTCGAACGTCATGGTGGGCGCGTTCGGCGAGGTGAAGGTGATGGACTGGGGACTGGCCAAGTCGGTCGCCCAGCACGGGTCGGCGGGCGTACTGGACCTCGACGGGGCCGCGCCCCCGGACCACGGGTTCGCCGAGACCGTGGCCGGGTCGGTGAAGGGCACCCCCGCGTACATGGCCCCGGAGCAGGCTCGCGGCGGGCACGTGGACGCCCGGGCCGACGTGTTCGCGCTCGGCGGCCTGTTGGCGGTCATCCTCACGGGCAACCCGCCGTTCGCCGGCGACACCGTCCTCGCCACGGTTCTCATGGCCGCGCAGGCGGAACTGGACGAGTGTTTCGAGGAACTCGACGACTGCGGGGCCGACGAGGAGCTGGTCGAGATCGCCAAGACGTGCCTCGCCCCGCGCCCGGCCGACCGCTACGCCAACGGCGAAGAGGTCGCGGGGGCGGTCGCGGCGTACCGGGCCGGGGTCGAGGAGCGGTTGCGGGCCGCCGAGCGCGACCGGGCCGCGGCCGAGGTCCGGGCCGCCGAGCAGCGCAAGCGCCGCAAGGTCCAACTGGCGCTGGCCGCCTGCGTGCTCCTGCTCGTGGCCGGGGGGGCCGGGTTCGCGTGGTGGCAATCGCGACAGGACACGAACCGGCGCCTGGAGCGGCAGGCGGCAGAAATGCGGGCCGAGGGCGACCGGGCCGCGGCCCGGGCGACCACCGAGGCCCGCGCCCGACAGGCGGTCGAATCGGCGACCGTTCTCGCGACCGACCTGCGGAACAAGTTCCGGTTCGCCGAGGCCGCGACCGCCCTCGACCAGGCCGCCCAGTTGACCCCTGCGGACGCGCCGGACGACGTCAAGCAGCGTCTCGCCGAGGCCCGCGCGGACCTCGAGTTCGTGCGGGAACTGGACCAGATCCTCTTCGACCGGGTCCGCGCCGACCCGACCCGCGGGCACGTCCCGATGGTGGCGGCGCTCCACGCGGCGTTCGCGGCCCGCGGGCTGGACCCGACCGACCGCGACCCCGGGCCGATCGTCGCCCGGATCGCGGCCTCGCCGATCCGAAAGGATCTGGTGCGCGCGCTCGACACCTGGGCCTGGGCGGCCAGCACGTCTCGCAACGCCCGGCTGGTCGCGCAGCTGCTGGCCGTGTCCCGGGGCGCCGACCCCGGCGAGTGGTCCGACCGGCTCCGCGACCCCGCCGTGTGGACCGACCGACAGGCGATCGCCCGGCTCGGCCGGGAAATCGATCCGAACGTCGTGCCCGGGCACCTGATCGTCGTGTACCTGTTGATCCAGCCGGGCGCCTGGCCCGACGGGCGGCGGGTGCTCAGCGTCGTCGCCAACCGCGACCGGGACGACTTCTGGGTTCAGTTCGAGGCCGGGTGCTACTACGCCTGGAAGGATCCGTGGCCGGCCGGGTCGGTGGCTCATATGCGGGCCGCGCTGGCGCTGCGCCCGAACCACCGCTACGCCCTCCACTGGGCCGCGGCCAGCCTTCAGAAGATGGGGAGCAACACGGACGCGATCGCGTGCTACCGCGAACTGACGCGCCTGGCGCCGGACGTGGCCGACTTCCACGGCGCCCTGGGGAACCTGCTCGAAACGACCGGGGACATCCCCGGGGCGCGGGCCGCGTTCACCGAGGCGGCCCGGCTCGACAAGAGGTGGGCGGCGAAGCTCGCGACCCTCCCGCCGGATGGAAAGTAGCTCGCGATCGTGTTGATTGCCTTCTCTTCTGTAGCCGGGGTCTGTGACCCCGGAGCGATGCGAGTGGTGTCGCCCCGGCCTCACAGAGGCCAGCTACAGAAGAAGCAAACCAACCCACGCGATCCGGTTTAACTCGCCCACCTGCGGCTTCGTGCCACGGGCTATTGTTTCTTCTCGTCCTTCTTGTCCTTGTCCTTCTTCTCGTCCTTCTTCGGTTCGTCTTTCTTTTTGGGTTCTTCCTTCTTCGGTTCGACCACGTCCACGATCACTGGGGGCGGGATGACGGCGTAATCCTTGCCGCCCGCCTTCGTCGTCGCGCGAAACACCAGCGGCGCCGGACCGAGCGGCGCGGCGGGCTGCACCGTCACCGCGATCTCGCCCTTCGTCTGACCCTTCGCGATCGGCTTCACCGCCGGCACGGTCGTCGGCGGGTTGAACAACGGGGCCAGCACGATGTCGCCGTCGGCGGCCTTGTCGCGGGTCGCTTCCACGACGAGCTTGCCGGGTTTGCCCTTCTCGAACGCCTTCGGCTCGGCGGTGAACTTCAGGCCGAACGGCGGGGGGTCCGTCACCGCAAACGCACACTGGTTCAGCAGTTCCGGCGGCGGGTTCGTCATACCGCCGAACCCGGCCTTCACCACGTCAATCAGCGTGCCGTAGCGCGTGACGGTCGCGTCGCCGGCGGTCGCGGTCGCTTTGACGCGGAACGGGTACGCGCCCAGCTTTGTGCCTTCTTTCACAAGCACCGGGACGAACGCCTGCGTTTGCCCCGTGGGGAGCGTGAACTTGCCCGAGAGTGCCTCGTCGCCGTCGATGCTCAGTTCCACCGGACCGGCGTAGCCGTTGAGCCGCGTGACCGTGGCGAACACGCCCGACCCGCTGCCCGCGGGCGCCTCGCCGCGATCGAACGCCAGTAGCACCGTGAGATCCGGCGCGGACGGCACCACCGAGAGGTGGTACACCTCGTTCGGGCCGTACAAGAAGCTCTGGTGTTCGCACGCGAGAACGAAATCGCCATCGGCCGCGGGGGTGAACTCGAACCGGTTCACCGGGGCGCCTGGGTTGCTCGCTGCGACCTGAGCGCCTTTCGCGTCCAGCACGCGAACCAGCACCTCCGCCGGCGAGTTCACCTCGTAAGTCAGCGTGGTGATGATGAGCTTCTGGCCCTTCTTGCCGGTGATCGCGTAGTGGTCCGCGTCCTTTGCCTTGTCGAACCGGCCCGAGACGCCGCCGGGCACCGGCAGCTTGTTCGCCTTCGCCGGGTCGTCGTTCGGCTCAACCTCGGCCGCTTCCGGGTGGTCGCTGAGGCGCACCGGGACCGGCCAGCCGGCGCCCGGGCTGACGGTAATCGCCGCGAGGGCCGGGTCTTTCGGCGCCGTGACCTTGACCGGCGCAACAGCGGCCGGGCCTGCAAACCCGATGCTCGCGTCCGTTCCGCGCTGCACCGCGAGCGGAAACGCCGTGGTCACGCCCGGGAACTCGCCGATCCGCAATCGGTAGGTGAAGTCGCCCCCGCCGCGGTGGGTCGTGTCACGGACCTCGACCAGGATCTCGCCCGGTTCCTTGAAGGTGTGCGTCAGCCGGCAGTCGCCCTGTAGGCCGGGCGTGTCGTCGTCGTAAAGCTCGATCAGTTCGCGCTTGGCCTTCGCGTCGTGCAGCACCACGATCGGGTCGAGCGGCGACCCGATGCGCCGGGCCAGCACCTCGAAGGTGAGTTTCTGGTTCGCGGTCACCTTCACCTTGAAGAACTCGGACGTTTCGTTCGCGACGCTGCCGCTCACCACGCACGGCGCGCTCACCGCCTGCGCGGCGTCCTTATTACGGTTCGCGGCGGTGGAGGTGATCGGCGTCAGCGCATCGACCACAAACGGCCGCATGTTCGAGACGCCGTGTTTGGTCGCGACGCGCAGCGTGTAAAGCCCGTTCGGGCACTTCGGATCGACGGTGACCTTCACCCGCAGTTTGCCGGGTTCGGTCCCGTTCTTGTTGTCGGTCGGGATGGTGATCTTCGCGGGGCAACTGAGCGTGACGCTCGTGGGGTCGGCGAGGTTGGTGCCGGTGAGGGCGAGTTCGACCTCAGTCCCCGGGTTCGCGCCGAGGGTCGCCGGCGTGGTGAGCGTGGGCGCTTGTGGCGCTGCGACGATGATCGGCGCCTTCGGCTGCGCCGCGGCCTCGCGGTCACCGCTGGAAAGCACAACGACCAGACCGAATACGAACCCGGTGAACGAAATCATCCATGCGGGACGGCGAAACATGCGGAAGCCTCGGAGAGGTGGACGGTGGCGGGATGTGGCCGATGATACCGCGAGCGGGCGTCGGCGGCGAGTGGCAACTGTCGTTCCTCGTCGCGGGACTCGTGGCCCGGGCCCGCGGTTCGTTCGGAGCCGGAGCCTGTCAAAGGACTTAGGGAAGTAGGGAAGAAGGACACCGAGTACCGCGATCCGGGGTCAGACGAGAACCGCGGCGGCGATCCCGGCGCCCGCGATCGCGGTCGCGCCCAGCGCCAGCCCGAGCGTTTTCGTGCCCTTCGTCCACTCGTTGGCGCGGAGGAACAGGAAGCCGGCCAGCGCCACCGCGAACAGCCCGCCCAGCACCCGGGTCACCGGTAACAGCCGCCCGCGCGACCGCAGCTCGCGCACCTGGTCGGCGGTCACCTCCACATCGACCTCCGCGTACACCAGTTCGGTGGTCAGCCCCTCGCGGGCGAGCAGTTCCTTCTCGACCCCGTCCGGGGCGCGGAACGTTCGGCCGTCGGCGCGAACGAACTCGGCCCGCACCTCGGCGACCGACGGCTTGTGCCGCACCGGCGGGTCGAGTTCACCCAGCCGGCGCTCGATCGCGTCCCGGGCCTGCTCCAGCGCGTCCTCCTCGGCCTCCGCTTCGGTGGGGTACGGCAGCGAACTCGACACGTGCTCGTACAGCACCACCGGCGATCCGGGGCGCACCGGCAGGCGCGGCTTGCCCGCCGGCTCCGGCTTGGTCCCGGCCGTTTTGGAGTCGTGCGCTTTCGGTTGGTTCTTCGCCGACCCGACGGACACGCGCCAGGTGTCGCGGTTGATGGTCACGCGCCCGCCCAGCCACGTGATGTCGCGGCGCACCGCGGTCTCCGGCACGGCCTTCGCCTGTGCGGTCGCGGCGCCGTTGACCGCGGCCAGCGCCAGCGCCTCGGCGTCCTTGCGGGCCTTGTCGGCTTTCCCGCCGGCGGCCCCGCCGTCTCGCGGCCCCGGACGCGCGCACCCGATGAATGCGGCGCACAACCCGACCGCCGCGAGGACCGCGAGGTTTCGTCGCGAACCGCACATCGACTTCCCTCCGTTCGCCGTCTCGGCGGGCTGACGCCGCGCCGTTCGCTCACCGGCCGGCTCACACCTGCCGTTCGCCAATACCGACTGACAACGCCCGCGGGCGCGCGATCTGGGCCACGAA
>CAZBXY010000132.1:0-20103 GCA_964495365.1 uncultured Frigoriglobus sp. | reverse complement strand
CGAACGATGTCCCACGAGCCGTCCTTGCTGCCGTCGTCGATGAAGACGATCTCGACGCGCTCGCCGAGCTTGGCCGCGACCTCGCTGATCTCGGCGTGCAGCGCCGCGAGGCTCTCCCGCTCGTTGTAAACGGGGATCACCAGGGAAATACAACCGAAACCCCCGGCCCCCTTCTCTAGGAAGGAAGGGGGAGAAGATCCGCTCTCTTTCTCCCCCTCTCCCCCTGGGGGAGGGGGTTGAGGGGTGGGGTCTTCAGGCATGAGGCTGCTCACGGTGTCGCACGGCGCGCGGGAACACGAGGGTGATCGATTTCTTTGCGTACAACAGAAGGCCGACGGCAACCTCGGCGATGGTCCACGTCAACCGCAGGACGAGCGAGACGACGACGGCCATCCCGGCCGCGGCGTCGGCGCCCATGAGCAGCGTGAACGGCGGCGTCAGCGCGGCGACCAGGACGAACTCGCGTGCCCCCAGCCCACCGGGCGCGACGACGATCACGAACCCCGCGACGTAAGCCAGTGCCACCGCCGCCAGTTCGGCGCTATAGACTTCCGGGCTCCAGGCCGGGTAGTTCGGCACCAGTCCGCGGATGGTCAGCCCGAGGCTCAGCGCGAGCAAGCCGTACCCGCACGCCCCGTGAACCAGCCCTTGCGCGAGGAGGAACAGCGAGGGCGCCGGGAGCGGGCGCGCGTCCGGCCCGCGCTTCTTCTTCGCGATCCGGGCCGCGAGCTTGTTCAACACCCCCAACCCGAGCGGCAGCGCGACCACCGCGAACAGCGCCGTCGTCTTGCCGGCGATCTGCGGCGGCAGAACCCCCAGCGCGGGCAAGAACAGCACCGCCAACAGCGCCCCGGCCGCCATGCTGGTGAGCGTCTCATAGGTCGCGGTGACCGCGACCGGAACCGGGTGCCCGCCCAGGGGCCGCAGCATCCCGACACGCATCACCAGCACGGCCACCTTCCCGGGGATGTACTTGCCGAACTGGCTGATGTAGTACGTCCGCAATCCGAAGAACCACGGCACGGCCACACCCTGACTGTGCAGCAACCGGACCCAGAAGGTCGCCCAGCAGAGGTGCGCGAGCAGGTACAGCGCGCCGGCCGGGACGAGCAACTCCGCCCGCACCGCGAACGGCACCGGCGGCATCTGGCCCAGCAGCTTCATGAAGTACAGGACGACCGCGACCAGAATGGCCACGGCCAGCACCGTCTCGACGGCGAGAATCCACTTCTTCCTCGGCACGGCGTGGGACATGCATCGATTCTACGAGGGACGAACGGGTCTGGTTAGCCGAAGGGAACACGCGCGCCTTCGGCGCGCGGCTGAGGTGACTTCCGTTGTCACCTTCCGGCTCGCCTGATAGGCTCAACCGTTGAGAAACGAGGAACCGCAATGAGTACCGAGAACCCGACTCCTTCGCCAGACCAACCTGCACCGGCCGTACCTGCACCTGCCGTGCCGCCGGCGGAACCTGCGAAGCCGCAACCGGCACCGCCCGTTTACGGCGCTCAACCGGTCGGTCCGCCCAACGCCGCGCCACAGCCCTCGGGCAAGGGCCCGCCGCCGCGCGGGGGCGGTCCGAATCGCGGGCGCGGCGGTCCTCCCGGCGGGGGTCGGCCCCAGAGGAGCGACAAGCCGTATAACCAGGGCGGCGCGCCGCCGGTCATGAACTTCGGCGCGCTCAAGCCCAACAACCGCGAACTCGACAAGCTCATCGAGGACGAACTCGCCGCCGCGATGGGCGACTTCGACGTGACCAAGACGGTCGCACAAGCCGAAACCGTGCAGAAGCCCGGCGCGCCGGGCAAGGCCGGCGGGCGCAAGACCGGTGTCATCGTCGGCGTTCACGGCAACGACGTGTTCGTGGAAGTGCCCGGCGGGCGCAGTCAGGGCGTGCTCCCGCTCCAGCAGTTTGAAGGGCGCAAGCCGGTCATCGGCGAATCCGTCGAGTTCGACATCGACCACTACGACGCGGCCAACGGGCTGCTCATCCTCACGCGCGAAGGCTCCACGCAGGTCGTTCACGACTGGTCGCAGGTCACCTACGGCATGATCGTCGAGGCCCGCGTCACCGGCACGAACAAGAACAAGACCGGACTGACGGTCGAGGTGAACGGCATCAAGGGATTCCTCCCGGCGAGCCAGCTCGACATGTACCGCGTCGAGAACATCGAGCAGTTCCTCAACCAGCGGCTCAAGGTGATGGTCGCGGAGGTCAACCCGTCCGAGCGGAACCTGATCGTCAGCCGCCGCGCGGTTCAGGAGAAGGAGAAGCAAGCGAAAGCCGAGGAGTTCTGGAAGAACGTTCAGGAAGGGCAAGTACGGCGCGGGATCGTGCGGAGCATCAAGCCGTTCGGGGCGTTCGTCGATCTCGGCGGCGCAGACGGCCTCATCCCGGCTTCCGAGTTCTCGTGGCAGCGGGTCAACGACCTCAACGAGTTCGTGAAGGTCGGTCAGGAAGTCGAGGTGATGATCAACCGCGTGGACTTTGAAGCGCGAAAGATCGGCCTCTCGATGAAGCAACTGACGGTCAGCCCGTTCGAGGAGTACCACAAGACCGTGAAGGCCGGGGCGCGCGTGAGGGGCAAGGTGACGCGCACCGCGGACTTCGGCGCGTTCGTGGAACTGGCGCCTGGCGTCGAGGGCCTCATCCACATCTCGGAGCTGTCCAACCAGCGCGTCCGCAAGGTCCGTGACGTGGTGAGCGAGGGGCAATCGGTCGATGTGGAGATCCTGAGCATGGACCCGGCCCAGCGCCGCATCGCGCTGAGCCTCAAGCGGATCGCGCAGGAGGCCGAGGATGCAGCCGACGCATCGGAGCAGGCCGAGTACGACGCGAACATGAAGGCCGCGGAAGAAGCGATGGCGAACCGGCCGGTGAACCCGAACCTCCGCGGCGGCGTCTGATGGTTTTTATCGCGAGCGGCGCGGCGTCAGCCCGCCGGTGCGACGCAGTTCAATAAACGCAAGCGTCGTTCGAGTTGTATCGCACCGGCGGGCTGACGCCGCGCCGCTCGCCGGTCCCATATACTACCGCGGTCAAGTCCCCCGGCGTGAGACCGCGCATGGCCCTTACCGGTTCCCCCTCCGCGCTGCTCGGCGCGCTCACCGACAACATCGGGCGCGTCTTCTTGGGCAAGCCCGAAGTCGTCCGGTTCGCGGCCGTTGCGCTGCTCGCCGACGGGCACATTCTGCTCGACGACGTGCCGGGCGTGGGCAAGACCTTGCTCGCCAAGGCGCTGGCGCGCAGCCTCGCGTGCAAGTTCAACCGCATCCAGTTCACCCCGGACCTGCTCCCCGGCGACCTCATCGGGGTCACCATCTACCGCGCGCAGACCGGCGAGTTCAGCTTCCAGCCCGGCCCGGTGTTCGCCGAAGTGGTCCTCGCCGACGAGGTGAACCGCGCGACCCCGCGAACGCAGTCCGCGCTGCTCGAAGCGATGCAGGAGCGGCAAGTGACGGTGGACGGCACCACGCGCCAGCTCGGCCCGCCGTTCATCGTCGTCGCCACCCAGAACCCGCACGAGTTCGAGGGCACGTACCCGCTGCCGGAGAGCCAGCTCGACCGCTTCTTGCTCCGCGTGAAGGTCGGCTACCCGGATCGCGAGGCCGAACGGGCGATCCTCTCCCAGCACCGCGAGGGCGAACCGGTCGATAAGCTCCAGCCGGTCCTTCAGCCCGGGGACGTACTCGCACTTCAGGAACAGGTCCGCGCGGTGAAGGTCGATCCGGCCATCTCGGAGTACATCCTCGACCTGATCGGCGAGACCCGCAAGCACGGCGAACTGGCGCTCGGGGCTAGCACCCGCGCGGCGCTGGCGCTCTACCGCGCGGTGCAGGCGTTCGCGGTCACTGGGGGGCGCGACTTCGTCGTGCCGGACGACGTGAAGGCGCTCGCCGAGCCGGTTCTGGCGCACCGGCTCGTGACACGGAGCTGGGCCGCCGGCGGGCACCCGGACGCGGGGCCGGTCGTGCGCGAGATCCTCTCCAAGCTGAAGGTGCCGACGTGAGGCGCACCACCGAAACGCCCGTGTCTGTGCCGGCCCGCGCCCGGCTCCGGTTCACCAGCTCGGGCCTCGCGTGGCTCGTGGTCGTGGCCCTGATCGGCGCGCTCACGTGGTACAAGAGCATCAACCTCGTGCTCATCGTCGTCTACGCGATGGTACTCCTGGTGCTGCTCAACGCGCTGCTGGCGTGGCTCGCGGTGCGCCGGACCGACGTGAGCCGGATCGGGGTGCCGCCGATGTTCGCCGGCGAGCGGGCCGAGTGCCGCGTGAAGGTGACCAACGACTCGGCCCGCCCGGTCACGCTGACCGCCGAGGACCGCGCCGGGGCCGGGGCGAACACGTTCCTCGTTTACCGGTTACCCGCGGGGCAGTCGATCGTCTGTAGCGCGTGGCGCGAGTTCCCGACCCGCGGTCGGTTCGGCGGCCCGGTCACGGTGATGTCCGGGTTCCCGTTCGGATTTCTGGAATGCGAGCGCCCGGGCGAATCGAGCGGCGAGATCGTCGTGCTGCCGGCGCACGGGTTCGCCGAACCGGACGGGCTGCGGCGGTGGGTCGCGCGCCAGGTCGCCGACGACGGCCGCGCGCGCCGGGTCCAGCGCCGGGTCACGTCGGACCAGGCCGAGGTGCGCGGGGTCCGCGGGTACCGGGCCGGCGACTCGCTCCGCGACGTTCACTGGCGCACGACCGCCCGGCGCGGCGAGCTGATGGTCCGCGAGTACGACACCGCGCCGTCGCCGGAGCTGGTGCTCGTGGTCGAGCCGTGGCTGCCGACGAACCCGACCGCGGCCGACCGTGAGCGCCTGGAAGCGGCCCTGAGTCTGGCGGTGACAATCGCGGTGACGTGGCGCCGGGCGTTCGACAGCCCGGTTGTGGTCGCAGTGGCCGCGGCCGGGCGCGCGGTCGTGGTCGAAACGGCGCGGTCCGAAGAGGACATGCGCGAGGCGCTGACCCCGCTGGCGGACATCGAAGGCGGCCCGACCCCCGAGGCGCCGCCCGCCGGCGCGTTCGGTCACCACCTGGCCCGCGGGGCGCGGGTTGTGGTGAGCAGCCGGCCGAACACGCCGTTCGCGGGCGTACTGACGCGCGCGACCGGACGGGCGTTCGTGGCGGTCAGTCCCGCCGACCGGCTCCCGTGGTATCTGCCGCCTGCGCCGAGTTCTACGAGTTCGTAGTGACCCGCTCCAGCGGCTCTTTAGATTCTGTCTTGTGGCAGGCTTTCCGGCCTGTGTCCCTGAGCCCGAAGGCACACGGGCCGGAAAGCCTGTGGCACAAGAGGAAGAGGGACCGGCTTCAGCCGGTCCCACGAACGAAGCCGGAGGCAACCCGTGCCGACCGACGCCAGTTTCCGGTTCAGCACCTACCTCGCACTCGCGCTGGCGTGCGCGGTACTCGGCTACGCCGAGTACCCGATGCTGCCGGAAGTGGGGGTGTTCGCGGCGCTCGCGGTCGTCGGGCTGGGCGCCCTCTACTTCCTCGAGAGCCGCGTCGAGTTCCTGTCGATCCCGTCCGCCAACCGGCTCGGCATGGCGATCGGGCTTCTCTACATGATGTGGGGCGCGTACCGGATCAAGCGCGAGGTAGACACCGGCGAGTTCGCCAACATGGGCTGGCCCATGCTCATCGTCGCGATGTGCGGGCCGCTCGTGATGCTCGCGATCGTGGCGAAGGTCGCCCGCTCGGAGAAGCACGCCGGCGACTACTGGGAACTGCACGGGGCCGCGCTGGCGGGCGTCGGGCTGGCCGCCGCGTTCGCCGAGGAACCGGCGTGCTTCGTGTTCGTCGGGCTGTACCTCGTCGCGGCCGTGTGGAGCCTCACGCTCCTGCACCTGGGCCGCGCCCGCGGGGCGATCCCGCCAATCCCCGGGGGCCGGCAGCCGGCGACCAAGACGATTCCCGTCGTCGCCGACCCGACGGGCCACCGTACGGACCTGCGCCCCGCGATCCTGTGGGCCGCGGTCGCGGTGGCCGGCGCGGTGCCGCTGTACCTCATCACCCCGCGGTCCAATGCCGCGAAGGCCGACTTCGGCAAGCCGCGGATCGAGATCGGGTACGCGGCCGACCAGATGGTGGACCTGAACCGCACCGGGTCGCTGAACACGAACACCGAGCCGGCGTTCGAGGTCACCGCCACGTACCCCGACGGCTCGCCGAAGACCGATCTGAGCACCGAGCAGCGGTGGCGCGGCAAGACGATGCGCCACTACTCATTCGGCGAGTGGAAGCCGACCGAGGGGTTGCTCCCGCACATCAAGACGACCGCACTCAGCGCGCCTACCTGGGCACCGCCGGAACTCGGGCCGGACCAGTTTACCCTCACGTTCGTCGTCCCCGTCCAGCTCCGGAGCAGTTTCGTCGCCTCCCCGATCGTCTGGGTGCCGAACCGGACCGTCCCGCTCGCCGTGCCCGTCGATGCGGGGTGGCGCGGCTGGACCCCGCTCCAGGACGGCACCTTCTTCTGGGAACCGATCGGGCGCCCGCGCGGCTCCTGGCGGCGCTACGTTCAGGTGTACCGGGTGACCGACGACCCCGACGCCGGCCCGCGGTTCCAGTTCGCCGAACGGGGGTACGAGACGGCGCTGACCGCCCTGCGGCACAACCCGGTCGCGTCGGTCAAGGGGTATACCGATACGGTCCTCGACGACCTCGTTCGCGCCGGCGAATTGCCCGCCGATTTCCGCAACCCGATTACCATGCACCCGAAGCCGGAACACCAGGATCGGGTCGCGCGGAAGCTCACCACGCACCTCGCGACCACCCCGACCCTGCGGTACACCACCGACCTGAAACGCGAGAACAAGGCCGTGGACCCGATCGAGGATTTCCTGTTCCACTCGAAGGCCGGGCACTGCGAGCGGTTCGCCACGGCCCTGGTCCTGATGCTCCGGTCGCAGGGCATTCACGCGGTTTTCGTTCTCGGGTTCAAGGGGTGCCAACACCTCGATAACGGGCGCTACGTCGTGCGCCAGGAACACGCGCACGCGTGGGTCGAGGCCCTCTTGCCGGCGCCCGACCAGCCGCCGACCAAGGATTCGCTCGCCCGCGTCTACCAGTGGCGCACGCTCGACCCGACCCCCGGCGGCGACCAAACTGGTAACGACGACTCGCAATCCTGGCTGGGGCTGGCGAACACGTGGTTCGGGTCGTGGTTCCGCGAGTACATCACCGACTACAGCCCGGAACAGCGGCAGCAAGCGCTGGCGAACCTGACGGACCGCGTGGTCCGGCCCGAAACGCTGCTGTGGCTCGGGGGCTTCATCGGGCTGGCACTCGGACTGCGTCACCTCCGCCGGCGGGCGCGCCGGGCCGCCCCCGTCGAGCCGCTCAGCGGGCCGGCACGCTGGTTCGGTGAGCTGGTCGCGCTGCTCGCGGCGCACGGGATCGTTACCCGGCCGGGCGAAACCCCGCTGGAACTGGCCCGCGGCGCGGCGGCGACCTTGCGCACCCGACCGGCGTGTGCGGCGGCAGCCGAGGTTCCGCTCGCGTGGGCCGATGCGTATTATCAGGACCGGTTCGGTGGCGTACCGCCTACCGCCGCCCGACTCGCCGAGTTGGAAACCGGCCTCGCCGCGCTGCGGCGCGCGCTCGAAACATGAGGATCGCGAATGTCCACCGTCAAGCGGCTCCGGGCCGAAACGTCTGTCGTCGTGGTCATCGACATTCAGGACAAGTTGCTGCCGAAGATCCCGGACGCGGCGAAGCTGGTCCGCAACGCCGGGTTCGTGCTCGACGTGGCCGCGGCGCTGGGCGTCCCGGTGCGGGCGACCGAACAGTATCCGAAGGGTCTGGGCCCGACGACCGCGGAGATTGCCCGGCGCCTGCCGGCGACGCTCCCCGCGAAAACCACCTTTAGTTGCTGCGGCGCGGGCACGTTCCTCGAAGAACTCGAGATGCTCCGGAAACCGAACGTGGTGCTGGTCGGTATGGAAACGCACGTCTGCGTCGCGCAAACGGCGCTCGACCTGCTCAACGCCGGGCTGCACGTGTTCTTGCCGGTCGATGCGCTGGCCGCGCGCGGCGCGATCGACCACGACACCGCCCTGCGGCGCCTGGAGCAAGCCGGGGCGGTGCCGACCACCGCCGAGGCGATCGCGTTCGAGTGGCTCGGCGACTCCACGCACGCGCAATTCAAGGCGATCAGCGCGATGATCGTGGCGCGGAGTCAGTAATCAGGGGACAGGAGACAGGAATCAGTAAAACAGCAGAACGCGCACCTGCGATGTTCGTATTCTGCCTCCTGATTCCTGTCCCTTGATCACTGACTCCCGGTGTCTCATGACGATTCCCGGCCAGCTCTCCCCTTCCCCGCGGCTCTTGCTCGGCCCCGGGCCGAGCGACGCGCACCCGCGCGTCCTCACCGCGATGACGACCCCGCTACTCGGGCACCTCGACCCGCAGTTCCTGGAGATCATGAACGAGACGCAGGCGATGCTGCGCGAGGTGTTCGTTACGAAGAACCCGCTCACGTTCCCGGTGTCCGCGACCGGCACCGCCGGGATGGAGACGTGCCTCGTCAACCTGCTCGAACCGGGCGACAAGGCCCTCATTTGTACCGCCGGCTACTTCGGCAACCGCATGGTCGAAATCGCCGGCCGGTGCGGCGCGCAGGTGACCGTGAAGGAAGCGCCGTGGGGCCTAACGTTCGAGCTTCAGCAAATACGAGAAGCGCTGCAAGCGGTCCGGCCGAAGGTGTTCGGCATCGTTCACGCCGAGACCTCGACTGGCGCGCTTCAGGACATCTCGCAGGTCGGGAAGTTGTGCCACGAGTTCGGCGCGCTGCTCGTCACCGACTGCGTCACGTCGCTCGGGTGTACCCCGGTGAAGCTCGACGAGTGGGAGGTGGACGCGGCGTTTAGCTGTTCGCAGAAGGGTCTGAGTTGCCCGCCGGGGATGTCGCCGGTGAGCTTCAGCCCGCGAGCGGTGGACGCGCTGAAGGCCCGCAAGACGAAGGTGCAGAGCTGGTACCTCGACCTCACATCGATCATGAGTTACTGGGGCGGCGACCGGGCGTACCACCACACCGCGCCGATCACGATGGTGTACGCCCTCCGCGAGGGGCTTCGGCTCGTCCTGGAGGAAGGGCTGGAGGCACGGTGGGCGCGGCACGTGCGCAACCACAAGGCGCTCAAGGCCGGGTTGGAGGCGCTGGGGCTTCAGTACACGGCCGGCGCGCATTGCCAGCTCCCGCAACTGAACGCGGTGCGCATCCCCGACGGGCTGGACGATGTCGCGTGCCGCAAGCGGTTGCTCTCCGAGTTCGGGATCGAAATCGGCGGCGGGCTGGGCGAGTTCAAGGGGAAGGCGTGGCGGATCGGGTTGATGGGCCAGAACAGCCGCCCGAACTGCGTGTTCCAGGTACTCGCGGCGCTGGAGCAAGTGCTCCTGGGCGCCGGGGTGAAGGTGACCGCCGGCGCCGGCGTCGCCGCAGCCGAAAAGGCCTACGCGGCGTGAGGTGAAGCATGAACATCAACGCACCGTGGCCCACGGACATTCTCGAACGGATGGCGAGAGCCGTGAACGAGGTGCAAGAGCGGCTCCGTAAGGCCGCGCAAGAATTGGAAGCCGGAACATCCCTTACGCCGTGATCGGCGGCAACGCCGTCACGGCGTGGGTCGCGAAGGTCGATTGAGGGGCGATGCGCACGACGCGCGACGTGAATATTCTCATCCACCGCGATGATCTTAGAAGCGGCGAAATCCGCAATGGACAAGGCCGGTTTCGAGTACGCCTTCACTTATGGCGTTCACCTCTTCGTCGAGCGGCCGGACGGAAAACCGAGTCGCGGCGTTCACCTGCTGTTCGCCGGCGAAAAGGTGAAGCCGGCCGACCCGTTCCCGCACCGGAAATGACCGAATCCGAACGCGGCGAGAAGTTCCAAGTCCTGAATCTCGTGGCACTCGTGCGAATGAAACTGTCCGCGTTCCGCACGATTGACACCGTTCACATCCGCGACCTGATCGGCGTCGGCCTCATCGACGCGACGTGGCCGGAGAAGTTCCTCGAAGTCTTGGCCGAACGTCTTCGGCAAATTCTCGCTAACCCCGACGGCTGACGAGCGAATAACCTCGGACCGCGCGGTTCTGACGTAGCGGACCGCGGCGGGTGTGGTACACTCGTTCGCGTTCCCTCCATTTCACCCGGAGTCGGCCCATGTTCGAGCGCATCTCTAACGGCTTTTCGCTCGCCGGGAGTACCTGGCGCGTCCTCACCCGCGACAAGCACCTGATCGCGTTCCCGATCGTCAGCGGATTCCTGTTCATGCTGGTTCTCGTCAGCTTCGCCGTGCCGCTGGCGACGCTGGTGGACTGGAAGCAGGTGCAACAGCAGATGCAGGCGAACCGGAACAAGCCGCCGGTGTGGACCTACGCGGTGGCGTTCGGGTTCTACTTCTGCACGTACTTCGTCATCATCTTCTGCAACTCGGCGCTCATCAGCTGCGCCCTGCTCCGGTTCAACGGCGAGACCCCAACACTCGCCGACGGATTCCGGACGGCGATGGCCCGGCTCCCGCAGATCTTCGCCTGGGCGCTCGTGTCGGCGACCGTCGGCGTGCTCTTGAAGGTGATCGAGAACGCTCACGAGAAGGTCGGTGAGTTCGTGTCGTGGCTGCTCGGCAGCGCGTGGTCGATCATGACGTTCTTCGTCGTGCCGGTGCTGGTCGTGGAGAAGGTCGGACCGATGCAGGCGGTCGGCCGGTCGCTGTCGCTGTTGAAGAAGACGTGGGGCGAGGCCCTGGTCGGGAACATGGGGCTGAACTTCATTCTGTTCCTGCTGTTCCTCCCGATCATCCTGGTGTTCGTCGCCGGGATCGTCGTGTTGGCGAAGGGCATGGTTCCGGTGGGCATCGCGCTGATGGTCGTCGCCGGGATCCTGTTCCTGCTGCACATGGCGATCAGTTCGGCGCTGCACACGATCTTCCTGGCGGCGCTGTACCAGTACGCGGCCGACGACCGCATCCCGGAGGGCTTCGACCGCTACGCGATGGAGGGGGCGTTCCGCCATTCCTGAGCAGTGGTTAGTGTCAGTGGCTGGTGGTTCGTGAAAGGCAGTGAAAGACAGAAGGCCAGAGGCATTCGCGCTTCTGGCCTTCTGTCTTTCACTGCACTTGGCTTTCCACTGACACTGGCCACCGACACTGACACTATTCAGTACCGCGTCTCCAGCCCGATAATCAGCCCCTGTGCCCAGAAGTCGGAGCGGTTGAAGAGGCGCGACGGGCGGTCGCCAGCGATCGGGCCAGTGCCGTTCACGAGCGGGATCTGCGCGGGGTTCAGCGTGCGGTCGATCTGATCGCCCGGGCGCACCGCGTCGCTCAGGTAGATGAAGCTGTAGCCGACGTAGACGCGGCCCGAGTCGCCGAGCCGGAATCCGAACTTGAACGTCCCCTCTGGCACCACTGCGAACACCCCGTTGGCCGTGCGCCCGAGGCTCGACGGCTGCACATAAAGACCGGAGCCGCCAAACTGTTGCGTCACCGGTCCGCCGATGTTCGGCTGAAACAGCGTCATCCCCTCGTTCTTCACCACCTCATACGTTTGGCCGAATGCAACCTTCGCAGTCATCTCGCAGAACACGATCCCGCGGCGCATGTCGGCATGAAGTCCGAGCTGCCCGCCGTGGAACCGGTTGTGGGCGTCGAACTGGTCGGCGGTGCGGATCACCCCGCCGGCCCCGGTGTAGCGGTACTGCGCCTGTTCGAGCCGCAGCCCCTCGTGAACCTGGAAGTACCGCCAGCCGATGAGCGCGTTCAGTTTGATGTGCTTCTCGTTCAGCACGTTCGCGACACTGTTCACCTCCCACCCCTGCACGCGAACGGCGGTGGACACAGTCAGCGAGGAGTCCGCAACTCCGGGTCGGGCGAGGGTGAGGATTTCGCTCGCGCCGGTCGCGGCGTTGGTGTACGGAAGGCCGAAGGTCGTCGCGGTTCCGCCGGCGAAGCTCCGCACGTTCTGGCGGAACGTCCGCGTGCCGAGGAAGAAGTACACGATTTCGAGGCCGGCGGTTTCGTCGGTGGTGGTCGTCCACCCGAGCGCGAACCGGCCGCCGGCGCTGGGCTGTGAGTCGAGCGACTGCCCGCCGAGGAGTACGGAAGAGGTTCCGCCGCGCGTCCCAATCGCGAGCGGCTGCACCGGCTGGCGCGTGGGCCACCAGTAGAGCAGTTCGAGCGCGTCCCAACCGGGGCCGAGCGGCCCGCGGGGCTTCTCCGGCGGGATCGCCTTCGCCTCCGGCACGTCGTCCGCCGCAGGCGCCTTCGGTTTCGGTTCCTTCGGCTCCGCGGGAAGCGGCCCGACCGCCTGGAGCGGTTGCGAGACGTCTTTCCCGCCGGGCAGTAGCGCCGGTTCCGGCCCGCCGAGCGGGAGCGGGTTCGGTATCGCGTGACCGGGCGGTAGCGGCGCCGGCTCCGGGGTCCCGACGTGCGAAGCACGTGGGGGGTGAACGGACGGGGCGACGGGCTGAGCAACGGCGGCGCCCGCCGCGAATGCGAAGGCGATCACGGCGACAACCGTGCGCATACTCCGGTGCTCCTTCGGCACAACGACTGGAGGCCCGCGGGTATGCCGAAGCCGGAACGGCGTGTCCAGACGAACCCCGCTCGCGGTAAGATGGGCGCTGTGATTGATTGTAGCGCACGCGGCCCGCGTGCGACTATCCCCGACGCACGCGGACCGCGTGCGCTACAAGAAACACCCATGAACCACCCGATTTGCGGCGACGCCTCCCCTGCCCCAACCTACCCGGTCAGCCGGCCGCGCCGGCTCCGCTACAACCCGCTCGTGCGCGAGTTGGTGCGCGAGACGGACCTCTCCCCGCGCGACCTGATCCTGCCGCTGTTCGTGCGCCCGGGCAAAGGCGTCCGGCAAGAAATCGGCTCGATGCCGGGGAACTTCCAACTGAGTACCGACACGCTCGTCGATGAGGTCGGCGCCGCCCGCGACCTGGGTATCAAGGCGTTCATCCTGTTCGGCATCCCGGAGTACAAGGACGCGACCGGTTCGAGCGCCCTCAAGGACGAGGGCATCGTGCAGCAATCACTCCGCGCGCTCCGCAAAGCTCACGGCAGCAACGTGTTACTCATCACGGACGAGTGCTTTTGCGAGTACACCGACCACGGGCACTGCGGGATCCTGTGCGACCGCGGCGGCATCCTGGACGTGGACAACGACGCGACGCTGCCGATTCTCGCAAAACAGTGCGTGAGTCACGCGCGGGCCGGGGCCGACGTGATCGCCCCCAGCGGAATGATGGACGGTATGGTGCGCGCGATCCGCTCGGGACTCGACGAAGCGGGGTTTGCGGACATCCCGATTCTGAGCTACGCGGCGAAGTACGCGAGCGGGTTCTACGGCCCGTTCCGCGAAGCCGCGGAATCGCCCCCCTCGTTCGGCGACCGCAACACCTACCAGATGGACCCGGCCAACGGCGACGAGGCACTGAAAGAAGTCGCGATCGACCTCGCGGAAGGCGCGGACATGATTATGGTCAAACCGGCGCTGTCATACCTCGACATCATCCGGCGGGTGAAGGAGCAGTTCCGCGTACCGGTGGCGGCGTACAACGTGAGCGGCGAGTTCGCGATGGTGAAGGCCGCCGCGGCGAAGGGTTGGATCGACGAGCGCCGCGTGACAATGGAAATCCTCACGAGCATCCGCCGCGCCGGCGCGGACATGATCCTGACCTACCACGCCCGGGACGTGGCGAAGTGGGTGAAGTGAGGCGAACCTCCCAGCTTCGGACGATGTCCATTTCACCAACGACTCCGTGCCTGCTGTGAGGAGAATCAACGTGGATCTGTACTCCGCCCAGAATCGCCCAGCGCCCGCCAACCTTCGCTACGATTTCCCAATGGAGGTCCGAAAGCGGCTTTTCCACACTTTGGAGGGGCTGCTTCGGGGAGAGGTAGGTGGGATGATAGATATGCGTGGACTGTTCGCAGAACTTCACCCCCAGTTGTTGCGCGCCTACGGGCACTTGGCAGGGGAAGGGATTCGGTTGCAAGAGCCCCGTTATGATCCGGTCAGTCTTCACTTCCAATGCTGTGACCCGGCTCAATTCCTCGATTTCCTGCAGCTGACGTTTCAGAGTCGCTGCTATCGAAGCGGGCAACGTGGCGTTGAGCAGATCAACTCGATCCTGCGCGAATGCGGTATCGGGTACGAGTTCACTCCGTGGGTTGAGCATCTCGGCAAGAAGATCGACATGGGGCCGGGCACCGCGAGTGGCGCTCGCGAGCTGCACATCGAGTACCCCCGCGCGGTGAAACTCGATCACCTGCACCAGCACGAGGCGACCGTTCGCCCTTGCCTTCACATACTCTCCGACTTGCGATTTCAGACCGCGAACGCTGAGATGCTGAAGGCACACGACGATTACCGGCACGGACGGTACGACGATGCCATCACTTCCTGTGGGGCCGCGTTCGAGAGTACACTGAAGACGATCTGCTCTCTGAAAGGCTGGACGTTTGACGCGGATCGCGACGCCTGTAGCCAACTCGTCAGTATCTGCCGCGCGAACGGGCTGTTCCCAGGTTACTACGCGCCGATCTTCGAGGCGACCGGAACGATTCGTAACAAACTCAGTGACGCACACGGCCGTGGCCCCACGCCACAGTACACCGTCGGGAAAGAACATGTGCAGCATGTGCTTCAGATGACCTCGGCTCACATCATCCTGCTCGTGGCGCTGGCAAAACTCTGAATGCATAGTGTCGCGCTCACGCGAAAGGAGCGTGCCGGATGCCGATGTGCCTACTTCAAGTCACTGGTCGGAGCTTCGATCCGGGTGCGTTTCTCGCTTCCGCGACGTGGCCCGCGAACAGTCCGTTCCGCGATCGGAACCGCTTGTTCGTTGGCACAATCGCAAACGATCCGGGTTTCGGCGTAACGATTGCGGATGCGAACATCGCAGAACAGACGGCAAATGCAATCGCGTTCCTGCACCAGCACCGCGACGAGTTGTTGCGGTTGAAGAACTGGCCGGGTGTCGAGGCCGCAACGTTGCAGTTCGGCTGGGTGTGTCCGTACGGTCTCACCTTTCCTATCGACCACCGCTTTCCGGCGGAGTTGCTTGCGGCGTGCGGGAGTTGCACCGGTTCGCGTGCGCGGGTCGCGTGCGATTCGCCCCCGGCGGGGCGTCGCGTTTCACGGCGCACGCGGACGGCGGGTGCTGCCTCCGTGACCTGAAGACCGGCGCGATCACACACCGGTTCCCGGGGCTGCCCGATAGCGCTGAGGAAGTCATCTTCTGGCCGGACGGCCTCCGTCTCGTCTCCGCCCACGGCGACGGGAGTGTACGCGGGTGGGAGGTATCGACCGGCAAGGAACTGTTTCGGTTCGACGCCCACCGCCACGGCGTGCTCGGAGCCGCGCTCGCGCCCGACGGGAAGTATGCCCTTTCCAGCGGCCGGGACGGTACCATCCGCCTCTGGCGGCTGCCGGGGTACAAGCCCACGCCAGCGTCGGTCATCCCGGCCACGCTGACCTCCTTCGGCGCGGGCGCGCCGACCGGCCACGGGCTGGCGATCTCGCCGGACGGACGGTACGCGGTGTCCGTCGGCGGAACGGAGTTCGACCGGCCGGCTCGGTGTGCTTCTCCCCGGACGGGTCGAGGATCGCGGTCGCGTGCGGAGAGGCGCTGGTAGTACGGGTGTGGGACGTCGCGTCGCGCAAGCTCGTCCTCACACTGAAGGGCCACGGGGCCGACGCGGTCGTGGGGTGCCGTGGTCGCCGGAAGGGAAGACGATCACGGCCGCCGCGTGGCGACCGGTTACCACGAGAGCCGGTGGAACGGACCGCACGTCTGGGATGCCGCCGGGCGGCCGATCCGCGCGTCGCGGAAGCCGATGAACTGGACGAACGCCGCCGTTTTCACGCCCGACGGCCGGTCCGTCGTCTCGGTCGGCTACGACAAGCTCCTGCGGATCACGCCGGCGGAAGCGGGTGGTGCCGAGCGAGCCTTCGACTTCGGTGCGGCGAGCCTCAGTCTGGCTCTCACTCCCGACGGCAAGCACGCCGTGGTCGGGTGCGTCGACCGAACGATTCGCGTGGTCGAAATCGCGAAGGTGCCCGCAGCACCTGCGCCACTCGCACTCATGCCGCCGCTCGTCCCACCACCGCCTGCGCTGCTGGCGCCGACCGGTCCGACCATCCCGCGGGTCAGTCCGACAACCCGCTTCCCGGTGTTCCACCCGGACGACCGGCACCTGCTCACGCCGGACGGCAATGACGTTACGGGGTGGGACATCTTCACCCGCGAGAGGTGAAGACGTTCGGGGAGTGGGCAGCGAAGCCAACGACCGTCGCCGCCGACGCGAGCGGGCTGGTAGTGTTCGACGCCGCCGGGGCGGTGACGACGGCCCCGGTGCAGCCGCTCAACCGGGTGATCGCAGCGTGTCGGTGAGACGCGGCGTCCGGGGGCGTCGGGCGGCACGTCGAGTTCGCGCCGGCCCAGGCGCGGAACCACCCCGGGATGTCCCCGGCCGCACGCTGTCAGTGCCAGTTCCTCCCGGTGCGCAGTCCGGTTCGCGGTGAGGGCCATGCCGCCGACAGCGCGCGGGGTCGGGAATAACCCCGGTGCGCGATCGACCGACACCGCCTCCCGACCGAGCCGCGCGTCACCGGCCGAGCAGCAGGAGCAGCGACAGCAGGGACGAGCCTGGGTTGAGCAGGTTCGCGACGTTGTACAGGAGGTTACCCAGAACCAGTCCCTCGCCGGTGTACGCCGACAGCGTCGCGTTGATGTCGCCGGTGGTCACGTGCAGCCCGAGCAGGTCCACCGTCACCGGTGTGCCGTCGGGCGAGGTCAAACTCAGGTCGAGGATGGTCGCCGTCGAGCCGGGCGCCGGCGCGATCAGGTCGAACTGCGCGAGCGTCCCCAGCGCGCCCGTTAGCGTGTCCAGGAGGTCCGGCGGCAGGACCGCGGTCACGTTGTTCAGCGCCCCGACCACCTTCGCCAGGATCGCGTTGATCGTGGTGTTCAGCCGGGTCAGCTCCTCCGGCGTGGCGTTGATCGTACTCAGCACGCTGGAGAGCACGTTGCCCAGCAAGAGACCGTCCCCCTCGGTGGAGCTGGCGTTGACCGTGATAGGGTCGGTCTTGAGTACCAGGCCCAACAGGTCGAGGTCCAGCGCCGGGACGGTCAGTGCCAGGACGTCCCCCGCGCCCAGCACCGGTGCGGTCGTCGGGGCGGGCGGGATGTCGGGGAGCTGGGCGTTCAGCGCCGCCAGGAGTTGGTCCAGCCGGTCGTTGATGAACGTGAGGTCGAGTTGCTCGGGCGGGTTGTTGAACAGGTCCGACAGCGCCGTCAGCACGTTCCCCAGGATCAGCCCCTCGCCCGCGTAGGCGGTGATGGTCAGGTGGATCGGACTGGTCTCCACCAGTGCGCCGAGCAGGTCGAGTCGGATGGGGGCGACAAACACGTCGGCGATCGGCGTGACGGCCTCCGGCGCGGTGTCGAACTGTCCGCTGCCGGTGGCGACCGACAGGTCCAGCCCGTTAAGCAGGGTAACGACGCTGTCCAGAACGTTGTTCAGCGCCGCGCTGATGCCCTGGGTGTTGAGCAGGCTCGACACCGCGGTGAGCACGTTGCCCAGCAGGTTGCCGTTTCCCTCGACCGCCGAGACCGTGACGGTGATCGGCGCGGCCGTCTTCACCTCCACGCCCAGGAGGTCGATGTCCAGGGGTGCGAGCGTGAGCGTCAGCACCGGGGTCGCGCCGCTAGCGGTCGGCGACAGCCCGACGGTCACGCCCTCGAGGTTGCTCGTCGTGCCGCCGCCGAGTTGGGTGAGCAGCGAGATGAGCGCGGCGGGGCCGCCCGGGTTGACCAGGTTGGCGACGTTGTACAAGAGGTTGCCGAGGATCAGGCCGTCGCCGGTACGGGCCGACAGCACGGCGTCGATGCTGCCCACCTGGACGTTCAGCCCGAGCAGATCGACGTTCACCGGCGCGCTGCCGTCGGGCTGGGCGATCACCAGGTCGAGGATGTCCGTCGTCTGACCGGGCGTGGCGCTGACCAGGTCCGGGAGGGTGAGCTGCCGGAGCAGGTCGGAGAGCGTATCGACCGCGCCCGGGGCGAGGGACAGCGAGGCGTTGTTGAGGACGGCGACCACGTAGTTCAGGACGTTGTTGAGGTGCCCGCTCAGCTCGCTCAGTTCCGCCGGCGTGGCGTCGAGCGTACCCAGCGCGCTGGATAGAACGTTGCCGAGGAGCAGGCCGTCGCCTTCCCGACTCGACACGTCTACCGTGATCGGCGTCGTCTGAAGCATCAGCCCCAGGAGGTCGAGGTCGATGGCCGGCACGGTCAGTGACAGGACGTCACCTTCCTCCAGCACCGGGTTGGGGACCTCGGCCGAGCTGAAGTTCGGCAGCTGCGCCCGCAGGCCGGCGAGCAGCCCGGCCAGCCGGTCGTTGAGGAACGCGAGATCGAGCTGCGCCGGCGGGTCGTTGAACAGATCGGAGAGCGCCGTGAGCACGTTCCCCAGGATCAGACCCGGGCCCGACGTGGCGCTGATCGACAGCCGGATTGGACTGGTGGTGACGACTGCGCCCATCAGGTCGAGCTTCACCGGCGCAACAAACAGTTCGAGTACCTGCGTGGTCGCGGCGGTCGCGTCGTCGAACACCCCACTCCCCACCCCGGTCACGGCGAGGCTCGCCGAGTTGAGCAGGTCCACGGTGACACCCAGGACGCTGTTGACCGCGGCGTTAATCTCGTCCAGCGGGAGAACCTGATCGACGGTGGTCAGCAGATTGCCGAGGAGCTTGCCGTCGCCGGTCTCGGCGCCGACGGTGACGGTGATCGGGCTGGACTGCACCTTCAGGCCCAGCAGGTCGATGTCCAGCGGTTTGACGGTGAGCGTGAGGATCGTGTTCTCGTCCGCCGGGTTCGTGAAGTCGCCGACGAGGGGCAGGGCGCCCGGCGTGCCGGCCTGGAACGTGCCGACGTCCGCGGTCCCGGCCGAGGCGGTCTGCCGTAGCGCCCAGGCGGCCGTCGTGGCGAGGTAGGTGCCGATCCCGTCCACCCCGTCGCCGTTCCAGTCGCCCACGACGGGGGTCGCGTTCTTCGTGCCGAACTTGAAGGTGCCGGCGTCGGCGATGCCGGGCGTGGCGGTATTCCGCAGCGTCCAGGTCGTGTTCCCCTTGACGAACGTGCCGATTCCGTCCTTGCCGTCGCCGTCCCAGTCGCCCACGACGGGGGTCGCGTCCTTGGCGCCGAACTGGAAGACGCCGGCGTTGGCCGGACCACCGGAGGCACCGAACCGCAACGACCAGACGGCCTTCTTCGGGTCGAAGGCGCCGATGTCGTCCCGCCCGTCGCCGTTCCAGTCGCCGACGACCGGGATCGAGCCCTTGGTGCCGAACCGGAAGACGCCCGCGTCGGGGATGCCGCCGGAGGCGCCGTAGCGGAGCGACCACGTCGCGGTCTCGGTGTTGAACGTGCCGATGTCATCGATCTGGTCGCCGTTCCAGTCGCCCACCACGGGGACCGTCGATCGCCCGCTCAGCCCGAATTGGAAGACACCCACGTCGGGTTCGCCGGGCGAGGCCGTGGCGCGGAGCGCCCAGGTGGCGGTGTCGAACGCGAAAGTGCCGACCCCGGCGTTGGGGGTTTCGCGCTCTTCGAGGTGTTCAACACAAAGACGGGCGCGCAGTCCGCGCGCGTGGAGTGGGAACATGACTGACCTCGTCCGCGTTCGGGGAACGTACCGTTCCGACCGGGGTTAACGACACACCGGTCTGGGGCGGGCGAGGGCGGTGTGGAAGAGCTTGCAAAAAGTGTTCCGAGCGGGACCGATGGCAGCGCTGGGCGTTCGGCACGTTCCGTGTCGGGCCGCGACCTCCTTTGAGTGTTCTTCGAGTCTCACCCGTTAGAGCAAGAGCGAGAGGTGGCCGTGTCTTGGCCGAGGAGCCAACCGAATTCACCTCCTCGGTCCGTCTCATTCGTCATCGGTCGCGTCGTGGCGGCGCAGAAAAACAGTCATGATCGTTGTGGCGACGGTCAGATTGAGGGGCAGTTTCCTGGCATCTATGACCCTTATTAAAACCCTGGTAACCCTTCAGGCTTCTGAACGGCATTTTTCTGGCAGCGGTGGTAGCGTGCC
>CAZBXY010000131.1:0-20154 GCA_964495365.1 uncultured Frigoriglobus sp. | reverse complement strand
AACGCGGTCCTCGTGCGCGCTGCGGCGCAGCGCCGGGTCGGTGAACACGTCGGTCGGGTCCAGCGCGTGCCGGTCGTACATTTCCAGCCGCTGCTGGGCGCCGACCAGCAGCACCGACCCGGCACCGACCGCCACGCGCCCCGCGGCGTAGGCCGGGACGGACCGCACGAGCGTGCCCGCTGCGGTCCACTGGTGCAGCTGGTCGCCGGCGGCGGCGATCAACTCGCCGGTCGGCAGCACGGCGATCCCGTTCACCCGCGCCCCATCCGGGGGCACAAACGGCTTGAGCGGCTTCCCCGTGTCGGTGGACCACGCGAACACGTGCAGCTCCGACCCGCTCACACCGTACACGACCGTGCTATCGGGGCTGACCGCGAGCTGCTCGACGGCGCCCGAAGCCACCTCCCAGGATCGCACCGGCCGGGTTTGCTCCGCGGTCAGGTCGAACTGCATCACCGACGATCGGCGCGTGCCGACGAACAGGTACTTGCCGTTCGGGCTGAACGCCAGCGACCGCGTGCCGTCCTGATCGATGGTCGGCTTGACCGGGTACGTCAGCGCCCTGACGGTGCGGCCCGCGCGCGGGTCGATCAGGAGCACGCTACAGTTGAACCGCGCCTTCTGCTCGCCCACCGCGATCAGCCCGGTTATCGGGTCGGTCGCCAGGGCCGCCGCGGTCACCCCGCGGGCCACCGGATCGACCGCGAGCAGGTCGTCGGCCAGTAGCGCAACGGCCGCGTCGGACCGGAAGCCGGCGAGCACGGCCGCGTCGCCGCGCGCGAGCGCAACGGCTTTGGGGAGTTCGGCGAGGTTCGCGGCCACCCAGCCGGGCGGGCGCCCGGTGGCCCGGGTGCGGAGCCGGTCCTGGAGGGCGAACAGTTCGCGGGCCGCGGCCAGTTGCTCGGCCGCGGTGCGGGCCAGGTTCGCCTCGTTCTCGGCCCGGCGAGCCTCATTTTCCGCGCGCCGGGCTTCGTCTTCGGCTCGCCGCGATTCCGCCGCGGTCCGCTGAGCTTCTTCGGCTACCGCGTCGCGGCGCTCGATCCACCCCTGAATACCCACAACCACCGCCGGGGTCGCGACCAGCGCCAGCGCCCCCGCCACGATCAGCGCCGCCGCCCCGGGGCGCTTTCTGGCCCAGCGGACCGCGCGCGTCGTCGCGCCGATCGGGCGCACGCTGACCGGTTCGTTGTTGAGGAACCGGCGCAGGTCGTCGGCCAGCGCCAGGGCCGTCGGGTAGCGGTGGTGCGGTTCCTTCTCCAGGCACTTCAGGCAGATCAGTTCGAGGTCGCGCGGCACGCCCGGGGCGCGCTGGCACGGCGCCGGCGGGGTCTCGTCGAGTACCCGGCGGATGAGCGACCACGGGTCCGGGTCGTCGAACGGCACGGCCCCGGTGAGGCACTGGTAGAGGATCACGCCCAGCGCGTACACGTCGGCCTGCGGGCCGACGAACTTCGCCTTCCCGCCGGCCTGTTCCGGCGCCATGTACGCCGGCGTGCCCATCACCGCCTGCGACCGCGTGAGGTCCGACGAGAGCCGCTTGGCGAGGCCGAAATCAGAAACTTTGGGTCGAAAGTCGGAATGTCGTAAAGTCGTAAAGTCGGCAGCGTCGGAACTGGCCTTTTCGACTTTATGACTTTCGACCTTACGACTTTCGACGTGCAAGAGGATGTTGGCCGGCTTCAGGTCGCGGTGAACGATGCCCGCGTCGTGGGCGGCGTGGACCCCGCGGGCGACGGCCTCGATCAGCTCGGCCGCGACGGCCGGGGCGAGCGCGGTTCCGCCCTTGAGCAGCGCGGCGAGGTTCCCGCCGTCCACGAACTCCAGCACGAAGTACGGGCGCCCCGCGTCCGGCCCCGGCCCCTCGATCACCTTGAGGTCGAACACCTGCACCACGTTGGGGTGCTTGACCGCGGCGATCGCCTCGGCCTCCGCGACGAACCGGGCCACCTCGCCCGGTAGCGCGTTCGCCGACGCGAGGATCATCTTGATGGCGACGGTGTGTCGCAGCGCGGCGTGCCGGGCCTTGTAGACAACCCCCATCCCGCCGCGGCCCAGCTCGCACTCGATCTCGTAGCCCGGGATGTGCGGGAACAGACCGTTCGCGCCGGACGGGGGGCCGGACTTGCCCGCGCCGAGTTTCAGGTGCTGGAGCAGCGACTCGGCTTCCGAGGGGAACGTGGGGGTGCTGTTGGCCGGCGGCGTACTCGCACCGTCGCGCACAACAGTTTGTGAGGATTTGGACGGCAGTTCGGGATCGTCGTTCAACGGCACGTGTGACTCCGGGGGGCGGGTGGCTCTATTCTAACCGACGGGTGCGGCGCCGGAGTAACCAACTGGCCCCCGACACGCCGAGCAAGCCCGCGACGCCCAGCGCCAGCCCGACCCACTTGTTCCGCCGGTCCGTCGGGGTGACCGCTTCTTCCGCCGCCCCGTCGATCGGCAGCGGGGCCTTCACGACGTGACCGACGAGCTTCGCGGTGATCGTGTATCGGCCCGGTTTCGGCCGCGGGAACGTCCACACGCCGCGCTCGTCCGTTTTCCCCGTAAGGACGATGTTGCCGTCCGCGTCGGTCACGGTCACGTCCGCGAATTCGGCCGGCACGTCTTCCTCGAAGTACGCGAGTAACTGCACGGTGTCGTTGACGAATTTCACGTCGGCGTGCATCGCGTGGGCGCCGGCGCGCCCCGGGGCGAACAGCACGCCGGCGACGGTCGCCGTTCCTAGAACGAGGTAACGCAACATGAACTCGCCTCGTGACCAACGCCGCGCGCGGCGTTGCAGCCGTGTCATCTTACCGATCGAGGGAACGGAATGCCCATCTGGCAAGCGGTCGTACTCGGGGTGATTCAGGGGATCACCGAGTTCCTGCCGATCAGCAGCACCGCGCACCTGCTCGTCGCGCGCGGACTGATGGGCCACAAACACCCCGAGGACGCGTTCACGGTCGTCATCCAGCTCGGCACCCTCGCCGCGGTGTTCGTCTACTTCCGCGCCGACATCGTGAACGTGCTGAGGGGCTTTTGGGCCGACGTTCGCGCGCGCCGACCCGGTTCGACGCCCGATTCGTGGCTCGGCTGGCTCATCGCGCTCGGCACGGTGCCCGCGGTGGTGGTCGGCGTCCTGTTCAAGAAGCAGTTGAAGGCGCACTTCTTCAACCCCGAGTCGATTGCGGTTGTTGCGATCGTGTTCGCGCTCCTGATGCTCGCGGCGGAGTGGTGGGCGCACCGGCGGGCCAAACGCGCGGCGCCGCGCGAGGAACCGTCGATTACCTGGCTCGACGCGCTGTGGGTGGGGCTGTGGCAGGCGTGCGCGCTGATGCCGGGCGGGTCGCGGTCCGGCACGACGATCACCGGCGGGCTGTTTGCCGGGCTGAGCCGCTCCGCCGCCGCGCGGTTCTCGTTCCTGCTGTCGCTGCCCGTTATCCTCGGGGCCGGGATGAAGGAACTGTACGACGAGTACAAGCAGTTCCGCACCCCGGACCCGGACAAGCCGCTGAGCCTGTTCGCCTCCGGCGACGAGGTGACCGCGCTCGTGGTCGGGACGCTCGTCTCGGCGGTGGTCGGGTACTTCGCGATCGCGTTCTTGCTGAACTTCCTGAAGCGCTACAGTATGGGTGTGTTCGTGGCGTACCGGCTGATGCTGGCCGCCGTCATCTTCGGACTGGTCGCGGCGAAGTTGCTTTGAGTGTTCGTAGTGACCGGCTTCAGCGGGTCGGGCTTTCTTCTTGTGGCACAGGCTTTCCAGCCTGGGTGCCGGATAGCTCAGCGGACACAGGCTCGAAAGCCTGTGCCACAAAACCAGGATCGCCGCTGCGCGGCGAGACCGGCTGAAGCCGGTCACTACAAACAGAAGTCATTTTTCTGAACACCTCGGGCCGCGGGCGGACATGATGGAGGTAGACGCCCGCCCGCGAGGTCCACGATGTCCCTCCGCGTCCGACTGCCGAACCCGCTCGCCGTGCTCGACGACCGCGCGCTCCTGACGCGCTTCGCACACGAGCGCGATCAGCCGGCGTTCGAGCAACTGGTGAAGCGGCACGGCGGGCTGGTGTTCGGCGTGTGCCGGCGGGCGGTCCGCGACCGGCACCTCGCCGAGGACGCCTTCCCGGCGGTGTTCCTCGTGCTGGCCCGTGACCCTAGCCGCGCGGTCGCGGCGACCAGTGTCGGCGGGTGGCTGTTCGGCGTGGCCCGGCGCGTCGGGCTGGCGGCCCGGCGCCACGAACGGCGCCGCGCGAAGCGCGAACAGGCGCATCCCGCTCGCGCGAGCGCGCGCCGCGAGGGTGATACCCGCACCGAGTTCGACGACCTGTTCCGCGTACTCGACGAAGAACTCGCGGCGCTGCCGGACGACCTGCGCGCGGTGCTGGTCGCGTGTTTCCTCGAAGAACGCACCCAGGACGAGGCGGCCCGCGAACTCGGCTGGAGCCTCAGCACGCTCCGCCGGCGGCTCGACCGCGCGAAGGAGTTGCTCCGCGCGCGGCTGGCGCGCCGCGGGGTGACGCTCGCCGCCGGGCTGTTTACGGTCGGGATCGCGTCCCCGGCCCGCGGCGCGGCCCCGGCGCTCGCCGCGCCGTCACCCACGAGTACCGCACTCGCGGCCGAAGTACTGCGCCGCGGGATCAGCGCGAAGGTACTCGCCGCGGTCGCGACCGTCGCGCTGGCGGTCGGCGGGGCCTCGTTCGGGCTGTCCCGCGAAGCGCCCCACACCCAGAATTCGCCGCTGGCGGGCGCGTTCACGGCGCAACCAGATACCAGACCGGCACTTGCGCCGGCGCCGCGGCCGGTCGAGACGCACAAGTGGGTGACCGTGACCGGGCGGGTCGTGTTCCCGCGCGACCGCGAACTGCCGAACGTGCGTCTCGTCCCGGCGCACATGATTAAAGACGCGGACGTGTGGAAGCCGTTCGGCCCGCTGACGGACGCGGCCACGCTCATCGACCCCGGCACCCGCGGCATCGCGGACGTGATCGTGTTCCTGCGGCCCGATTCGGACGACCGGAAGGCCGACTTCCCCGCTGAGCGGGTTCACCCGAACCTCGCGAAGCTCGAACCGGCCGATCGCACCGTGACCGCGGCCGGGCCGCACTTCGCGCCGCGGATCCTGGCCGTTCGCGCCGGCGACCGGCTGGTGTTCCAGAACCAGCTCACGGTGCCGATCAACGTCGCCTACCGCGGGGCCGCGGGCGTCGATTTCAACGTGCTCCTCGGCAAGGGCGAGGCGCACGCCTCCGGGCCGCTGGCGGCGACCGACCGCGTCGATCAGTTCGCGTGCCACATCTACCCGTGGATGAGCGGGTTCGTGTGGTCGTTCGACCACCCGTACTTCTCGGTCACCACCGCCAACGGCCGGTTCGAGCTGCCGAACGTTCCCGTCGGCCGGTGGCGGCTGGTCGCGTGGCACCAGGTCACCGGCTGGAGCGCGACCGGGCGCCTCGGGCAGCCGGTCACCGTACCCGGCACCCGCGCCACCTGCGAACTCGCCCCGCTGACGTTCGCCGCCGACAACTGGCCCAAGTAGTTCGTTCCCGCTTCCCCTTTACTTTCGAGGTGCATTCTCATGCGACACGCGGTGTCGTGCGCGCTCCTCTGCGCGCTGGTCGGGCCCGGTTCCGCCGAGGACAAGCCGGCGTGGGTGACGATCAAGGGGCAGGTGGTGTTCCCGGCCGACAAGGCGATCCCCAAGCGCGCCTCGCTCGCCGTCACCCAGGACAAGGACCACTGCCTGGCGAAGGGCAACATCCTCGACGAGTCGGTTCTGGTGAACCCCAGGACCCGCGGGGTCAAGAACGTGGTGGTGTACCTGCGCCCGGACAACAAGCAACCGGACGCCACGTTTGCCCCGACCGAGATTCACCCCGCCGACGCGAAGCGCAAGCCCGCGGAGGTGGTGATCGATCAACCGTGTTGCATGTTCGTCAACCGGGTGACGCTCGCGCGGGTCGGGGACACGCTCGTGGTGAAGAACCCGGCCCCGGTGGCGCACAACTTCTTCTGGAGCAGCGGCAACAACGGCGACCACAACGTGAACGTTCCCGTGCAGGGTCAGTGGACGATGCCGAAGCCGCTGGTGAAGGAGAACCCGCCGATCCAGTACAAGTGTACGATCCACGGTTGGATGACGGGGTACGTGCGGATCTTCGATCACCCGTACTACACGGTGACCGACGAGAACGGGAACTTCGAGATCAAGAACGCGCCCGCCGGCAAGTTCCGCATCGTCTTCTGGCACGAGAACGGCGTCCGCGGCGGGGCCAACGGCCGGTTCGGCGAGCCGATCGTGATCGCCGGCGGGGCGAAGGGCACGATGGAGATGAAGCCCACCGATTTCGATGTGTCGCCGAAATAGTGCGGGTGTGAGTGCGAGTGTGAGGAGGCGGGCGAGTGTGAGTGCGGGTGCGAGTGTGAGAAAAGCCGAAGGCCAGAACCGTAATTGGCTCTGGCCTTCGGCCTTTCACTGCTTCACTGTCTTCTGGCTTTCCTCACACTCGCACCCACACTCACACTCGCCTGCCTACTTGTTTTCCAGCAGGTTGACCGCGCCGCCGTCGGCCCCGCGCTTGTAGAGCGGCAGGTGGCGGTAATAGACTTCGAGGGTGAGCAGGCACATGGCGGTGGTGCCGAGCCGGCCGCAGCTCTGGCCGAACCAGCCGGCCTCGGGGTCCCAGCTCCCGAGGTTGGCCCCGTCCTTGCGGTTCTGCGCGGTCACCAGCCAGTCGCGCATCCCGTTCTTGCGGGTGCCGTCGGCGCCCTTGGGGCCTTCGTTCCAGGTCTTCCAGTCTTCGCCCTCGTAGAAGTGAACGACCTGGGTCGCGTAGTAGTAGTAGTACATGTTGCTCATCGGCCCGCGGCCGAGCGGGGCGTTCTTCATCAGCCCCGCGACCCCGTCCACCATGCCAGGGTGGTTCGGCCCCCAGCCGCTGATGTAGTACCGGCACAGAAGGCCGACCGCGGTCAGCGCGGTGCCCGGCGCGGCCCCGGCGTTGTCCTGGTAGCCGTACATCGACTTCCGCGAGCCGCCAGCGGCCTTGTCCAGGAACTCGACCGCCTTCTTCACCACGCGGTCGTCCACGACCAGATCCTTCGACAGCTTGGCCGCCTGGAGCGCCTGGATGTGCCACCCGACGATGGACGTGTCGCCGTTGGTGTTGGGGCTGTAGCCCCAGCTCCCGTTGGGCCCCTGGGCCTTCTGGTTGAAGTTGATGGCGGCCTGGGCGAACATCTTGAGCGCCGGGTCCTTGGTCATCCCGTAGGCCTCGCACAGCGGGATCGTGCCGATGGCCTGGGCGTACATGTTCTGGCTCATGCGCCCGGCGTTGGGGCCGGACGGGGCGCAGTTCCGCTTGAGGTACTCCAGCCCGTCGTTGACCACCTTGCGGTACTTGCCCTTCATGTCGTCGGCGGCGGTCTTGTGCGTGCAGCCAGCCGCGAGGAACGGCAACAGCGCCATCCCGGTGGCGGCGATCTTCTCCTCCTTGACGCCCTGGTCGTACTCCCAGCTGCCGTCCGGCTTCTGCTGTTTGGCGAGCCACGCCAGGCCCAGGGCCACCGCCCGCTCGCTGTCGGCGTTGCCGCCGCCGGACCGGACGAGGTTGTTCTTGGTCGCGCCGCTGCGCCCGGAGAAGGACGCGGCGATGGCGCCGTTGCGCCCGCTCTCGCCGGCGATCTGGGTGCCCTCGGTCCCGGCCGTGCCGGGGACGTTGGAGTCCGACGCGACCAGGCCCGGCGGGGCCAGCGCCGCGATGTCGGTGTCGGCCGCGTTCGGCTGGCCGATGTTGTCCTGGGTCACGGCCGCATCGACGTTCTTGTCGGCCAGCCGCTCGATGTCCGGCAGGGCCGCTTCGAGGTTGGAGTCGAGGCCCGGGTCCTCGTTGACCAGGTTCTTGTCTTCCTGTTCGTCTTGCTTCTCGGCCGTGGTGGCGAGCACCTTCTCGGCCGGCTTGGTGTTGGCGGTGCGGGCGCCCAGCACGAGGATCAGAAGCGCGATCACGGCCACGTGGACTGCGCCGCTGACCACCCACGCCGGAACGTGCTTCTTCATGAGCCGTTCTTGCGGGGTCTCTTCGGCCGCTTCTGTGCGCCGGATCACGGCGGGGCCGCCCGGTTTGCCGTTCGCGGCGGCGGGGGCGGGCGCGTTCTTGTCGCTCACGGGTTCTCCTCCGGGTCGGCCGCGCGGTGTCGGGCGGCGGGGAAAGTCGGCACAAAACTTTGGTGTATTGCTGGTAGTGAGCCGCGACCGGTAGTGAGCGGGCCAATGACCTTCTGACCTTCGCGGAACGCCTAAACCCTCTTTCTTACCACCAACTTCTTCTCAGGGAGCGAGCCAATGACCTTCTGACCTTCGCGGAACGCGGTTGGCCCGCTCCCTACCGGTCGCGGCTCCATACTCAAGATCGCGACTCCATGCTCGATACCAAGTGTCGGGCGTATCAGTTCGCCCAGTCGTTCGAGGGCTGAACGGGGGGCGGCGCGGCGTTCGCGTCGAACGGGTTGCGGTTACGGACCGCGTCCATCGACGCCTTCGCCTTCCGGTCGCCACCCCGATAGTACCACGTCAATAAGCCGGCCGCCAGAATCAAAGCGACCCCGGCGCCCAGCGCCCAGAGGACGAACGCGGACCACGTGATCGAGGTCGGCTCGTCCGGGTCGCGCCGCGGGATCGGGCTTTTGCCGATCAACAGCGGGGCGTACTTGTTCAGGTACTTGCCCGGGTTCTTCGGGTCTTGCTCCTGCGACTCGTAGAGCATCTTCTTGAAGTAGAACCCGCCGAACGACACCCACTTGTTCACGCGCCCGGTCGGTTCAACGCCCTCGAGCGGTTCGGTGAACAGGACGCACACCGGGTTGCCGCGCGGCTCGTTGGCCGGGACCAGCCACCCCTCGTACACCTCGTTGATCCCCGCGGCCCGCAGTTCCGGGTTCGCGTCCGCGTTCGATCCCGTCCGGCGGAGCGAGATCAGCCGCCCCTCGAATCTCACGATCTTCAATTTATAGGCCGTGCGAACGTCCAAGAACAGGTCGGCGAATTTCACGTCCGGCAGCGCGTGCGCTTCCAACTCGGCGGCCGGGAACCGGTGCGCGTGCATCAGGACGCGGTTCTCCGCGGCGACCTCGGCCCACTGGGCATCGGTCGGCGCCGAGCGGATCATCGGCGCCTCGTCCTTGATGAACTTGAACACCCGGATGTTCGGGTCGATCGCGGTCAGGTCGCCGGCGGCGACCGAAACCGGCCCGGCGGAAAGCGGGGTGACGCTCTTGCCGATCAAGACCGGCACGCCGACTACCCGGTTGGCCTGTTCGCCCGGCACGTTCATCGTCTTGAAGTAGAACCCGGCCGCCGCGATCCACGTCTTCGACTCGACCGTCAGCCACTCGCCCGGCGGCTTTTGTTTCACGGCCGCGAGCGCCTCCGGCAGGTCCAGGAACACGATCGACACCGGGGTGAGCGGCGACTCGTCGAGCGGCACGAACCGGGCCTCGTACAGTTCCTTGACGCCCAACTCCGGGTTGTCCTGGAAGAACTTCGCCGGTTCGAGCCGGCGGACGCACACCAACTGCCCGTCGAACCGCAGCAGTTCGGTGCGGAACAGCGTGCGGACCGGCTTGATGAGTTCGATCACCGACAGGTCGCGCGCCGCGTGCTGTTCGAGGTCGGTGGTGTCGAACTGCTTGGCGTGCGAGACCACCTCGCAATAGGCGTCGTACTCGCCCTTGTTCTTGTCCTCGGGCGCGAACGGTTTAAAGTCCTCGATCTGCGAGAACATTTTCCGCTCGGCGTCGATCGCGAACTTCTCGTGCGAGGCCCGCCCGGGCCGGTCCGCGGGGACCGGGCTTTTGGTGTCGAGTTTCTTGACATCTTCCGGCCGGGTGGGCGCCTTGGGGGGCTGTGCCCCGGCCGGCCCGCCAAAATTCGCCAGAAGGCCGCACGCCAGCCCGCACAGCACGACGCACGCGCCCCACGCGGTTCGACGGCTGTCTGTGGTGATGGCGAGCCGACCGGACATGCTACCCTCCGCATTCAGTTCGACGCGCAACCCCGGCCGAAGTTCCGAGTTCCGCACGAGTTTGTTCCCCGGTCCGTTGACCGCGGTCGCCAGGTCGGATGTCGAAGCGCAGTAAGGACTTGCGTCGAAAATGCCGCTTGCGGCTTCGCGAGTGACTCCGAAACGGTCAGCGCTTCTTCGGGTCGATCGGGACCGGGGAAATGTCGCTGAACCCGGCCCGGATGCCCTGGTCCACCAGCTGCACCACATACGCCTGGAGGAGCTGCTCGCTGAGTTCGAGGGTGATCTTGCCGGGCCGCTTGTCCTTCTCCAGTTGGGCCGACCGCTTGGCCAGCGCCGCGTGATACGCCTCGACCTGGTCCTTTCCGGCCGCCGCCTTGATTTCTTCGCCCTGGTCGGGCGCCTCGCTGTCCATGATGGTCATCTTCTCGATGCTCCCGTCGCCGGTTGCGGTGACGCGGACGATGTAGAGTTTGGGCTTGGCCTCATCGACCGGGCTGGGCGTCGATTGCGGGTTGGCGCTGCCCTCGTCCTTGGGCAGCGTCAGCGCGATCTGCCCCTCGGTGGGCGCCGGCTTGAACGTCATAATGAAGAAGGCGAGGAGCTGGAACGACATGTCCAGCATCGGCGTGATGGGCAGGTCCGGCTCGACGTGGTCGGTGCCCTGGCGCTTGCGCGTGTGGCTGAGCATGGAACGTCCTTCGGCGCGGTCTCGCTGTTGGTTCGGCTTCCCGTCGCGCAGTTTGTTCTTCGGTTCGTCTTCGGTTCGTCTTCGGCCTGTATTTCGGCCTGAAGGGCCGTGCTTCCTCAGCCCAGGCCAACGGCCTGGGGAAACGGTCCGATGTCTTCGCGGCCTGAAAGGTTGCGCTACTCTTTGCCCCGTAGCGCGGCCCTTCAGGCCGCAATCCGTTCATACCGGCCACCCAGGGCGTTGGCCCTGGGCTGAGGAAGCACGGCCCTTCAGGCCGAATACCAAGACTTCCCTCTCGTGCGAACGATCACGGCCCCTCGTATCCACTGTAGCGGATGGCCCGCAGTTGCACCCGCAGGTAGCCGGCCTGGCGGCACGCCTTCATGACGCCGTAGGTGATCTCGAACGGGCAGTTCTTGTGGACCCGCAGGATGATGACCGACCGCGGCCCTTTGTCCTTGTTGGCCGGCCCGGCGGCGGCGATGTCCTCTTTCGCCCGGCGGGTCAGGAAGTCCTTCACCTGCTGCGGGTTGTCCAGCGAGTCGTACTCGCGCCCGCCGACCTTGACGTAATCGGCGGGCGTCAACAACACCACCCACCGCTTCCGCTTCTGCCCGTCGGGGTCCACGAACTCCTTTTCGCCCACGTTCAAGTAGATGGCGTAGGTCACGTCCGGGTCCAGCGCCTTGGCCGCGATCGCCTGGGGCAACTTGATGTCCACGTTCGTCTGGTCGAGGACGAAGTTGGCGCAGAGCATGAAGAACATCACGAGCTGCAACACGAGGTCGAGCAGCGGGGTGAAGTTCGGTTCGACCTTGTCGCCGGAGCTGCTGCCGTGACTCATGGGAACCAGGGGACAGAGGACAGGAGTCAGAGGTCAGGAGTCAGGAGACAGGAGACAGGAGACAGTGAAACCCTTCGGGCTGTCCCCTGATTCCTGATTCCTGATTCCTGTCTCCTGGCTAGCGGCCGGTGGGCGGGATCGCGGCGGTGCCGCCGGTGGACGCGGCCGTGGTGCCGCCGGCGGCGCCCGGGGCCTTCTTCGAGTTGTGGTACATCTGGGTCAACAGGTCGTCGGCGATGTGCCCCACGTCCATCGTCACCTGGGTGATGCGGTTGCGGTAGAACGCGTTGAAGAAGATGGCCGGGCAACTGATCGCCACCCCGAACAGCGTCACCACCAGCGCGTGCGAGATGCCGTCGGCCAGCTTCGACGGGTTCACCTGCGTCGCGGTCGCCAGCACGGAGAACGACTTGATCATCCCGTACACCGTGCCGACCAGCCCGAACATCGGCCCGAGGGTCGCGATGACCGCGTTGTAGTTGTTCTTCTGCTCCTTGTCGCTCTTGATGCTTTCGAGGGTGTTGGCCGCGGCCTCGCGGGCGTCCTCGAGACCGTACTGGAGGCGGCTCATCCCGGCGGTCAGCACCTGGCCGAGGTACGACGGGTCGTTCCGCGCCATGTCGAAGGCTTCCTTGAACTTGCGCTTGTTCACGGTGTCGGTGAACTCATCCACGAACCCCGGCGGGATGGCCGAGGTCATCCGCAGGTCGAGGGCCAACAGCACCACCAGCGCCAGCATCCCGACGGAGATCGCCAGGAGCAGCGGGCCGAACAGCCAGCCGAGCGAGGAGATCATGAACAGGACGAGATTGCCGCCACCCTTTTCCTCGCCCCCACCCTCTTGTTGGGCGCTGGCCACGCCGGCGCACAGCATGAGGAGGGCCAGCGCCATTCCGGCCCGGAACAGGAACCGGGCGGCGGGGAGGTACCGCGTCGACGAGCGAGTCATGCTGCGAGTTCCTGGAAAAGTCGGTGTTCGCTGACGTGTCCCGTTGGACGCACCCGCTCGCCGGATGGTTCCGGCGAAAATCGGCCGAATCCCCGGTCCGCGCCGGCCGCGGCGGTGTTGCCGCGCTCGCGGGAGAGGCTCCGGGGGCACGTTCCCGCTTATTAGGATGAGGTGCGGGCGCTCCCGTCAAGCGGGAACGGGTAATTTTCTGGCTGGCTAAAGGAGTGTGAGTGCGGGTGTGAGTATGAGGAAAAACAAAGCAGTGAAGGAGAATAGCAGAACTGACGTCGGGTCCGGCCTTCTGCCTTTTCACTCTTCGGTTTTCACTCTGCCTTGTTTTCCTCACACTCACACCCGCACTCACACTTTCCGCTCCAGTTTCCGTTTGAAGAAGTCGAGGGTGCGGCGCAGGCCCTCGTCGCGGCCGACCTGCGGTTCCCAGCCGAGCAGCTCGCGGGCGCGGGAAATATCGGGCTGGCGCACCTTCGGGTCGTCCTGCGGCAGCGGGCGGAACTCGATCTTGCTGCCGCTCCCGGACAGCCGCAGGATCTCCTCGGCGAACTCCAGGATGGTGATCTCGGCCGGGTTGCCGAGGTTCACCGGGTTGTGGTAGTCGGTCCGGAGCAGCCGCCAGATCCCTTCGACGAGGTCCGACACGTACTGAAAGCTGCGGGTCTGCTTCCCGTCGCCGTAGACGGTGAGCGGTTGGCCCATGAGCGCCTGGTACATGAAGTTCGGCAGCACGCGCCCGTCGTTCAACCTCATGCGCTCGCCGTAAGTATTGAAAATACGTATGATCTTTGTATCAATCTTGTGGACGCGGTGGTAGGCCATGACGATCGATTCGGCGAACCGCTTCGCTTCGTCGTAGCACCCGCGCACCCCCACGCAATTTACGTTGCCCCAGTACGTCTCCTTTTGTGGGTGCTCCAACGGGTCGCCGTAGACCTCGCTGGTGCTCGCGAGGAGATACCGCGCGCGGTGGGCCTTTGCCAGGCCCAGGGTGTTGTGCGTGCCCAGCGCGCCGACCTTCAGCGTCGGGATCGGGTGTTCGAGGTAATCGACCGGGCTGGCCGGGCTGGCGAAGTGCAGCACGTTGTCGAGCTTGTCCTTGAGCTTCAGCGGGTTCGAGATGTCGTGCCCGATGAACCGGAACTTGGGATGAGTGCGGAGGGGGTCGAGATTCGCCAGGTCGCCGGTAATCATGTTGTCAACGGCGATCACCTCGTGCCCCTCGTTGAGGAACCGTTCGCAGAGGTGGGAGCCGATGAACCCGGCTCCGCCGGTGATGAGGGTGCGCACGCGAGACTCCTTCGTGATATCGTGAGGGCGGAGTTGGGATACCGCGCGCGAACGGCGAAGCAAGGTGGTATTGGCCGCGGGCCGCCGGCGAGTGAGAATCGACTGTGGAAGAACGGGCACTGTTTCAGGCGATTCTGGCCGCGCCGCACGATGACGCGCCGCGACTGGTCTACGCCGACTGGCTCGACGAGAACGCGGACCGGTTCCCGGACCCGCTCGCGAGAGCGGAGCGCGCCCGGGCCGAATTCATCCGGCTCCAGTGCGCCTTCGCCCGACTCGCCCCCGAGGGCTGGCTCGCCGGTCCGCGCCCGTTCGCCCCGGAGCTGGAAAAGCGCGAGCGCCGGCTGTTTCTCCAGTACGGCGGCAAGTGGCGCCGGGCGTTCCCGGTGGCGATGTCGTCGGCCCCGTTCGATCGCGGGTTCCTGCGCCCGGCCCGCGCGGTGCGCCCGCAGGAGTTTCTCGAACAGCTCGCCCCTCCGCACGTCCCCCGCCAACCCCTGCCGGCGCTCGCCCCCGACAGCCCGGCACGCCGGTTCGCGCCCGAAATTGGCAGCACACTCCGCACGTGCCCGCTGTGGGACATTCACCTGTTCGCATCAAACTGGCACAACGACCCGCTCGCCGACCACGGGCAGTACGCCGACCTGTTGGCCGAGGTGGGCCGCAGCCCGCTGTTGGAGCGAGTGGGCTGGCTGAAGGTGTCGTTCTTCCGCACGCCGGTCGTCGAGTTCCTGCGCACCGGTCACTTTGCGAACGTGGAAACGCTGGTGTTGAACTGCGGGCCGTCGTCGGAGGTACTGGAGGCGGTCGCGGAGAACGAGTCGTTCCGCAGCCTGCGGTACGTCCGGTTCGGCTACGACGTGTGGGCTTTGGCGCCGAACTTCGCGGAGCGCGTTCACGTGAACGCGCTCCAGGACAAGCTGTCGGTGGCGAACGCCCGTCACGTGCCGTTCGGTGAGATGCGAGGGGTGCTTCGGGGCATCGTGCGCGACACGCCGGCGATATCGCTTCTGCCGCCCCCGGTGCCGAACATCCCGGCGCCGATTCAGCGGTCCGTGTGGGCGGGACCGTCCGATCCCGCGCCCAATAGCCCGGCGAGCGGAGCCTGGATGGCGGGCGTGGCGCTGGTCATCGTGTCGGTCGTGCTGAGTATCACAAAGTCAACGCCCAACACCACACCGACGCCGGCGTTCCCGACGTACCAGCCGATCACGATCCCTGACATCAAACTCCAGATGTACCAGCCGTACAAGATGGACCCGAAAGTCAAAGTGATCTTGAAACAGATCCACGAGAACCAAAGCCGACCGGGTGAAATGAAGTCGGCGCCGGGGACGTTCGAGCCGTTCCCGGAGGTGCCGCTCGCCCCGGCGCCGCGCGAGGTGAAGGCGCCGGACGAGAAGTAAATGTCGGACGGGTGCGGGTTCACTTCTCGACCTGGAGCGCGGAAGGCTCACGGCACCGCCGGTGGCGCGCCGTCGCGGCGGCAAGCGGAACCACGATCCGCGGGGTTGCTCCCGACCGCTTGCCGCCGCGACGGCGCGCCACCGATAGCGGTGCTGGAACAGCCGTCCCCGGGTCGGGTGTGGTGGAGAACGCTCGGCTGACGCATCATCAGCCTGCTCGAAACGAGCGAGCTAAACCCATTCACCCGTCCGACACCACCCGACGATACCCGCGGCGCGGGCGCTCCGCAACAAGTTCGTCTCGCTTCAGCCCGGCCGGTTCGGCTACCATCCCGCCGCTCAGCGGAGGGAGCCATGGCGCGGATCACGTCCCTGATCGTTTTCGCTCTGCTCGTTCCTGTCGCAAAAGCCGACCTGCCGCCGGGCGCGCTCGCGCGCCTCGGCGACGACCGCTACCGGGCCGGCGGTTCTGTTGAGTGGCTCGCACTCTCGCCCGACGGCAAGCGGTACGCGACCGTTCACGCTGCCGGCGACCGGGTACTCGCTCTGACGATGTGGGACGCCGCGACCGGACGCCGGCTGCACGAGCAGCGCGTGAACCGCGAGCTGTTCGGCGGGCTGGTGTGGGGGCCGGGCGGTGCGTTCGCGATCGCGGCCCGCACCGAACAGGTGCCAAAGGGACAGCGCGGGAAGGTGATCCCGGACGATTTTTTCGTCTGGGACTTCACCAAACCGGACACCGCGCCCCCACTGCTCCCGCCGGAGCCCGTCGAGCGGCTCGGCGGCTCGGTCACCGACGGATCACCGAAACGCGACGGGAAGTACACCGGCTTTCTGTTCAGCGCCGACGGCAAGCGGGTCGCGGCATGGTGGGAATCTGCGGAGGGCACGATCGCGGTCCGCGTCTTCGAGCTAAAACCGGCCGCGAGCGCCGCGAAGTTAGTCCGCGTCGGCACCCTCGACTTCGGCGCCGACAGTCCCGGCGCCGCGCGCTTCTCGGCCGACGGCAAGGCGCTCGTCACGTTCCGCGTACTGGCGAACTCCGACGCGATGGCCGCGACCGTGTGGGACGTCGCCTCGGGCAAACCGCAGCCGTCCCTGCTCGTGTCGAGTGCCGCGGCGGGGGTGCCGCCCCTCGTCCTTGACACCGCCGACCACAAGAGGATCACTCACCGGCTCATGCTCACACCGGACGGCCGCTCACTTGTCCTACACGCCGCGGAAGAAAAGGAGTGGGGCTTCGATGTGGTCCCTCTGTTCTTGCCTTACAAATCCGCTCCCCAAAAGCCCGTGCGCGTGCGATTCCCCTACGGGCCGGCGGACAGAACGCTCCACCGTGTCGGCGAGCGCGACAGCGGCGCGTACGAGTTCTTTCCTTCCGGCGAAGTGCTCGTCGTCTCGACCCACAACGACAAGACGCGGGTCATCGACGTGACGACTGGAAAGGAACTCGGTCGGCTCGAAGGGCACGCGTACACGCCGTACGCGATCGCAGTGTCGGCCAACAGCGACACGATCGCGACCGCCGACCTTTACGGTCTGGTGCGCCTCTGGGACGCGAAGACGTTGCGCCCGCTGTCCGCCGCGTCGGGGCACCGCGCGCCGGTCGAACACGCGGAGCTGTCGCCCGACGGCAAGCGCCTACTGACCTGGGCGCCCGACGAAACCGTGCGATTATGGGACGTGGCAACCGGGGCAGAACTGCGCGCGTTTACCAGCGCACCGGAGTTTCGGAAGATCGCTTCTTGGTGGAGTAACCGCCCAACGTTCACGCCGGACGGCACCGCGATCCTGTTCAGCACGAAAGACCGCCTCACCGCACGCGATCTCATCACCGGGCTGGAGGTTCCGCTGCCGGGCGACCTCGCGAACTCAAAACCGCGCCACGCGGTGTTCGCGCCCGACGGCAAGGCGGTGTTAACGTGGGCCGATGCAGAGCCACCGATCACGGTCCACGACTGGCCGAGTGGAAAGAAGCGGTTCGAGTTGGCCCCCGACGGCCCGGTTCGACCCGCCCGCTTCTCATCAAACGGCACCGTGGTACTCGCGGACGTGTGTGACGGGAAGCGGTGGGACGCGAGGACGGGGAAGGAGCTTCCGCAAACCTGGGAACCGCACGTCGCGGACGACGTGGAACCGCTTCTGGCGCTGCGTCCCAATCCGGCGTTGCTGCTATATCGCTCGCACGACAACGATGCCTGGTTCGTCCGCGAAGCCGGGACCGGCGCACCGGTGTCGCGCTTCCGGTTGAAGCATTGGCCGAAATACGAAGAACCGTTCATCCCATCGACAATGGCACTCTCGCCAACAGGCGGGCAATTCGTGGCGAAGCTGCGTTCTTCGCTCGGCGTCGCGCTGTGCGAGGCCGCGACGGGACAAGTTCGCCGAATGCTCGACGGTCATCGTGGCGAAGTGCGCGTCCTCGGGTTCACCCCGGACGGCACGAAGCTCTTCACCGCGGGCGGCGATCACACCGTTCTCGTGTGGGACATGCGGCTCCGATCCGTACCGCTGCCGGAGTCGCTCAAGAACGAAACCAGCGCCGCGAAGTTGTGGGAGTCGCTCGCCACCGGCTCGGCGAGTGATGCGTACCTCGCGATGGCCCGGCTCGCGCACGAGCCGGACGCCGCGGTCAAACTCGTGCGGATGAAGCTCAAACCCGCCGCGAAGGGCGGGGACGAGACCGAACCGGCCAAGCTCACCGACGCCCGGGCGATCGAGTTAATTGAAGCGCTCGACACCCACGATTCCCGCAAACTGCTCAAGGAACTCGCCGCCGGGGGCGCGGAGGCGTTTCGCACGCAGGAGGCGAAGCGGGCGCTCGAACGTAACACGCGGTAACAAGCTCCAACACGACCGCACCGCACCGCGTTGGGTCGCGTAGAATCGGCGCACGGTCACTTTCGGAGGGCGGCCAGATGGAACGGCGAAAGCGTTACCTGAAGTTCGCGGCGCTGGTGCCCGCGATCGTCCTCGCCGGCGGGTTCGTCGGGGTGCAGGCCGGTGTCCTCGATGTACTTCCGCCCCTCCCAATACCCTGGCTCTCGAAGCGCGCGCCACAGCCCGACCCGCAGCCGCAACCGGAACCGACCGCAAACCAATTGCCAGCGCCGCAAGAGCCGGTGTTGGTCGAAGTCGTGCCCGAAGGGAGTCCGACCTTCATGGGCGGGTCGAAGACGATCATTTTCGCCAAGCCGCCCGGCGCGCAACCCGCCGCGCAACCCGCGTCCGGTCCGCCGCCCGGAGCCACGCCGCCGGTCTTCATCGGCGGGTCCAAGTCGAAACCCATTATCACGCCCCCGTCGGCGAACCCCGCGGTGCCGCCCAAGCCGTGACACCTTTCATCGGAGGATCGCAAATGGAATTGCGAAAGAAGTTTCTCAAGGCTCTGGCGTTCGTGCCTGCGATCGCCTTGGTCGGCGGGTTCATCGGCTGCCGCACCGGGGCGTTCCAGATGTTCTCGAAGCCGGAAACCCCACCCGAAGCGGCGCCGCCCCAACCGCCGGCACCGCCGGACACCCCACCCGCGTCCGAGAGCAAACCGTCAGTGTTCTTCAGTGGCTCGAAGTCGCCCAACCTTCCCGGTGTGACGAGCGGATTGTCTCCGGCGGGTGGGCAGCAGGTGACGCCGTCCAAGCCGTAGCCGTCCGTTGTGTCGGCGTGGAACGACGTGTTCTACGCTTGTGACATCATTCGGAGGTGTCACATGGAACCGAAACGGCGCGTTCTTCGATCTGCGGCAGTGGTGAATGCTGTTGTTCTGGTCGGGTGCTTCGTCGTGTGCGGAAGCGCCACGGTGTTTTCGCTCGGAACGAAGTCGGCCCCGGTGTTCTCACACTTTCCCGTGACGAAGCCGCCACCCGCGCCACAGCCCGCCCCGGAGTCGCCCAAGTACATGAGCGGGTCCAAATCGACGTTCATCTTCGTCGGGCCGGGCGTAAAGCCGCCTGTGGAGGTGGCGCCCGCCCCGCACGAACCCGCGCCCGTCAAACCGGGCGAATAACCCCGCGATACCGCCATGAACCTCGACGAGTTCCTCAACAGCAGCCCGAATATCGTCCGGCTCCTGATCGCGACCGGGCTGAGTTTGCTGTTCCTGGTCGCGGTGTTCCGGCCGCTGGAACTGGCGTTCCCGGCGAAGGCCGGGCAGCGGTTCTTCCGCCCGGGCTGGGCGCTCGACCTCTGCTTCCTCCTCGGTCAATACCTGCTCTGGAACGGCCTCGTCTTCTGGTGCCTCGCCCAGTCTCAAGGCGCGTGGAACGGGATCGTTCCGCACGAGTTTCGCAGCGCGGTCGCAGCGCAACCGTATTGGCTGCAAGTACTTGAGGTGATTCTGCTGAGCGACTTCTGCGTCTACTGGGGCCACCGGTTGCAGCACCGGTCGAGCTTCCTGTGGCGGTTCCACTCGGTTCACCACAGCGCCGAACACCTCGACTGGCTCGCGGCGCACCGCGAACACCCGCTCGATACGATCTACACGCTGACGCTCATCAACCTGCCGGCGTTCGTGCTCGGGTTCCCGCTGGAGACGCTCGCGGGGTTCATCGCGTTCCGCGGGGTGTGGGCGATTTACATTCACTCGAACGTCCGACTGCCGCTCGGCGTACTGAAGCCGATCCTGGGCGCCCCGCAGCTCCACCACTGGCACCACGCGAAGGATCGCGACGCCGGCAACTACGGCAACGTGTGCCCGCTGATGGACGTGCTGTTCGGCACCTACGTCTGCCCCGATCACGAGCCAACGAGCCTCGGCCTCAACACCCCGACCCCGACGACGTGGCTGGGCTACATGATCCAACCGCTCTTGCCGAAGAGGAGAAAGGCGGGAGTTCCGAGTGAGGAAGGTGAAGTGGCTTCCACGCAGTAGGAGTGAGCCTTCTGGTAGTGAGCCGCGACCGGCAGGGAGCGGGCCAGACACTCACTGCGAAGGTGTCTGGCCCGCTCCCTGCCGGACGCGGCTC
>CAZBXY010000130.1:0-20224 GCA_964495365.1 uncultured Frigoriglobus sp. | reverse complement strand
CCCCGCGGTACTCGCAGCGGTCGCACGTGTGCATGTGCCCGCTCAGGCACAGCTTGACGTGCGGGTTCTTGCGGAACACTTCGCTGATCGCCCAGCAGTCGGCGTGGTGCCAGATGCCCGGCACGAGGTTGTCGTTCTCCTTGCGGCAACTGTCGCCGTACACCTGTGACGTGACGCTCAGGATCGGCACGTGGCTCATCACCACCGTCGGCAATTTCGTTTTCGCGAGGTCGGCCTTCAACCAGTCGAAGTGCTCGGCGGAGAGCGACGCAAACTTCGGCCAGTTGCACATGCTGTTGAGCGCGACGAAGTGCCACCCGCCCTGATCGAAGCTGTAATACGGGGCCGGCATCCCGAGGACGCCGGTCATGAGCGCGAAGCCCTTTTGCGTCAGGGGAACGGCGTCGGTCGGTTCGTGTCCGTCCCACACGTCGTGGTTGCCCAGACACGCGCGGATCGGCACCGGGCACGCCTTCACCGCGTCTTTCCACACCGCGACCTGCTCCGCGGCCTTCGCGCCGCTCACCTTTCCGTCCACGGCCATCACCTGATCGCCGGTCGAGAGCACCAGTTCGGGCTTCCCGTCCCTCTGTCCGAACATGTGAGCGAACATCGCGGCCACGCCCTTCGGGGCGTCGCGGTCCTTCAGGATGTGAACATCGGTGATGTGCGCGACGCGCAGCGCCGGTTTGCGGTCGGCCCCGCGCGCGGTGGAGAGGAACCCCGGCAGCGCGGCGGCGCCGCCGGCGGCGAACAGGTCGCGGCGCGAGGGAACGGGCATCGGGTCACCTGGGGTCGGGCCCCGCCGGCGAACCGGCCGGACCGGGAGATACCAACAACGGAGTTACTTCAGATCGACCGACCACTCCTGGTCGGCGGCCTTCAGTTCGAACGACAGCCCGGACCGCGCGGGGTCCGTGTAGTGGGCGGGGAGCCGCGGGCCGGCGTCGGCCTTGCCCTTCGCCTCCGGCGCGGTCGGAGACTTCCCCGCCTTCTCGTCGGCCACGCCCTTGGCGGCGCTCGACAGCACCGGCGGGTCGAACTCGCCCTTCACCGCGGACCGCGGTGCGGCCTGCTGGACCGACACCTTCACCGGGCCGAGGGCGACCCCGGGGACCTCGTAGGTGCCGTCGGCCCGCAGATCGACGACGTGCGTCTTGTTGTCCGCGGCCAGGAAGATGACGGTCGCCCCGGAGAGCGGCTTGCCGTTGAGCTTGACCGTGCCGTGGACCCGGCCGCGGGGCACGTCGCCGCCGCAGCCGGAGAGCGCGACCGCAACGAGCGCGGGCGCGAGCAGAACGAATCGCATCGGGTGAGCGCTCCGGGTTCGGGGTTACCAGTCGGCGTTGAGAACCTCGCCGCCGTCGGGGGTGCAGGCGGACCACCACGTGTTCGGACCGACCGACGCGGACACCAGCCGCCCGCTGCCGTCGCCCAGCGCGACCAGGATGCCGGCCGTCCGCGGGGCGCTGGCCAGCCGCGGGTCGCAGGCGGAGGTGGTACTCGACCACGTCGGGCTCACCTGGAACTTGGACGCCGGGCCGGTGATCTGGTAGCCGAACACCGGGTTCCACTCGTTCCACGCCGTGCGGCCGTAGGCCCAGATGTTGTACTTCGCCCCGCTGTAGCCCGACGGGATCGTATCGTTCATGCACACCGCCAGTTTCTCGGCGTAGAAGATCGTGTTCGAGGTGCCGTCCATCATCGACGCCATCGTCCGCACCTTGTTGTTGTTGGTGCGGAACCACCAGCCGAGCGCCTGGAAGTTGGCCGCGTAGCCGGTGACGCCGTAGTTGCCCCACCCGGCGTCGTTGTACAGCCCGTTCGCCGGGCACGACGGGTCCGACGGGTTCACGAACGTTTTCACGCCGTTGTTGGTGTAGACCGACCAGAAGTAGTTCGTGGTGCCGGTGTTGGCCTTCTTCGCCAGGTTGTCCTGCTCGACGAACGAGAGGATGTAGAAGTGGCTCGACCCGGCCCGGTTCCACATCACGGCCGAGTCGCTGCCGTCCCAGTCGTTCCACGACAGCGGGAACTGGTTGTTGACGTCGTGGTAGTTGTGCGTGGCCAGGGCCATCTGCTTGAGGTTGTTCTGGCTCTGCATCCGGGCCGCGGCCTCGCGGACCTTTTGCACGGCCGGCAACAAGAGGCCGATCAGGATCGCGATGATCGCGATTACAACGAGCAACTCGATCAGCGTGAACCCGCGACGGCGCATGGAAATCCTCCGGTGTGAGCGACAACGCAGCGTTGTCTGGTGTCAGGGTATATCGGGCGCGTTAGAACGTCGTGAAACGTTTATGAAAGTCTGTCACCCCGCGACCGCTTTCCGTTTCGTCAGCCCGGTTTTCGCGACCGTGTGGAGGGAATTCGCAAGGAGTCCTCTATCAGGCGGGCTTTACAGGGGGCTCCATCGGCGGAACGCGCGTCACGGCAGCGTGAAGTTTCTGGAGTCCGGTCTTCGCGACCGCGTGCGGGTCTTGCTTCCAGTAGTCGCGGTTGAACAGCTCCAGCGACAGGTAACCGGTGTAGCCCATCCTGCGTAAGGTCGCGAACACCTCTTGGAGCGGCGCAATCCCGTCGCCGGGGTACACGCGATCGGCGTCGCTGATCTTCTCGCGGTCGATTTTCGGGTAGTCGTTCACGTGGAAGATACCGATCGCCGACACGGAGAGTAGGGGCAGACCGGCGAAGTCGGACCCGCCCTTGTAGAGGTGGTAGATGTCCGGCAGGACGCAGCCCTTCGCGCTGCCGCTCTCGACCGCGACCAGAAGCGCCTCGCCGAGACGCCGGAGCGTCTTCGAGAAGCCCCACACCTCCACGACCGGCGTGATCCCGAGCTTTTCGCCGATCTCAAGCAGCGCCCGGTAGCGGTCGCCGGCGGCGACGAGATCGACGATCGGTTGCGTGAATTTCGGGTCGTCGCGCTTGCTCATGCCGCCCGTCGCCCCGACCGGCGGGGCCGCCAGCCGAGTGCCGCCGATGCGTGCGACCTTCTCCATGTCGCGCTTGGCCTGTTCGAGGCCCTTCTTCCGCCGCCCCTCGTCCTCCACGATCCACTCGGCAAACCCGATCGCGTCCGGGACGACCAGCCCGGCGTCCTTGATCCGCTTGGCGAGATCGTCGAGCGTCCCGCCGCCCTTCGTGTAGTCGTCGATTTCGGAGATCCACGGCTCGATGGCGTCGTACCCGGCCTTCGCCGCGATGTCGATGAGGTCGGTGATCGCCCGCGACTTCCCGTCCTTGTCACGAACGGTACTGGTGTTCAGGCAGTAGCCGAACTTGTGACTGGGCGCTTCGGCACGCGATTCGGTCGCGGTCATCGCCAGCCCTCCGGCCGCGCCGGCCAGCACGGCCCTTCGGGTGATGTCGGTAGACATGGTTCGGTTCGCTCGTATAGGGTGAACGGTGCCCACCGCGTTTTTCGGAAGGACACTGCACATGATGACGACACTCTTGCTCGCTGTCCACCTCGCAGCCGCGGAACCGGCCGCCAATTACCCCGCGCCGAACCTGCTGGTGGAGGTGACCGACCCGAAGCTAAAGGACTACCACCTGCTCGATGTGCGCACGAAAGCGAAGTACGGCGTCAGTACCATCCACGGCGCGGTCAACGTCGATGTCGCGCCCTGGGCGAAGGCGATCCTGGCCGACAAGGCCGACGCGGCGTTCTGGAAGAAGGAACTCGCGAACATCGGGGTTTCGCCCAAAACGCCGACGGTGATCCTCGCCGACGACGTGCGCGACGCGGCGCGGGCGTGGTGGATGCTGAAATACGCCGGCGTGCCGGACGTGCGCATCCTCAACGGCGGCTGGAAGGCGTGGACCGCCGCGAAACTATCGACGGAGAACTCGGCGTCGGTCGCGAAGGCCGAACCGCACGACTGGAAGCCGGACACCGCGCGGCTGGCCGACAAGAAGCACGTATTGGAGCAACTGAAGGCCGGCGCGGTGTGCGTGGACGCGCGGACGAAAGAGGAGTTCACTGGCGAAAAGGCCATGGCGAAAAAGGCCGGACACATCCCCGGCGCGACGCACCTCGAATGGGTGGAACTGCTCGACCCCAAGACGGACAGGTTCCTCCCGCCGGCGGACCTCATCAAGCTGGTGAAGGATCGCAAGATCGACCTCAACAAGCCGCAGGTGACGTACTGCCAGGGGGGCGGGCGCGCCGCGGTGGTCGCGTTCGGGTTGGAACTGGCCGGGGCGAAAAACGTGCGGAACTACTACCCCAGTTGGGGCGAGTGGGGCAACGCCGACGACACGCCGGTGGAGAAGAAATAGTGTGGGTGCGAGTGTGAGTGTGAGGATTCGTGGCACAGCCTTTCCAGGCTGTGCGCCGTTAAGCTAACTGGCACACAGGCTAGAAAGCCTGTGCCACGAAGACAGAATCACACGAACAGTGCCGCTTCCGCGACCAGCCCCGGCCCGAACCCCAGCGCGACACACGGCCGCGGCGCGTTCGCCTCGCGCAGCCTCTGCAAGATGAACAGCACCGTGGGGCTGGACATGTTCCCGAACTCCGCGAACACCGCGCGTGACGGGGCCAGCGCCTCCGCCGACAGCGCCAGCGATTCTTCGACCGCGGAGACGATCTTCGGCCCTCCGGGATGAACGGCCCAGCTCCGCACGTCCGCGAGTGACAGTCCGTTGTCGCCGAGCCACGATTCGAGCCACGGGCGCAGGTGCGTGGCGATCTTGCTCGGCACGCGCCGCGACAGCACCATTTCAAAGCCGTGATCGCCGACGGTCCAGCCCATGTCGCCGGCGGAATCGGGGATCAGGCACGACCCGGAGGCGCGGAGGGACCAAGAACCGAACCCCCCAACCCCCTTCCCTAAGAAGGAAGGGGGAGCCAGAGAGGTGAACGGCGCGCCGCCGTCTTCTGTCTCTTGTTTTGCTCCCCCTTCCTTCTGAGGGAAGGGGGCCGGGGGGTTCGGTTCCTTCGCGCAGCCCACCACGGCCGCCGCCCCGTCGGCGAAGATCGCGTTGGCGATCAGCTTGTCCGCAGCGCTGCCGTAGTAGTAGTGCAGGCTGCACAACTCCACCGCGCACACCAGCACCCGCGCGGCCGGGTCGGCGCTCGCGAAGGCATTCGCCACTCGCAGCCCGTTGAGCGCGGCGTGACAGCCCATGAACCCGACGTGCGTCCGCGCGACCGTCGGGCGCAGCCCCAAACTGGTCATCAGCGCGAAGTCGATGCCGGGCGCAACGAACCCGGTACAGGAAACTGTCACCAGATGCGTGATCGAAGTTGCTTCGAAGCCGGATTCGGCCAGCGCGGCGGCGGCGGCGCGCACCGCGAGCGGGCCGGATTCGGCCGCGTAAATCGCCATCCGCTCGCCGGTGGTGGGGCCGACGCCGTCGTTCGCGTCGGTCGGGAGAAACGGCGACCCGCTCTCGGTGGTGCCGTTGAGGACATCGCGAACGACCGGCCCGCCGATGACTTGAAAGCGTGACGTAACGCCGCTGTTCGAGTAGATCGGGCCGAGCCAGGTGGACGTGCGCACGTCCGGTCCCGCGAGGAAGCGGGCGAGCGCGAGGCCTTCGGTCGAGGTCACGGAGTCCGGCGGGTGCGCGGTGCCCAGGCCGTGAATCGCAAAGCTCATGGGCTAGCACCGTGAGATCGAGCCGGACGGTTCAACGACGCGACAACCGGCCGGGACAGCACCGGCAGCACCGACAGCGCGCGGACCGTGGCCGTCGTGAGAATCGGCGAGCGGAGGACACGCGAAACCACCCGGCACACGCGCTGCCGCGCGCCGATCAGTCGTCGGTGGGTTCGCTCCCACTCGCGCACGAGCGCGCCGTCCCACCGTTGTACGGCGCGGACCGCGATCGGGGCTAATGCCGCGGCCGACATCACCGCCCACGCCATCCCCTCGCCGGTAAACGGCTCGACGTACCCGGCCGCGTCGCCGACCGCGAACCATCGTTCGCCTCCGATCTGCTTCGCGCGCCGCGTGAGCGCCGGCGTCCCCTTCCACGGCAGCTCCGCGAGGCCGGTGATTCGCGGCCAGCCGACTTCCGCCAGTACCGCTTCGGCGGCCGGACCGGGACCGCCCTGCTCTTTCAAAAACGCCACATCGAACGCCGCGGCCACGTCGAGGCGCCCGTCCTCGACGCACACGCAACCGACATAGCCACCGCGCGCGGTCGCCATGAAGATGGTACCAGGCGCGAAGAACGCGGGCACCGCATCCGCGGGTACGGCCGTGCCCGCCCCGATCCGCGAACCGGGGTCGGGCGCCGCATCATTACCCGCAAGCCCACTCGCGACGATCACGAGCCGGGCCGTCGCGCGCGCCTCCTCGAGTTTCAAAGTCACCCCCTCTCGAAACTCGACGCCGGCGGCAACGGCTTCGCGCACGAGTGCCAGGTCGAACGCCTCGCGCGACAGCGCCACCCCGCCGGGAAGTTTCACCCGCGCGGAGTGCCGCCCGGCCGCGATGCGCACATCACGGAGCGGAACGCCGCCCGCGAGTACCGAACCGAGTCCGAGTTGCTGGAGCGTGCGGACCGCAGCCCCGTTCACGCAACACCCACACACCTTCGGCCGCGGGAAATGCGCCTTATCGACCAACAGCACCGACACCCCGCGCCGGGCCAGTTCGCGCGCCGCAACAGCGCCGGCTGGCCCAGCCCCGACGACGATGGCGTCGTGCGTCACTCCCGCCTCCACTCAAGCACGAAGCGGCACGGGAAACGTGATCGCACCGTCGCGCCGTGCAGCCCGGCGCGACTGGCCAGGTTGTGCGCTTCGGCGGGCGTGAACGCGGACCGCACCGACGCCGGTCCGTCGAACCGCACCACCCGCGAGCGCGTCAGTACGTGACACGCGAGCCACACCGCGCAGTAATTGAACCGCGACCGCGACAGATCGTTCACCAGAATCATCCGCCCCGCGGCGTTCTCCATGTTCGCAAGCAGGGCGATGGCCTCATCTTCGCTCAGGTGGTGCAAGAAGAGCGAGCAAGTAACGACATCGAACCCGGACGGGAGCCGGTCGTGGAGGGCGTCGTGAATGAAGAACCGCACCTCGGTCGGTTCGCGGGCCGCTTCGGTGATCGCGGTCGGGCTGATATCGCACCCGGACACGTCGAGCGCGATCCCGGCGCGATTGGCGCGGGCGAGCAGCTTCCGCGGCACGTCCCCGGACCCGGTGGCGACATCGAGTAGGCGCACCGGGCGCTGCAGCTCGCCGGCGAGTCGCGCGATCGCGGGCCATAGCACCCCGGCGCTGTCGCTGACGCGGTTGAGTCGCACCAGCCCCGCGAGCGCGCGGCGGTGCTCGCCCGGGTCGAGCGCCGGGTCGTCCATCCGCTCAGGAACGCGAAAGCGGGTTCGCAAACCAGTCAGAAGCATCGCGACTCCGCGGGATCGGACTGCAGGCGCAGGGGATGTGCGTCCTTACGCGCTCTCGACGCGGTCGCGGCGCTTCACGAGCGTGACGCGGTTGCCGGTCGCGTTGTACCGCACCTCGTCCATGAACGTGCGCATCAGGAGTACCCCGCGCCCGCTTGGGCGCTCCAGAAACTCGGGGTCGGTCGGATCGGGAATCTTCGTCACGTCGAACCCCGGCCCCTCGTCCATGATGACGAACGTCGCGGTCGTCGTCGTGAGCCGGGCGGCGACGCGCACCCGGCGCGCCGCGTAGGGGGCGATCTCGCGCCGCTCGCGGGCCAGCTTGTGGAACTCCTCGTCTCCGTTCTCCCGCAGGTCGGAACTCACCTCCAGGTTGCCGTGATACACCGCGTTCAGGAGCGCCTCCTCCAGCGCGATCCCGGCGCGCGTCGCCCCGGTCAGGTCGCACAGACCCATCTCGATCAGGTCCTCGCGAAACTGCGACACCAGCGGTGGCACCAGCGCCGGGTCGTTCTCCAGCACGAACTGCGAGCTGCGCCGCGTCATACCCTGGAGCACGCGGAACCGGCGGTGTTCGGCCTGCCCGGCGGAGAGGACGCGCTCGAGTACGGGGAGCAGGTCGTGCGTCAGGGCTTGTTTGGGCACGTAATCGGCCGCGCCGGCCTTCAGCGCCGCGACCGCGACCCGCTCACTGCCGCTGCCGGTCATCAGCACCACCGGCACCAGCGGGAAGTGCTCGCGCACCTTCTCGGTGAGCGTCAGCCCGTCCATCCGGGGCATGTTCATGTCGGTCAGCACGATCGCCGGCGGGGTCTTCACGATCACGTCCATCGCCTCTTCGCCGTTGCGTGCGAAGGCGACCCGCCACCCGCCCTGTTGCGCGAGGATGCGGCCGACGTACTTCTGCTCCAACAGGGAATCGTCCACCACCAGGATGACCGGTGGCTCGTGCGCCGCGGGCGAAGACGGGTGAGTGGGTCCGGCCATAGGGCGAAGACCTCGCGGCGGGCGACCTGGGGAAATCGGTAGCTCGGATTCTAACAGATTCCGGCCGCAAAAGCACGCAAACGCCGGAAGCCTTTCTTCGTGGCACAGCCTTTCCAGGCTGTGTGCCTTTCTTCTTGTGGCACAGGCTTTCCAGCCTGTGCTTGCACTCGATCACGAGCGAAGCGAGGGATCGACCCCAACGGTTCGAGCGACCCCGACGGTTCGATGCGGTGGCCACTCGCTGCGCTCGGACCACCGATTTGGAAGCACAGACTGGAAAGCCTGTGCCACGAAAAACCAAACCTCAACACAGGCTTTTCAGCCTGTGCCACGAAGACAAGAAATGCGCTGTACCACGACAGCCACTCTCGCGAAAATGGCCGCGTCGCCCGGAGGCTCTCCCATGTTGCGGATCGTTCTCGCTGCCCTCACACTCCTGACACTCACCGCGCCCATTCGCGCGGACGGAAAACCCAACGTCATCGTGATCGTCGGCGACGACATGGGTTACGCCGACATCGGCGTCCACGGCTGCAAGGACATCCCGACCCCGAACATCGACGCCTTGGCGAAGGCCGGGACGCGGTTCACCAGCGGGTACGTGTCCGGGCCGTACTGCTCGCCGACCCGCGCCGGGTTGCTCACCGGGCGCTATCAGACGAGGTTCGGCCACGAGTTTAACGGCGCCGGGGCGGACGTCGGCCTGCCGCTCACACAAACCACTCTCGCCGACCGGCTGAAGGCCGTCGGGTACGCGACGGCGCTCGTGGGCAAGTGGCACCTCGGCGCCGCAGACAAGTTCCACCCGCAGAAGCGCGGGTTCGACGAGTTCTTCGGGTTCCTCGGCGGCGCGCACGCGTACTTCCCCGAAAAGGGCAAGGCCGGCACGATCCTCCGCGGGACGAAGGACGCCAACGAGACCGAATACCTCACCGACGCACTCGCCCGCGAGGCCGTCGGGTTCGTGGACCGCAACAAGGCCAAGCCGTTCTTCCTGTATTTGGCGTTCAACGCGGTTCACACCCCGATGCACGCCACCGATGAGCGGTTGAAGAAGTTCGCGGACATCAAGGACAACCCGCGCCGCACCTACGCCGCGATGATGGGAGCGATGGACGAGGCCATCGGCAAGTTGCTCGCCAAACTCAAAGACGAGAAACTGGACGAAAACACGCTCGTGTTCTTCTTCAGCGACAACGGCGGGCCGGTGATGCAGGGGACGAGCATCAACGGGTCGGTGAACACCCCGCTCCGCGGGTCGAAGCGCACGACGCTGGAGGGCGGGATCCGTGTTCCGTTCTTTGTGACGTGGCCCGGCAAGATCCCGGCCGGGAAGGTGTACGACGCCCCGGTAATCCAGCTCGACATCCTGCCCACCGCGCTTTCCGCCGCCGGCGTCGAATCGAAGGCCGAATGGAACCTCGACGGGGTGAACCTGCTCCCGCACCTGCGCGGGCCGACCCCGAAGGATCCGCACGACCTGTTATACTGGCGGTTCGGGCAACAAATGGCGGTGCGCAAGGGGCCATGGAAGCTCGTGAAGTACGAAGCGGTGGCCGACGGCGGCAAGGGCACCTCGCCCACACGGCTATACAACCTCGCGGACGACATCGGCGAGAAAACCGACCTGAGCGCCAAGAACCCGGAGACGGTCCAGGAGTTGCAGGCCGCGTGGGACGAGTGGAACAAGAAGAACGTCGCTCCGCTCTGGGGCGGCGGGAAGCAGTAATGCGAACTGGTCCGGCGGTCTACTCGACAAATGTTCGGTGCGCCGGGTAAGAAGCCCATATCTTCACGGTACATTCCTTGGTCCGCGCGCGGCGCGCGGGTTGCTCAACATCACGCCGAGGTTCCCATGAGCCGTGCCGCACTCGCCGTGATCCTGCTCGCCGCCGCGACCGGCCTGACCGGGTGCCGGCGCGACAAGCCCGCGGCGCCGGCGGCGCCGCCCCCGCGGGTCACCGTCGTGCGCCCCGCCGCCGTCCCGGTGCGAGATTACTGGACGTACAACGGCTACCTCGAACAGACCAAGGCCGTCGAGGTCCGGTCGAAGATTCGCGGGTACCTCACGGGCGTCAAGTTCGTCGAAGGAACGGAAGTTGCCGCTGGTGATCTATTGTACACAATCGACAAGCTGGAGTTCCAGACCGCGGTGAGCAAGGCCGAGGCCGAGGAGAAGGAGGCCGGCGCGGAGGTACTCAAGGCCGGCGCCGAGGTGGAGAAGGCCGCGGCCCAGATCAAGACCTGGGTCGCCCAGATCGAGCAGGCGCGGGCCGACCTGGCCCGGGAGACCCGGTTGAGCGAGGCCGGAACCGGGGCCGTGGGCGCGCTGGACCTGGCCAAAGCCACATTCGATGTGCGCGTGGCCGAACACAAGGCCGCAATCGCCGCCCACAAGGCCGTGCAGGCCGCGCAGACGGCCGCCGAGGCCCACCACGACGCCGCCCGGGCCGCGCTGAAAACCGCGACGATCCAGCTCGGCTACACCGACATCAAGGCCAAGATCGGCGGGCACATCAGCCGCACACTTGTGGACGACGGCACACTCGTTCAGGCCGACACAACGCTCCTCACCACGATTCTGAAAGTGGACCAACTGTACGTGTACTTCGATGCCCCGGAAGCCGACCTGATCGCGTACCAGCAGGCGCTGATGGCGTCGCCGCACAAAGACCCGCGCAGCCAGCAGATCCCGGTCGAGGTCGGGGTGACGAAGGAAGAGGGGTTCCCACACGTCGGGAAGATCGACTTCCGCGAGAACAAGGTCGAAACGTCCACCGGCACGATCCGCATTCGCGGGGTGATCGACAACCCGCTGTTGACGAACAACGTGCGGCTCCTGTTCCCCGGCATGTACGCCCGCGTGCGCGTGCCGAAGGGTGAATCGATCCCACAACTGGTGCTGCCGGAAGACTGCTTGCTGAGCGGGCAGGAGGGGCGGTTCCTGTATGTCATCGGCGCGGACAACAAGGTCGAGAAGCGCCTGGTGACGGTGGGCGCGACCGTGTGGAAGGCGCCCCCCGCGGTGCCCGGCGTGGCGCTGCCGAGCTGGGTGGCGGTGAACCCGAACCCGGCCCCGCCGGCGGAGGGCCAGCCCCCGACCCCGACCCGCCGGACCGTGCGCTCGGTGGTCGCGATCACCGCCGGGCTGAAGGCCGACGACCGCGTCATCCTCGACGGGTTGCAACAGGCCCGCCCGGGCCAACCGGTCGCGCCGGAAGACTGGGCCCTGACGGCGCCCGCCGCAAAGTAGTAGTAGGCCGAAGGCCGGCGCCGTGTGCCGTTGCTCGTTTGTTTGAAGAAAAGAACGGCACACGGCGTGTGCCTACTACTCTGAAGACCCCGCATGATCTCGCGCTTCTTCATCGACCGGCCAATCTTCGCCAACGTGCTGGCCGTCATCACGGTCATCTTCGGCGTGGTCGCCATGTACCGGCTGCCGGTCGAGCGGTACCCGCCGATCACCCCGCCGACGGTGCAGGTCAGCGCCACATACCCCGGCGCGAACGCGAAGGTCGTCTCCGACACGGTCGCCGCGCCGATCGAGCAGCAGATCAACGGCGTGGAGAACATGATGTACATGTCCTCCACCAGTTCGGCCGACGGCTCCTACGGCCTCACGATCACGTTCGAGATCGGCACCAACCTGGACGACGCGCAGGTGCTCGTGCAGAACCGGCTGAGCATCGCCGAGCCGAACCTGCCCGAAGACGTCAAGCGGCAGGGCGTGACCGTGCGGAAGCAGTCGTCGAGTATCATCCTGGCGATCTCGCTCACGGCGCCGCCGCCGAAGGACCAGCTCGACCTGACCCTCGACCCGGCCGCGCTCGCGGGCACCGGGGTCACGCTCCCGCAGGTCATGGGCGCGCTGGTCGTGGCCGGACTGAAGGCCGAACCGCACCCCAACGGCAAGGCACTGTGCTACCGGCTCACGGCGCCCGACGACTACGCCCCCAACGGCCCGGCCGCGGCCGACAAGCTCCGCCGCACCGCGCTGGCGCCCGCCGGGCGGCCCGTCGTACCGCTCTCCGACGTGGGCCGCGTCGATAACCTCCCGGGGGCCTACGACGCGCTGTTCCTGTCGAACTTCGGAACGCTCAAACTGCGCGACGAACTCAGCCGCGTGCCCGGGGTCGGCGACGTACTCGTTCGCGGGGTCGGGTCGTACTCGATGCGCGTCTGGCTCGACCCGGACATGCTGGCGGCCCGCAAGCTCACCACCGAGGACGTGCTTTCGGCGCTCCGCCGGCAGAACGTGCAGGTCGCCTCCGGGCAGGTCGGCCAGCCGCCCAACCCGTCCGGGCAGCGGTTCCAGTACACCGTGACCACGCTCGGCCGGTTGAGCGACGCGGAGCAGTTCAAGAACATCGTCGTGAAGTCCGGCCCGGCCGGGCAGGTCGTCTACCTGCACGAGGTCGGCGGGGTCGAACTCGGCGGGCAGTCCTACGACTCGTTCGCCTCGCGCAGCGCCTACCCGTCGGCGAACATCCTGATCTACCAGCTCCCCGGCTCGAACGCGCTGGAGGTCGCGAAGGGCGTGCGCGCCGCGATGGAGCGGTACAAGCCGAACCTCCCGCCGGGCATGGAGTACTCGATCCCGTTCGACACCACCACGTTCGTCAACTCGGCGATCAACGAAGTGTACCTGACGCTGTTCGAGGCCGGCGCGCTGGTACTGATCGTGATCCTCGTGTTCCTCCAGAGCTGGCGGGCGCTGTTCGTCCCCGCGACGACGGTGCCCATCACGATCATCGGCGCCTTCGCGTTCATGCCGTTTCTGGGGTTCTCGATCAACCTCTTGACCCTGTTCGGCCTCATCCTGGCGATCGGAATCGTGGTCGACGACGCGATCGTCATTGTGGAGAACGCCAGCCACCACATCGAGAACGGGCAGACCCCGCGGGAGGCCACCATCAGCGCCATGAACGAGGTGACCGGCCCCATCATCTCGATCACGCTCGTGCTGATGGCGGTGTTCCTGCCGACGGCGTTTCTCGGCGGCATTACCGGACAGATGTACCGGCAGTTCGCGCTCACCATCGCCGCGACGGCCCTCATCAGCGCCGTCAACGCGCTGACGCTCAAGCCGGCACAGTGCGCGGTGTGGCTGCGCCCGGTGACAAAGAAGGGCCGATTCGCGCGGGCCTTCGACGCGGTGTACAAGCCGGTCGAACACGGGTACGCGTGGTGCGTCCGGCACCTCTTGCGCGTCTGGCCGGTCGTCCTGGTCGTGTTCCTCGCGGTCGCCGCCGGCACCGGCTGGTGGTACCGGGAGACGCCCGAAGGGTTCCTGCCGGACGAGGACCAGGGGTACATCGTCATCGGGGTGCAACTGCCCGACGCGGCGTCACTCGACCGGACCCGCGAGGTGACGAACAAGATGAACACGGTGCTGCGCGACACGCCCGGCGTGGAGAACTGGTTCGTGCTGGGCGGGTTCTCGCTCCTGGACGGCACCGCCGCGCCGAACTCGGCGACCGCGTTCGCGTCGTGGAAGGACTGGAAGGCCCGCGAGGGCGACCCGAACCTGACCCAGGAGGCGCTGGTCGCCCGGTTGCGGAAGGAGTTCGCCGCGTTCCGCGAAGTGCAGATCCGGGTGCTGGTCCCGCCGGCGATTCAGGGACTGGGGTTCGTCGGCGGGTTCCAGATGCAGGTGCAGGACCGCGAGGGCGCCGGACTGGACGTGCTCCAGGACCGGGCGCAGGCGGTCGTACTCGCCGGCGCACGCCAGCCGGAGGTGGACCCCAATACCGTACTCAGCACGTTCCGCGGCGGCGTCCCGCAGATCTACCTCGACATCGACCGCACGAAGGCCGAACAGATGGGCGTGAAGGTGGACGACATCTTCAGCACGCTCCAGGCGAACCTCGGGTCGGTGTACGTGAACGACTTCAACAAGTTCGGCCGCACCTATCAGGTTCGCGTGCAGGCCGACGCCCGGTTCCGCGGCGACACGGAGACGATCAAGCGGCTGGAAGTACCCGGGCGCGACACGAACAACTCGGACGCCGGCCCGCGCACCGGCCCGCGCCCGCGGGTGCCGCTGGGCACGCTCTTGGCCGACGACATCGTCCTCGGCCCGCAGTCGATCATCCGCTACAACCTGTACCCGACCGCGCAGATCCCCGGGCGGGCGAGAGAGGGCGTCAGCTCGAAGGAGGCGATCGCCGCGATGGAGCGGGTCGCGGAGAAGGAGCTGCCCCCGACGATGGGCTACGAGTGGACGGCCCTGTCGTACCAGGAGAAACGGGCCAGCGGCGAGGCGTTCAGCATCTTCAAGCAGCCGATCGCCGAATCGTTCCTCGTGTTCGGGCTGGCGGTGCTGCTCGTGTACCTCGTACTCGCGGCGCTCTACGAGAGCTGGCTCTTGCCGTTCGCGGTGATCCTGGTCGTGCCGCTGGGCCTCTTGGGCGTGGTCGCGGCGGTGAACCTGCGCATCTGGCTGAACGACCGCTACACCCTCGCCCAGGAGCGGATCGCCGAGGGGGCGGCCCGGTGGTGGGAGCACTACGCGCCGAACGTCGCGACGATGGACAACAACATCTACACGCAGATCGGCGTGGTCCTCATCATCGCCCTGGCGTCGAAGAACGCGATCCTGATCGTGGAGTTCGCACGCGAACTGCGGCTCGCCGGGCGCTCGATCACCGCGGCGGCGCTCGAAGCCTCCCGAATGCGGTTCCGGCCGATCATCATGACCAGTTTCGCGTTCATTCTGGGTGTATTGCCGCTGGTGTTCGCGACCGGCGCCGGGGCCGCGAGCCGGCGGTCGCTGGGCACCGCGGTGTGCGGGGGGATGCTGACCGCGACCGTGCTCGCGGTATTCTTCGTGCCGGTGTTCTACGTCGCGATCCAGTCGCTCATCGAACTGCGGAACGGGCCGCCGAAGCCCCCGCCGGGGTTCCACGCACCGGGCGAGACGGTCGAGCCGGAAATGACAATCGACCCGCCGGCGGCGAACGGCAAGCCGCACGAAGAGATAAAGGTTCTGGAAGAGAAGGCCAAGGCGCCGTGAGCCGCCCGGCCTATTCGGTGTGACGTTCCAGCGCCTCGATCGCTGCCCGCACCGGGTCCGGGAGCGGGCACTTGCGCCCGCCGCGGTAGTCGTAGCTCACGATGACCGCGGTCCCCTCGCACGCGACCGCGTCCCATTCGCGGCTCACGATCGTGTGTTCGAACGTGACGCGATCGACCGCGACCTCGGCTGCGCGCACCCCGACGAACACGTGATCCGGGAACTTCACCGGCTTGCGGTAGGTGGCCGCGGTGCTTTTCACGATCGGCCCCAGCCCGGTGAGCCGCTTCGACTCCATCCACCCGACGCGCGACAGGTAAATGATGCGCGCGTCCTGGAAGTAGCGGAAATACGTCAGGTTGCTGACGTGGTCGAACGAGTCCATGTCGCTCCAGCCGACATCGAACTCGGTGACAACGGGGAAGGATGAAAGAAGCGGGTGGGGCATGGTGGCCCTCTCCAGGGAACGGAACCGACACGCTCACTTCCACTTGTTCTGCCGGTCCAGTTCTTTGAGGTAGTCGAGCGCCTCGTCCACGGTACACACCCGCGCGCCGGGCACACGGCCCTTCGTGTCGAGTTCGCGGAGCTGCATCAAATCCTCGAACTCGTCCGACTCCTCCAGTTTCTTCCGCTGACGGTGGCCGAGTGTACCCGCCTTGTACTCCAGCGCCAGCATGTGGTTCTCGATGAAGTACGCGGTGCGCGGCGTGATCAGCCCGTCGAGGGCCTGAAGTCCGGCCGCGACGTGGTCATACGGGTCGATCCCCTTCCCCACGTCGTGCAACAGCGCCGCGGTCAGGAACTCCTCGTCCCACGGGCGCTCCGCGCGGGCCAGTTCGAACACTTGCAAGAGGTGGAACAGCACGTCCCCTTCCGGGTGGTGCTTCGGGTTCTGCTTGACGTTTTCGAGCGGCAGAAGCAGCAGCCGGAACAACTGGTACGGATCGACCGCTTCCTCCTGCTCGGCGAGCGTGCCCTCGATGTCCACTTCGGGGTGTTCGCCGGCGATCAGCTCCTCCAGTTCGCGCGTACTGGCTCGCTCGATCGGCTTTCCGGTGATCGACGACTTGAACACGTAGTGCGCCTTGTCCTCCGGGTACACCGTCAGTTCGAAATTGAACACGTCGAACACGTGGACGTGAACGAACACGCGGCTCTCGCCGTGCTTCTCCACCCGCTTCCGCTCCACGTCGAACTGCAACCCCTCTTCTTCAAGGGCCGCGGTGACCGGCTCGATGTGATCGCTAAAGAGGTGCAGGTCGATGTCGGAGCCTTTTCGCGTGTGGCCGGTCATCACGCTGCCGATGAGCCGCGGGCGGAACCGGCACAGCACGCGCATGAGGCGCAGCGCGTGGAGCCGCATGTCGCGGAGGTTCGCGGTCCGCGACTCGCCCTCGTGGATGCGCGCGAACGCCTGGATCTGGTCGCGGATTTCGGCGTTGCTGGGCAGGTCGCTCGGCTTGACGGTGCCGCGACAGAGCCGCTTGGCGGCCTTGCGCTTGGCGGTGAAGTATTCGCTCTCGACGCGCTCGTACATGAGCCGGGCGGCTTCGAACGCGATCGCGTGACGCAACTTGGCGTCGGACATGCTTTTCGTGCGGTGGTTGAGTTTAACGAGCCTGTCCGGTGCCGCCGCGAGGCTCGATAGTTAGAGCATAGCCGAAGCGAGAAGGTTCGCGGAGGATATTTTCTTGTGGCACAGGCTGGAAAGCCTGTGCCACAAGAAGAACCGTCAGCCCGCCTCGCTCCGCCAGTAATCCAATATGTCCGCTAGCGACTTGTCGAGTGGGACACGCGGTTCCCAACCGGTGGCGGCGCGGAGCTTCCGCACGTCGGCGCGGGTCATCGCGGTGTCGGCCTTGCGCCCCGGCTCGCTCTTCTGGTTCACGCGGATCGGCACCCGCGCCATCGCCACCAGCCGGTCGAGCAAGTCTTGAATGAGATACGAGTCGCCGCGGGCCGCGTTGTACGCCTCGCCGGTCACACCCTTTTCTAACAGCAGCGGGAACGCCGCGACCATGTCGCGCACATCGGTGATGTCGCGCCGGGCCGACAGGTCGCCGGTTTCGACGACCGGAATCTGCTTGCCGACCTCCGCGGCAGCAATTTGACGGGCGAAGTTCGGCACCGCGAAGTCGGCGCTCTGGCGGGGGCCGATCTGGTTAAAGAGCCGCACGCGAACGATGTCTAATCCGGCGTTGCGGGTGTACTGGTAACTCACCAGGTCGGCCGCGGCCTTGCTCGCGGCGTAGGGGCTGGCGGGCTTCAAGGTCGTGCGCTCGTCGCAGGCCTCGTCCGGCCGGTCCGGTTCGCCGTAAATCAAACCGGTTGAGACGAACAGAACGCGGGGTTTCAGCCCGGAACGGGCGATCGCGTCGTAGAGGGTGCGGGTGGCGGTGAGGTTGTCGGCCCACGCGCGGTCGGGCTCGTGGAACGAGCCGCCGGTGTTGGCGTAGCCGGCGAGGTGGATCACCCACTCCGGGCGGGTCTGGCGCACGACCGCCTCCGCCCGAACGCGGTCCGTCAGGTCGGCGCTGTGGAGTTCGGCATGGGGGGCGAGGTGCGCCAGCGCCGGCGACCAGTTCGCGTCCCGGCTCACCCCGAACAGCGCGTGCCCGCCCGCGGCGACCAGGTGTTCCACCAGGTGCCCGCCGACGAACCCGGTGATGCCGGTGATGAGGATTCGCATAGCAAGTGTGAGTGTGGGTGTGAGTGCGAGGAAAGGCAGAGGACCAAAGCCGTGAAAGAGTGAAAAGCAGAGTCCAGTTGCTTGAGACTTCGGCCTCTCACTTCTTCACTTCTTGTCTTTTCCTCACACTCACACTCACACTCACACTAGATTCCACGGGCCTTGAAGTCCGGCAGCGGTTTGCCCTGGAGCCGGGCGAGGTCGGCCTTCACCATCCGCTCGACCAACTGCTCGAAGTTCACCTCCGGCTTCCAGCCGAGTACCCGCTTGGCCTTCGACGGGTCGCCGATGAGCAGCTCGACCTCGGCCGGGCGCACCAGCGCCGGGTCGAGCTTCACGTACTGCTGCCAGTCCAGTCCGACCGCCTGGAACGCCAGTTCCACCAGCTTGCGGACCGTGTGCGTCTCGCCGGTCGCCACCACGTAATCGTCCGGCTTGTCCTGCTGGAGCATCAGCCACATCGCGCGGACGTAATCGCCGGCGAAGCCCCAGTCCCGCTTCGCGTCCAGGTTGCCGAGCTTCAGTTCCCGCGCCATGCCGAGCTTGATGCGAGCCACGCCGTCGGTCACCTTCCGCGTCACGAACTCCTTACCACGACGCTCACTCTCGTGATTGAACAAGATGCCCGAACAGCAGAACATGTTGTACGATTCGCGGTAGTTCACCGTGATCCAGTGGCCGTACACCTTCGCCACGCCGTAGGGGCTGCGCGGCCAGAACGGCGTGTCCTCCTTCTGCGGCACCTCCTGCACCTTGCCGAACATCTCGCTGCTCGACGCCTGATAGAACCGGATCTTGTCGCGGCCCAGCAGCCGGATCGCTTCGAGGACGTGCGTCACGCCCAGCGCGGTGAACTGCCCGGTCAGCATCGGCTGTTTCCAGCTCGTCGGCACGAAGCTCTGCGCGGCGAGGTTGTACACCTCCGACGGGTCGGTGTCCTTGATGACGTCGATGAGCGAGAGCTGGTCGAGCAGGTCGGCCTGGTGGAGCTGGATCTTGCCGGCGAGGTGTTCGATCCGCTCGAACGACTCGGTGCTGGAGCGGCGGACGGTTCCGTGAACCTCGTACCCTTTTTCGAGCAGCAGTTCGGCCAGATAGCTGCCGTCCTGACCGGTGACGCCGGTGATGAGCGCGCGCTTCATGCAAATTGCCTTGTTAAACGAGGGAAGGCCCGCGCCGCACCCCGGTGGGCGCGGCGCGGCCGTCGCGGTTGTTGTATAGCGTGCCGGAGGGGGGGCACAAGTGGGAAACGTGGGTAGACTGGACTCACGCTCCGGGCAAAATCAGAATCTTCCCGGTGAGCGTTCCGGCCTTCTTCAGCGTGTTGTCTTCCTGAAGTTGGTGAGCTTCGGCCGTCTTGGCCAGCGGGAATCTCGCCCCGATGAGCGGCTTCAGCGTTCCGTCCCGCATCCAACGAATCATGTCGTCGGCACACGCCTGTTGCTCGGCGGCCGTCATGTTGAACATCGCGAAGCCGAGCATTGACAGCCCTTTCACATAAAAAGGTCCGTTCGGCAACACCGGACGAGCGGCCCGCCCGGCCATCACCACGACCCGCCCGCGCGGGGCCATCAGTTCCACGGTCTTGTCGAAGTCCGCCGGCGGGAGCGTCTCGTACCACACGTCGATGCCCGCGCCGCCGGTCGCTGCCTTCACCTTCGCCGCGACGTCGTCCGTCTTGTAATTGATGACCCAGTCGGCCCCCAGGTCACGCGCGAGTTTGGCCTTCTCCTCGCTGCCCACGGTGCAGATCACCCTCGCCTGCATGGCCTTCGCCATCTGCACGACCATCGACCCGACGCCACCGGTCCCACCGTTGACGAACACGAATTCCTTCGGCTGAAGTTTCGCGCGGTGGAAAAGCCCCAGGTGTGCGGTGATGCCCACCAGCGCTCCGCCGGCGGCGTGTTCGTCGGTCACGTTTTCCGGTGTGTGGTACGCCCACGACTGATCGACACACACGAACTCCGCACACGTTCCTTGTCGGCCGAGCAACCCTTGGTTGCTGCCCCACACGCGATCGCCCGACTTGAACCGCGTCACGCCCGCCCCGATCGCGTCCACGACGCCCGCGAAGTCGGTCCCGGTAATCGCGGGTTTCGGCAGGGGCATCGGTGCGGCCCCGCTGCGGATGTAAGTATCGATGGGGTTGATAGATGCGGCGA
>CAZBXY010000129.1:0-20262 GCA_964495365.1 uncultured Frigoriglobus sp. | reverse complement strand
CGGGCGAACTGTTCGAGCAGGTGGTTGGGGACGACGATCAGCGGCTTCTGGATGAGCCCCGCCTGTTTCATCTTCATGGCAGTGGCGGCTATCGTGAACGACTTCCCCGCGCCGACGACGTGCGCGAGCAGGGTGTTGCCGCCGGACATGCCGCGCCACACCGCGTCCGCCTGGTGCGGGCGTAAGCTGATCTCCCGGCTCATGCCGGGGAATGCGAGGTGGGAGCCGTCGAACAGGCGGGGCCGCAGGTTGTTGTAGGTGTCGTTGTAGAGCCGCACGAGCCGTTCGGTCCGGTCCGGGTCGCAGAAGATCCAGCTTCGGAATTGCTCCTTGATGAGCTTCTGCTTTTCCTTGGCGGCGAGCGTGGCCTCGGGGTTGAGGACGCGCTTGTCCGGCTCGCCGGCCACCGGGTCGTAGATCGCCGGCGTCTTCATGTTCAGCGCGAGGTCGAGCAGCCAGAGCCCGCTGGCCCGGGAGGTGCCGTAATCCGTGGTGTTCGCCACCGCGCGCTCGGCTTCCCAGTTCCCCTCGACGCTCCACACCGCGTCCTTCGCCAGGTGCGCGACCTGGACGGACGATTCGGGCACCTGGAACAAGTGTGCAGCGAATGCCCGCACGTCCGCGGCCGGAATCCACGGCGCGCCGAGATTGGCGTCGATGTCGCCCGGCAGCACGTCCTCGGGTTGCACGGCGCGGAGCGCCCCGGCGTTGCGGGCGAACGCCGCCCCGGCCTTCTCGGCGCCCACGAGCTTAGCGCGGACGTTGCCCGACAAATACTCGTCGGCCGTCACCCACCGCCCGATGCCGGGCTCGCGGTAGATCAGGTCGCCCAGCTCCGCGACCACGGCGTCCTCGGTCCGGCCGTAGAGTCCGGCGATGAAGGGCAGGTCCACTTCCCCCTTGCGGTCGAGCGAGACGAGCAGGCCTTCCTCGGCGGATGTAACGTGCGTCACCGGCGGCGTGCGGCCGACCACGTCCTTCTTCAGGATCGGCGCCTTCTTCGCCTCGCCGGTGACCTCGTCGTACTCCTCCAGCGACATGACCAGCATGGCGTCCGGGTCTTCCCGGAACTTCACCAGGTTGGGCATCCGGCGGACCACCGATCCGTCGGCCGTCTCGCTGAAAGTGGTCTTGTTGACTGGTCCGTACCGGCCGGCGAAGGCGTCGTAAGCCCGGTTCAGTTCGCGGCGGGCATCCTCGCGGTGCGTCTCCGGCCAGCCCTCGTTCTGCGACTGCAACACCCGCCTCGCCAGGTCCCGCATGCCGATCAGGCCGGCGATCCGGCGGGCATTCGGGGTTCCGTCGGCGCGGAGCAGCACGCCGCAATAGGTGACGGGTTCGGTCTTGCCGCCCGTTACCTGGCGGACGACTTGGTCCTCCCCGACGAAAAAACTGCCCTCGGTGATATGCCGTTCCGGGGGCGGCGGGGTGAAGGACGATTCCGGCTCGATCCGGCGGAGGGCAGGGCGCGCCGGAAGGCTCGGCAACCGCCCGATGGCCGCCTTCAGTTGCGTGGGCAGGTCGCCATTCGCGATGACGCCGTAACCTTCGCCGTAGAGCGAGTCCTTTGCCGTCCACGTGCCCAGCACCATCTCCGGGTGGCTCAGGAAGTACGTGTTGATCGGGACCGTGCTCCCCTCGATCTCGAACGGCTGAACCTTGAGCCAGCCGGGGTCGGCGTGGGCCGCGGCCTCTCCGGCGGCGCGCTTGCGGAGGAAGAGGATGTCGGTCACGACCGCGGTGCCCTCACGCCTGAACGCATCGGAAGGGAGGCGGATCGCCCCGAGGAAGTCGGCCCGGTCGGCGAGATACTCGCGGATCGCGGCGTTCTGCTTGTCGAGCGTGTAGTGGGAAGTGACCAGCGCCAGCACCCCGCCGGGGGCGAGCACGTCAACCGACTTGGCCATGAAATAGTCATGCAGCGCGAACCTGTGGCCGTGGTGGTCAAGTTTGATGTCGGCGAAGGGCACGTTGCCGATCACCGCGTCGAACGCGGGGAGCTTCGAGTCGGCGAAGTTCTCGATCCTTATGTCCTGGTCAGGGAACAGCGCTCGGGCGATCCGGCCGGAGATGCCGTCCATCTCCACGCCGGTGAACCGCATCTGCTTGGGAGCCAGGTACAAAAAACGCCCGGGGCCGCAGCCGGGTTCCAGCACCGTGGCATCGTCCGGCACGCCCAGGTGCCGCAAGCCCTGGTACATGGCCTGGATGACGGAGGATGAGGTGTAGAAGGCGTTGAACGTGGTGCGCTTCGCGCTCGCATACTCGTCGGGGGTGAGCAGTTCGTGGAGTTCCTCGCCGAGCGACGCCCAGGCGGCGTCCTTGTATTTGCGGGAGACGGGATCGGGGAAGATGAAGAGCGCGACCGGGCCAAAGCCTGCGAAGCGCGCCATCGCCAGGCGCTCATCGGGAGATGCGGCACGCTGCTCCGTCTCGACGCTCTTGAGCGTGCGGATCGCGGCAAGCAGTTCACGGGCCTTGGCCTTCTCGCCGGCGGCAAGGGGCGCGGATGAGTCTGACGGCGGCGGTGCCGGGGGTGGTCCCCGCCGGTTGGGCGGTGCGGGTTCATGGGACCGGTCGGGTTCAGACGGGGTGTCGAGTCTGAGTGAAAGCTGTGCGATTCTCATGGCGGGATTTCCTCCTTGCGATTGCGGCCCCGCCACCAGGGCCTCAAGGCACGAAGAGGAAGCGGACCCGTCCCGGAGCGCAGCGCCGGTGCCAGCGGGCAATGGGGCGGGGGCCCCGTTCCCGCTTGCAGCGCCGGGCGGGCCGGTTACCGTGCCGTCGCTTACGGCCCCGGGCGGGGCCGGGCCGGAGGGGAGGGAATCGTCGGGAAGGTCTTCGAAGAGCGAGCGGGGCGATTGACGCCGGGAATCTGCTACGCGGGCGGCGAATGACGGCGGAGGTAGGCCATCGCCCCGTCGAGGGAGGGCGGATCGTTCCCGGCCTGCAGTGATGCGGGAAGCAAAGCCGCTTCCAGGTCCGCCAGCGCCATCTCCAGCGCCGCGCTCGCCAGTTGCGTCTCGCTGCTGTTCGGGCTGCTCCGGGCGAGCTGCACTTTCCACGCCTCGTGACTGTCCTTCAGCCCGGCCGCCAGCCGCTCCAGGGTCGCCAGCAGCGTCCGGTTCTCGCGGAGCCGGTCGTGAATCTCCGGCATCTCCTTCAGGAGTTCGAGGACCATCGTCTTGTACTGCATTGGAATCTCCTTCGGGACCGTCTGGAGTATCGTCAGCCGGTTCGTCCGGATCGACCGAAAAGAGCGTGGGCTGAACCGAGCGGGACCGCTGCCGTGCCATGAGTCAGGAACGCTAACCGTTGTCCGTCCGTGGTAGTTGGAATCCGGCCCCGACGCAATTGGTTTGTGAAGGGCTGCCGCAGGCAGCCGGCGAACAGAAGGGCAATTCTTAACCCCCTGTAATACAAGGAAGCTGGCATTATGTACAAAAGTTAACCATTTCGTGATAATATGGATGGTTGAGTGGAGGATATGGCCCGGATCACGCGCGCAAGGATGGAAACTGCATCGAGGCAGGTGATTGCCCTCGCCGGGGTGTTCTGCGTCGCGTTTCAGCCGGTGCTGTCCTTCGCGCTGCCCCAAGGTGGTCAGGTGGCAGCGGGCCAGGCGCAAATCGTGTCGGGGGCGACAGAGACCACCATCGCCCAGGGCACCAGCCGCGCGATCATCGACTGGAGCAGCTTCGACATCGGCAGCGGCGAGGCCGTGCAGTTCGCGCAGCCGGGCCCCGGCGCCATCGCCCTGAACCGCATCCACGACATCAAGGCCTCGGCCATCGACGGGCGACTGACCGCCAACGGCAACGTGTGGATCGTCAACCCGCACGGCATAGTCTTCGGCCCAGGCGCGGTGGTGAACGTGGGCGGGTTGCTCGCCAGCACCGCCGACATCAGCAACGACAACTTCCTGGCGGGCAATTACCGCTTCGATACTGCGGGCGATGTCGGCGCAACGATCACGAACGAGGGGCAGATCACGGTGGCGGATGCGGGCATGCTGGCGTTCGTGGCGCCGGAGCTGCGTAACTCGGGTTACATCTACGCCAGGCTGGGCCGCGTGGGCCTCGGTGCCGCCGAGACCTTTACGCTCGACCTCTACGGCGACGAGCTGATCCGGCTGGAGGCGAGCGGGGCTATCACGCAGTACCTGATGGAGCACAGCGGCACGATCGATGCCGACGGCGGGGTCGTGGTGCTTTCCGCCGCGGCCGGCCGCGAGCTGGTCGATTCGCTCATCAACGTCAGTGGCGACATCCGCGCCGGGACGGTGGACGGGCAGAAGGGCCGCATCCTGATCGAAGCGGGGCCGGACGGCGGGGGCACGGGCACCACGCTGGTTTCGGGCAACGTCAGCGCCACGGGCAGGGAAGGCGGCAACATCGACGTGTTGGGCGACCGTGTTGCCATCCACTCCGGTGCCGCCATCGACGCCTCGGGGGAGAACGGTGGGGGCTTCATCCGCATCGGCGGCGATTACCAGGGGCAGGGCGTCACGCCCACGGCAAGCCGCGTGATCGTGCAGAGCGGGAGTAGCATCTACGCCAACGCGCTGCAGAGCGGCGACGGCGGGCGGGTGATCGTCTGGGCCGACGAGCGCGCGGACTTCGCGGGCCACATCGAGGCCCGCGGCGTTAGCATCTCCGGCGACGGCGGCTTCGTCGAAACCTCGGGCAGGGAGATACTCGTCGTCACCGGCACGGTGGACGCCTCCTCCCCCTGGGGCGTGGGCGGCATGTGGCTGCTGGACCCTAACAACATCACCATCAACGCCACGGCGGACGCCAACGCCTCCTCCTCCGGCGTGAACCCCGTGGTGTGGGACACCACGGATGACACCGCCGTGGTCACCGTTACCTCCATCCTCACCTCGCTCAACGCGGGCACCTCCGTGACCATCCAGACCGGTACCGCGGGCGGCGACTCGCAGGCGGGCGACATCACGGTGGCCGCCGACATCGCCAAGACCACCAGTGGCGACGCCACGCTGCTGCTGAAGGCCGCCAACGACATCATTCTCCATTCCAACGTCGATATCACCTCCAGTTCCAACAAGCTCAATGTCACGCTGAACTCCGACTCCGACGCCAGCGGCGCGGGCGCCATCGTCATGAACTCCGGCTCCACCATCGTCACCAACGGCGGGAACGTGGTGCTGGGCGGCGGGGCAGACCCAACGGCCACCGCGGCCATGGGCCAGGCGGCGAACGTCTCCGGTGTTTCACTCTCCGGCGCGACGATCACGGCGGGCGGCGGAAACGTGAGCATCCGCGGCACGGGGTACAACACCACGACCAACAGTAACTACGGCGTGGCGCTGACTTCGACCTCCTCGGTCACCACCACCGGCACCGGCACGATCACGGTGGTCGGAGCCGGCGGCGGCGGTTCCGGCAACAGTGGCAGCAACTACGGGACCTACCTGAGCGGCAGCACGATCACAGCGGTCAACGGGGCGATCAGCGTCACCGGGACGGGCGGCGGCGCGGGGACGGGCACGAACAACTACGGCGTCTACCTGCTGAGCACCAGCGGCATCACCTCGACGGGCAGCGGGGCCATCACCGTTACCGGCGTCCGCGGCGGCGGGGCCACGGCCAGCAACTACGGCCTCACCACATTGACCGGGACCAACACCCTCGGCGGCGGATCGGCCACGGGCGATGTTACGCTCAGCGCGGACACGGTGAGCATCGCCAACCACGCCGTCACCACGACCGGGGGCGTGTCCATCAAGCCCTACACGGCCTCGGGCACCATCGGCGTGGCGGGCGCCACCGGCACGCTGGCGGTTACCACGGGCATCCTGGGAGCGATCACCGCCAACACGCTCACGATCGGCCGCTCGGACGGCAGCGGCCTGATGCGGATGCGCGGGTGGGACGCGAGCGCCCGCAGTTATCAGCTCGCGCTCGTCAACGGCACCGGCAACATTCAGCTCGACGGCACCGTGAACATGACGATGGCGACGGACAAGAACTTCAGCGCCACCACCGCGAGCACCGGCGACGTGCTCACCGCCAATGCATCCGCCGACGGTGAAGGGATCATCACCAGCGGCACGGGCACGATCACACTCGCCTCGGGCGATGACATCACCATCGCGCACGATTTCGGCTTAACCTCCGCCACCGGCACCATCACGTTACAAGCCAATGGTAATATCAGCTATTCCAGTTACGGTGACGTCACCACCGGCGGCGGCAACATCGTGCTCAACTCCGACCGCGACGCCTCCGGCGCGGGCGCGATCTACCTGGGCGATTACAAAGATTTCACGAGCAACGGCGGGAACATCATTTTCGGTGGCGGCGCCGACCCGTCAGCTACTGCGGCGCGGGGCACCACGGGCACGTTCAGTTCAGGTATACGTATTGGTGGGGGTAGTACTATCAGCGCGGGCGGCGGCAACATCAGTATGCGCGGCCAGGGCGGCTCCGATGCGGGCGGCGGCACCGGCGTCTATAATGGTGCGGCCGTCACGACCACCGGTTCCGGCACGATCAGCGTCACCGGCACCGGCGGTAGCGCCGGGAACTTGAACGTAGGTGTCTGGAATGATGCCAACGACGGGGTCGGGTTCCAGACGGTGGACGGCAACATCACGGTGGCGGGAACCGGCGGCACCGGGAGTGGTAACGCCATCGGCTATTACGCGAAGGCGACATATGCGGATAACGGCCTCGGCGGCTTCCTGCGTGCCACAGGCACGGGCAACATCTTCCTGACCGGCACCGGCGGCAACAGCACTGGTGGCGGCGACACGGGCGTCTCTTTAGCGATGTTCAACAGCGGGATCGCGGCGGAAGCGAACAGCGGCAGCATCACGGTCACCGGCACCGGCGGCGGTACGAACCCCAATACCGGCGGCGGCAATACCGGGATCGATTCAAACGGCACCGTGCAGTTCATCACGAACTCCGGCAACATCAATCTGACCGGCACCGGGGGCATCGGCAGCTACCAGTACAATTACGGGGTCAATGTCTCCGTGCTGACCACCACCAGCGGCGATATCAGCATCACCGGTACCGGCGGCACGTCGGCCACGGGCGGGTGGCAGGGGATGGGGGTCAGCTTCACCGGCCTGACGGTCAACAGCGGCAGCGGCGACGTCACCGTCACCGCGACCGGGGGTAACGGCGCAGACGATATCGGCTACCTGGACTACGGGCCTCACAATATCGGCGGCGTCGGGGCCAGCGGCGACATCACGATCATCGCCAACTTGCTCGAAAACTATTCCGACAACCATAACATCCAGACGACCGGCACCGTCACGTTCCGCCCGCGCACCGCGGCCACCACCGTCGGCGTCAACGGCGCGGCGGGCACGCTGCAGGTCACCAGCAACTGGCTGGATCGCATTATTGCGGGTACGCTTACCATCGGCCGCGCGGACGGCAGCGGCCTGATGCGCGTTAACGGCTGGGATGCAAGCGCCCGCACCTACCACCTCGCGCTCGTGAACGGCTCTGCCAACATCCAGTTCGACGGCGGCAGCACGGCGCTGACACTGGCCGCCAATAAAAACCTCACCGCCACCACGTCAGCGCTGAGCGATATCGTGAGCGGCGGCGCGGGCGAACTGGTGACAAGCGGCGCGGGCACGATTACGCTGACTTCCGATGACGACATCACCTTTGCTAACGATCTCGACTTAACCAGCGCCACCGGTGCCATCACCCTCACGGCCGCGGACGACATCACCTATTCGGGCGGCGGCGACATCACCTCCACCAGCGGCGATGTCACGCTGCAATCCAACACGCTGGACCTGCAAGCAGGCGCCAGCGTGACGACGAGCGGCAATGCCTATGTCAAGGCGTTCGCCGCCGCCACCACGGTTGGCGTGGGCGGCGCCGTGGGCACGCTGAATGTCAGCGATACCGAGCTCGGCTTCTTCGGTGCCAACACCCTCTCCATCGGCAGAAGCGACGGCAGCGGCCTGATGCGTGCGGAAGGCGACGACCTCTCCGCCCGCACCTACCACCTCGCGTTCGTCAACGGCACCGGCACCATTCAACTCGACGGCACCGAGAACTTTACCCTGGCCACGAACAAGAACTTCAGCGCCACCACCAGCGGCACCGGCGATATCGTCACCAGCGCCAACGGCAGTATCGTCACCTCCGGCACAGGCGCGATCACGTTGACGTCGGGCGACGATATTACCTTCGGCAACGACCTCGACCTGACTTCGGGCGGTTCCGGCGCGGTGACGCTGGACGCGGCGGACCAGTTGAGCTATTCCGGCTCGGGCGACATCAGCACGGGCACGGGGGACATCACCCTGATAGCCAACGGCGTGGCGCTTTCGGTGGGCACGAGCATGGCCAGCGGCGACGATCTGGTCATCAAACCGCATACGGCCAATACCAGCATGGGCATCGGCACGGGCGCGGGCACGGGCACGCTGAGCATCAGCGACGCGGAGATCGCATTGCTGGACTGGTCTTCCTCCAAATACCTCAAGCTGGGCGACGGCGCGGCGGGCGCGATGGATATCAACACCGCCGTGGCATTCACGAAGCCGGTGGAGTTCCGCAATGCCGCGACCTACGACATCACCCAGTCCGGCGTGCTGACCAGCAGCTATAACGGCAAGGCCCTGGTGCTGGCCTCGGGCGACGACTACCACAACAGCGTCGGCGCCGGCGCGTTCTCCCTGAGCAACGGCGCGCGCTGGCTGATCTACTCGGTTGCGGCGGCAGACAACACCCAGAACAGCCTACTGGCCAATAACAACAAGTACGGCGAAACCTTCGACTCCTACGGCCCGGCCTCGGTGGTGGAGGCCGGCAACGTCTATATCTACTCCTCGGCTCCCGTTAACATCCTTACTTTCACCATCGACAACAAGAGCCGCGCCTACGGCGACGCCAACCCGACCTTTACCTATAACCTGAGCGGCCTTGAGATCGGTGACACGGCGGCCGATGCCTTCACCGGCGACATCTCCATGAGCACCGTGGCCAATTCCACCTCGAACGTGGGCAATTACGCTATCACGGGCGCGCAGGGGACGCTGACGCTGATCGGCGATTACGTCGGCTACACGCTGGATTTCGTCAGCGGCACGCTCTCGGTGACGGCGGCAGCGCTGACAGTGACGGCGAACGCGGTTACCGGCACATATGGCTCGTCGTCGGCCAACACGCTCAACGGCACCACGGGCTTCGGTTCTACGGGTCTGAAGAACGGCGAAACCATCGGCTCGGTGACGCTGGGCACGAACGCCACCACCTCTACCTCGGGCAACTATAACGCCGGCACCTGGACCGTCACTGCCAGCGCGGCGACAGGCGGCACGTTCAACGCTTCCAACTATACCATCACCTACCAGACCGCCGCGCACACGGTGAACCAGAAGGCGCTCTCCATCACCGGCGTGACGGCGAACAACAAGACCTACGACGCCAGCGCCACCGCCACGCTGAACACCGGCGGCGCGGGCCTCGCGGGCGTGGTGGACGGTCTGAACAACGGCGGCGGTGGGCCGGTGGACACGGTGAACCTGAACGTGGGCGGCGTCAGCGGTACGTTCGCGGATGCCAATGTCGGCAACGGCAAGACTGTGACGACCGCGGGCTTTGCCATCGGCGGCGCAGACTCCGCTAACTATACGCTCTCCCAGCCCACAACCACGGCCACCATCACGGCGGCGGGCCTCACCATCACCGCCACTGACCAGAACCAGACCTATGGCTTCGGCGGCGCCGGTGCCGCGCTCGGCACCACGGGCTTCAATGCCGTGGGCCTGCAGGGCGGCCAGACCATCGGCAGCGTAACGCTTAACACCAACGCCACGACCTCGGCTTCCAGCAATTATAATGTTGGCACGTGGACGCTCACCCCCTCGGCGGCGACCGGCGGCACGTTCAACGCCGCCAACTACGCCATCACCTACAACAACGGCACGATGACGGTGAACAAGGCGAACCTCACCGTGACAGCGGACGACAAGACGATCACCTACGGCACGGCGGTGCCCGCGGGCAGCATCACCTATAGCGGCTTCGTGCTCGGCGAGACGAGCGCCGTGCTGGACACAACGGCCAGCGTAAGCTCAACGCTCGCGGGTGTGCAAAACGCGGGCACCTACGCGGATAACTTCACCGCCTCGGGCGCGGTGGACGGCAATTACAGCTTTACCTACGTGGACGGTGATCTCATCGTCAACAAGGCCGCGCTGACGGCGGTGGTACAGGACCAGTCCGGCCTGATCTACGGCGACATCACCCCCACGCTCTCCGTCACCAACGCCTCCCACGTGGTGTGGACCGGATTGGTCAACGGCGACACCGCGGCCGCGCTGGATTCCACCACCTTCTCCTATGGCGGCGCCACGGCGGGCGGCAATAACAATGCCGGCACCTTTACGCTCGGCATCAGCGCCTTCAGCGACAACAACTACAGCCTCAACCCCGGCGCTGATGTGACCACCGGCACGCTGACGATCGGCAAGAAAGGCCTGACCGTCACCATTGACGACGCCAGCCGCACCTACGGCGACGCCAACCCCGGCTTCACCGCCGTCTATACCGGCTTCGTGCTCGGCCAGAACGCCAGCGTCCTCGACACCGCGCCCACCTTTTCCTCAGCCGCCGCTTCCGCTAACGCCGGCACCTACGCCATCACCGGCGCGGGCGGGCTGGACAACAACTACAGCTACGGCAGCTTCGTCAACGGCTCGCTGACGGTCAACCCGGCATCACTCAGCGTGATCGCCAACAATTCCAGCATGACGGTCGGCGGGTCACTGCCCGCGTTCTCCGCCAGCTACTCCGGCTTCAAGCTGGGCCAGAATTTCGCGACCTCCGGCATTACCGGCTCGCCCTCGCTGACCACACCGGCCACTTCCGGTAGCCCCGCCGGGGCCTATGCCATCACCGCGGCGCTGGGAAGCCTCTCGGCCGGGAACTACGCCTTCGTGAGCTTCATCGACGGCACGCTCTCCATCGGGGCGGCCCCGGACAGCTCCCCGGCCGGGCCGGTCAATGCCGCCTACGAAATCGAACTCAGGCCCAAGCCGAAGGACCGCGGGGCGAAAAGCCGCGGCGAGGCGTCCGGGCTGAGTTTCGCGAATGGGGTCGGCGGGTTGAACGCGTGGCACTGCTTCCTCTTCGATGTCGATTGCACCGACGACCCGGAATGAGCGCCAGGGAGGTGAGCGGCGTTTGATCGCTTCCGCGTCGTCTCCATTCTTGCGGAACCAGAGGAAGCGAAGGAGCTACCGTTTCGGGTTCGCGGTGCCGGTCTCCGCTTCCAGGTCGCCGATCAGCGCTCCCATCGTCGTGTTCAGGGCGCGGGCGAGACTGTGCAGCACCAGGAGCGTCGGATTGGTCTCGCCCCGTTCGACCATGCCGATGTAGTTCCGCGACAGGTTCGTGGTCGCGCCCAGTTCCTCCTGGGACAGGCCGAGGGCCTCGCGCCGGTGGCGCACGACGCGGCCGAACGCGGTGGTCAGCGGATCGGGCATGGTGGGGTCGCTGAAAAGAATTCAGCCCACCCGTTGCCGTCCCACTCGTCTACCAAGTATACTTGTCATACAGGTGCCGCACCGGCCCCTCGCGAAGGAGTTCCTCCCACGCGGTTGGGCCTTAATGCGGGACCGTTCGTCCCCTGACACGTTCCGCGCCCGGCGGTTCCCAGAGAACGCGCGCGGGCCGGGGAGACCCGTTATGGGCAAGAAAGTTCGCAACGTCGAGGCGGTCACCGATTACGCCGACGGGAGCCACTTCCTCCGCTTGCACCGCGACATCGCGCTGCCGGCTGCGGTCTGCGAGGCGGTTCGTCGGCACCTGGCGGCCGGGCGCTGGGAGGAGGCCAAGCACCTGGCCCTCGAACACGCCCCAGCCGACGCCCACGAGGAGATCGAGTTGTTCTTCACCTCGACGGCCGAGCGCCTGGCCCCCGAACCCCCGCCGGAGGTACTCTCGCGCCCCGCACCCCTCGCGCGCGAGACTGTCCGCCCCTGAAGTCGTACGCGGTGCCGGTCGGTATTCGGCGGCGAACCACCCACACGCCGCCTTTGACAGCACTAGGGGACAATTGTATAATTCCGGTATGAGTATTGATGCGCCCCTTCCACCCCACCTGGAGCAGTTCATCCGCGACGAGTTGGACGCCGGCCACTTCGGGTCCAAGGACGAACTGATCCGCACTGCCCTGTCCTTATTGGAAGAGCAGTCCCACGCTGCCGAACTGCCGGCCGACTGGCTCAAGCGGGAGATCGACAAGGGGCTGGAGAGCCGGCCCGCCGAGCCGATCACCCCACAGTTTTGGGACCAGATCCGCGCCCGGCTCCGCGCCGGCACCCGTCCGGGCGATGACAACTGAACGCATCGTTCACAAGACGGGGCTGGCGACCGCCGACATCAATGAGTTGGCCGACCACTTCCTCGCAAAGGCCGGGCTGGCGGTCGCGCTGCGGTTCATCGACAACGCCGAGCGCGCCTTCGAGCAACTGCGGGTCGCGCCCCAGATCGGCGCGCTGTTGGGTCTGGACGAGTTGCCCTACGAGGATCTCCGGCGCTGGCACATCGACGGGTTCGCGCGCCTCCTGATCGTCTACCGCGAGGTGTCCGACGGCATCGAGGTGATCCGCGTCCTGCACACGGCTCGCGATATCCCCACGCTCCTCCGGGGCACCGTGCCCTGAATCGCGTTCGTCTGAGCCACTCGGCCGCCGCGCGGTCGAACGGGGTAACGTAATCTTCGCCCCGCCCCTAATGTTCCTGTGTGGACGATCCCACTTCGAGCCCCTCTGAACTGGCACCCCGGCCGCCATCAGCCGCGCGTCGGTGTAGCCCGCTGCTTACTCGTAAAAGCGGGCTACCAGCGCCTCGAAGGGGATCGGGCCGGGATTGACGACCTGGTGCCGGATTTCGCTGGTGTAGTGCGCGAAGAGGTGAGTGCCCGCGACCACCTCGGTGGCCAGTTCGGCGAGCCGGATCTGACCGCACCCGGCCAACGGCACGAGCAATTCGTGACCGGGGTGGCGGTTGAGCGGGGTCGCGGTGCCCGGGGCCAGGGCCAACCGCGCGACGCCGAGGTCGGAATCGGCCAGCCGGCGGCAGGGCACGCGGTAGCCGCCCGCCGTGCCGAGCAATTCGGCCGGGACATCACGCCAGTCGCGCCCGTGCTGGACGGCCACGGCCGGGCGCCAGGCAGGGAAGAGGAACTCGTAAAGCAACAGCGGCTCCGCCTCGTAGGCACCGGCCAGGGCCACGAGTTCGTCGGCCGACACGGGGGCCAGACCGTGGTGGATCACCGCGTCAAACTCGGGCAGCTTCGAGTCGCGGAAGTTCTCGATCCGGATGTCCTGGCCCGAGAAGAGCGCGCGGGCGATCCGCCCGGAGATGCCGTCCATCTCGACGCCGGTGAACCGCATGTTTATCGGCGCCAGGTACAAGAATCTTCCTGGTCCACAGCCGGGTTCAAGGACCGTTGCGTCCCCGGGCACGCCCAGGTGCCGGAACCCGTCGTACATGGCCGTGATGACCGTCGCGGACGTGTAGAAGGCGTTGAACGTGGTCCGCTTGGCGCTGGCGTATTCGTTGGGCGTCAAGAGCGAGCGGGGTTCGTGGCCGACGGCTTCCCAGCCGGCGTCCTTGTACCGGCCGCTCACCGGGTCGGGGAAGAGGGAGAGGGCGACGGGTCCAAAGCCCGGAAAGCGTGCCAGTGCCTGCCGCTCGTCCGCCGTCGGGGTGCGCCGCTCGGCCTCGACAGACTTGAGGGTGCGGATCGCGGCGAGGAGGTCGCGGGCCTTCGCCTTCTCCCCGGCGGCGAGCTCAACGAGCGATGACGTGGCGGGAGCGTTCACGGGCGGCCCGCGCCGGTCGGGCGGTGCTGGCTGGTGAGTGAGGACCGGTGCGGGTGAGTACGTCGCCGTCGGGCGCGGGCGGGTCATCCGGGTCGGTCGAGAACAGGGTGGGCTGGTGAGAAGACCGCTTGCGTGCCATTGCCGAGAACGAGGATTGATCCGCCGACAGTCGTAACGCGGATTTCGTCTGGACGCAAACGAATCCCGCGCGCGCAACCGGCTTGTACCGGGGCCGATCAAGACGGCCGACTGCGGCAGCCGTGCCGAGCGGCGCGGTGGGTTCGTTTTGGCCCATCGGCTCCGCGTTTTTGCGCCCGGTACGTTTGTGCAAAGTTTCACAAGCGATTCCATCCGCTTCCACGCGAGCGCAAGTACAAGTGCCAGAATGGAGTTACGACTATTTCTCGAAATCTGATTGATGCTCCTTGTAACGGGCATTCGGGCGCGCGAGGATACCCGCGCTTGGATCGGTGTTGTTCACGTACCCTCGGTGTGAACGCTTCGCCGCCCGCTCGAACGGGCACACCGCCGGTCACCGCTCCCGTCTCCGTCGAGGATCGACACCATGACGCGCCCCGCCTGGACCTGGATTCCCTCCGCGTTCACCCGGTTCCCTCGCATCCTCGTGCTGCGCGACTGGCTCGCCGGGCTGTTCGGTTCGGGCCGCGACGAGTCGGCGCAGAAGGCGCGGCTGGCAGCGGAGAGGCTGGAAGATCGGGTGACGCCGGACGCCCGACCGCTTCCGGGGCCGATGATCTTCGCGGGGTCGGGTGGTCTGGACGGCACGGTGAAGGCCTACAACGCGGACCTGGGCACCCAACGGTGGAGCGCCACCGCGTTCAGTTCGGGGACGGTGCTCGGGGTACGGGCGGCTGCGGGCGACTTCACCGGCGACGGGATCCCGGACGCGGTGGTCTCGCCGGCGCTGGCCCTGACCGCCGACCCGCACGTGCGCATCCTCGACGGCAATTCCGGGACGTTGATCTCCAGTCCGTTGGCCGACTTCTCTCCGTTCGGTCCGTTCGTCGGTGGGGTCAACATCGCGGCGGCCGATGTGGACGGCGATGCCCGTGCCGATGTCATCGCCGGAGCGGTGGTCTCGGGTGTGGCGCGGGTCAAGGTGTGGTCGGGCAACGGCGGGGCGGTACTGGCGGACTTCACGGTGTCGGGGGTGGGATTCGCAGCGGGATTCACGCTCGGAGCCGCCGACTTCACCGGAGACAACAAGGCCGAGATCGCTGTCGGCGCGGGCCTGGGTGGGCGCGTGCGGGTCTACAACCCCTTCACCGCAACGACGATCGCGGGGCCGTTGGGCGACTTCCAGCCGTTCGGTACGAGTTATCTGGGCGGCACGATCGTCAACACCGATTGGCTCACGGGCGATGTGAGCGGGGACAAGAAGGCCGATCTGGCCATCGGAACCGGGATCGGCGCCGGGCGGGTCAAGGTGGTCTCGGGTGTGGACGGTAGCACTCTCTACGACTTCCAACCCTTCGGCGCGAGCTTCGTCGGGGGTGTGCGGCCGGCCCTGGCGTTCGTGGACAACGACTCGAAAGCGGACCTGATCGTCGGGTCTGGTCCCGGCATCCAAACCCAGGTGAACGTTTATTCCGGCGCCACCGGTGCGCAGTTGGCCGCGCCGTTGGGCAGTTACACCCCGTTCGGGTCCGGCTTCGTGGGCGGCGCGTTCGTCGGTGCGAGTAACGACCCGCCGTTTTCGACGATGAACTGGGTGACGGCCCCGACCACTTCGGTGGTCGGCCAGGTGCGCCGGGTCGAGGTCCGGGTGACCGGCACGCCCAGCCCGACCCCGACCGGCACGATTACCCTGACCGCCACCCCAACCGGCGGTTCGGCCTACACGCTGGGCACGGGCACGCTGGTGGCCTCGGGCGGCAACGCGGCGACTGCGACGATCGACTACACGGGGCTGCCGGCGGCCACCTACACGTTCACCGCGTCCTACTCCGGGGACGGCTCGTACAACGCCAACTCGATCAACGCCACCTCGGTCGTGGTCGGCACCTCGCCGCTGCCGGCCCTCAGCGCCGGCGGTCCCGCCGGGGGCGCGGACCTGGTGATGGAACCGGCCGGCGCCGGTCAGGCCCGGGGCGGGTACTCGGTGACCGGGCTGAACTATTCGACCGGGACGGTGACGGTGGGTCATTCGGCGCTGGGTTCGTCGGCGCTGGGGGACTGGTGGGGTCTGAACTGGTCGTGGACCAGCGCGTCGGCCAGCGGGTACACCGACGGGGTGAGCGGGTCGGGCGCGATGCTCTCGCAGTTCGGGCACCTGGTGCAGTTGAGTGGGAACGACTCGGTTGCGCTGGTGTCCAATGCCGCGTCGGCGCGGTTCTTCGACCTCTATGGGGGCAGTTACCGCGCCCGGTACGGCTCGACGGCAACGCTGACCCACGACACGACGAATGGGGTGTTCGTGGTGACCGACGGGACCGGGCGTGTGTTGACCTTCTACAACTTCTCCGGCGGCACCCCGACCGGGCGCGCGGGGAAACTCAAGAAGATCACCGATGTCGATGGGCAGATTACGGAAGTCACGAGTTGGGATTCCAACGGCAAGCCGACCGAAGTGCAGCGGACGACCGGCAGCGGGAGCAGTGCGCTGACGGAAGCGTATGTGTACGCCTACATCGCCTCGGGCACGAATGCCGGGTTACTGTCGTCGGTGACCCTGAAGACCAAGATCGGCACGGGTTCGTGGGTGACCACACGGTCGGTGGACCACACCTATTACGATGGGGTCACCGGGCCGGGGTTGGTTGGGGCGCTGAAGTTCGCCACCGTGAAGGACGCAGGCGGGACCGCGATCGACACGTGGTACTACCGGTATTACACCTCCGGCACCGGAAGTTCGGGCAAGATTCAGTACACCTTCGGACCGGATTCGTATGCGCGACTGGTCGGGGTGCTTGGCACGGGTGTGGACAGCCTGACCGATGGTCAGGTGGATGATTATGCCGATAAGTACATAGTGTACAATACGTCAGGCCAGGCGACGACGATCGTCGATGCCGCGGCGGGGTGTTCGGTGTGTTCGGGCGGTCAGGGCACGTTCACGTATTCGTACTCGACCAACTCCTCGGCCGGGCTGATCGGCGCCAACTACTGGAACTACAAGACCGTCGAGACCTTGCCCGACAGCAGCACCAACACGGTGTATTCCAACGGGATCGGCGGGGTGATGCTCGCGGCGCGGTCGGATGGGACCAGCACCTGGCGCTCGTTTACGCGCTATGACGACGCGGGGCGTGTGACGCTGAGCGCGGGTCCGACGACGGTGACCGGGTACAGTGAATCGAACCTGGACCTGGTGGGGTACTCGGCGGGGAACGCGAGCTACCTGAGCGACTCGGCGGGAATGGTGATGGCCTACACCTACGCCACTTCGACCACCGCGACCAGTTCGACGCCGGGCAACGCGGCGGGTTACCTACAATCGGTGGACATCAAGCAGGGCGAGACCGGGACCGCCGTTCCGCAGTCGGCGCTCACCTACTACAAGAACACCGCGAGCAGCGTGGATTTCTTCAATATCGCGGCGAGTACGGTTTACCGGAACACGGATGGGACCGGCGGGCAGACGACGAGCTTCGCCTACACGTTCACTTCGGGCACCAACCAGATCGCTTCGACTACCGTCACGTTGCCGGCCGTGACGACGGCGCAGAACGGATCGAACTCGGCGAACTCGGCGGTAACAGTAAATGACTCGTTCGGGCGCATGGTCTGGAGTAAAGACGAGGGCGGGTACATCAACTATGTGGCCTATGACGACCTCACCGGGGCCGTTATCAAGACCATCATCGATGTCGATACGACCCAGACCACGACGTTCGCGAACTTGCCCTCGGGGTGGAGTACGCCCTCGGGTGGTGGGCTGCATCTGACCACGACGTTCGAGGTCGATGCGCTGGGGCGAACCACGAAGATGACCGCGCCCAACGGGCGGATCGACTACACGGTTTATGACGACGTGAACCATTCGGTGCGGTTCTACGCGGGCTGGAACACGACCTCGAACACGCCGACCGGGCCGACGGTCGTCTCGCGGATGGATCAGGCCGGCGGGTATTCGGAAACGCTCACCATGAGCGCGACACCGAGCACGTCGAGCAACCGGCCGACGGGCACGGAGAGCATCGGGCAGGTGCAGTCGCTGTCGCGGAGCTACCAGAACGAGGCCGGGCAGGTCACGCACACCGATGCCTACTTCAACCTGAGTGGGCTGACGTACTCGACCTCGACGAGTTTGGGGACGGCGGGGGTGAACTTCTACCGGACCCTGTACCAGTACGACAACACCGGCGGCATCAAGCGGATCGAGACCCCCGAGGGGACCATTACACGCTATGTGCGTGACGGGCTGGGGCGGGTCACCAGCGAGTGGGTCGGCACCGACGATACGCCGACGACGGGGTTCTGGTCGCCGACCAACTTGACCGGCACCAACACGGTGAAGGTGCGCGAGTACGAGTACGACGGCGGATCGGTCGGCGACTCGAACCTGACGAAGGTCACGGAATACCCCGGCGGAAGCGCCGCGGCGCGGGTCACGCAGACGTGGTTCGATTGGCGGGATCGAGCGGTGGCGGTGAAGTCCGGGGTGGAGGCGAGCGAATCGACCTCCGTGAACCGGCCGCTGGCGTACTACGACTTCGACAACCTGAACCAGATCACGCAGACGCGCATCTACGACGCCGACACCGTGACGCCCACGACCACGAGCGGCGTTCCGCAGCCCCTCAGTTCCAGCCTCCTGCGCGCGCAATCGGCGGCGAGCTTCGACGAGCTGGGGCGGCTGTACCGGACCGACACGTACTCGGTCGATCCGTCCTCGGGGTTGGTCGGGTCGTACACGCTCTACGCGCTGACGTGGTTCGATGCGCGCGGCAACGTGCTGAAGACACTTTCGCCGGGCGGGCTGGTGCAGAAGATGACGACCGACGGCGCGGGCCGGGTGACGGTCAGCTATGTGACCGACGGAGGCAGCGATAGCGGGTATTCGGACGCCGACGATGTGACGAGTGACACCGTGTTGTCGCAGACCGAGTACACCTACGACGCCAGCGGCAACGTGCTGACGACCACCACGCGCGAGCGGTTCCACGACGCCAGTGGCACCGGGGCACTCGGAAGTCCGTCGAGCGGGATCGGTGCGCGCGTCAGCTACGCGGGGTTCTACTACGACCTCGCCGACCGGCTCACCGCCAGCGTCGATGTGGGCACCAACGGGGCCAGCTCGTGGACCCGGCCGGGCAGCGCGCCGAGCAGCTCCTCCACGGTCCATGTGACAAGCACCCGGTACGCCACCGACGCGGTGCAGACGGTGAGCTTGACCGGTTCGCCGACCGGGGGCACGTTCACCCTGTCCTTCGGCGGGTACACCACGAGCAGCATCGCCTACAACGCCTCGGCCGCGACCGTGGACTCGGCGCTGGAGGCGCTGACCTCGATCGGCAGCGGCAACGTGGTCGTGTCGGCCGCCCCGGGCGGTAGCGGTTGGGAGGTGCGGTTCAGCGGCAGCTTGGCGGACAAGTACCAGACCGCGGTGACCGGCAGCGGCGCGGGGCTGACCGGCGGGACTTCGCCGGCGGTGAGCGTGGCGACGGTGAACGCGGGCGGGGATGCTGGGCGGGCGGCCGAGGTGATCGACCCCGCGGGCCGGGAACACCGGACCTATTCCGACCCGCTGGGCCGCAGTGCGCGCACGGTGCAGACGTTCGTGGACGGGGTGATCTCGGACGGGGACGACAAGACGGTGGGTTATGCGTACAGCGGGGCCGGGATGATTGCGCTCTCCGCGTACCTGAGCGGGGGCGGGGTGCAGGAGACCCGGTGGCTCTACAACGTCAACCAGGCCGGCGGCAGCGCAATCGACTCGAAGGATATCGTGGGCACGATCCAGTGGCCCGACGAGACCCTCGGGCTGGCCTCAAGCGGGCAGCAGGAGACGCTGACGGTCAACGCCCTGGGACAGACGGTGACGATGAGCGACCGCAACGGGTCCGTCCACACCTTCACGTATGACGTGCTGGGCCGGGTAGTGAGTGACGCGGTGACGACCCTGGGAAGCGGAGTGGACGGGAGCGTGCGGCGGATCGAGTACGCCTACGACGGACAGGGCAACGCCTACCTCGTCACCAGCTACAACGCGGCCAGTGGCGGGAGCATCGTCAACCAGGTCCAGCGGGCCTTCAACGGGCTGGGGCAGTTGGTCACCGAGTACCAGGAGCACGGCGGCGCGGTCAACACCTCGACCTCCCAGAAGGTGCAGTACGCCTGGTCCGAGATGCCCTCCGGCGCCAACCACTCGCGCCTCACCTCGGTGACGTATGCCGACGGTTACGTGTTGACGAGCAACTATTCGAGCGGGTTGAATAGCAGTATCAGCCGGCTCTCCT
>CAZBXY010000128.1:0-20817 GCA_964495365.1 uncultured Frigoriglobus sp. | reverse complement strand
TTCTGCTTCACGAACCGGCAGATGGCCGCGAGCGTCACCGACTTCGTGATGACCGACCCGGGCCTGCGCCCCGGCCCCGCGGTGCTGCCCGGGATGCGGGCCGCGGTCGGTGCCGCCGGCGGGCCGCGGGCGATGCTCCCGTGGCTCGCGGAGGTCAAGTTCCCGCCGAATGGGGTCGCGGCGCTCCCGGGGGACGTGGCCGAGCCGCCCGGGATCCCGGCGTTCGCGGTCGCGTGGAAGGACGATCCGTACGCGCTGGACCTCGCCGAGCAGTTCCGCGCCGCGGTCATCGAACAGGGCGGGCGCCCCGGGCGCCCGCGGCTGGCGGTCGAGTCGAGCCTGATCCCGTTCAGCGCCGGCCGGTTCAGCCGGCCCAACCCCTACGAGGCGCAGGTCGTCGATCACATCCTGGCGAACCTCCCGCGGCGCGGCGACCGCACCGTTCTCGTGATCCCCACAGTGACGGCGCCCGCCCGGCGCGTACTCGGCGCGCTGGCCCAGGGCAACCCGGGCGCGGCGCGGCGGTTCGTCGCGGTGACCGGCGACGGCATCCCGGTGAACGCGCTGTTCCGCGACGGCGAGTTCGCCTGGCCGGTGAAGGCGATCCCGATCCCGCTCGTGCTGTTCACCCACACCGACCCGTTCGACTGGGACGAACCGGGCGCCCCGGCGCCGCCGAAGGGCTACGAACTGGCCCCGCCGACCAAACCGGGCGACGTGAAGAACAGCACCGAGGACATTCAACTGTTTTCGACCATGACGCGCGTGCTGACCCGCGGTGCGTTCCCCGACGGCTCCGGACGCCTGACCGACGGCCCCGACGCGCTGGCCGCCGGGTTCCGCGCGCTGGCGCCGACGTTCTTCGACCCGTCGGGCAACCGGCTCACCGGGTCCGGCGAACACGTTGTCGTGTTGCGCCCGGCGCCGCGCGTGGAGGGCGTGGTGACGTACCCGGATGCGACGATCGAGGTGTGGACGCGCCAGAACGGTGAATGGACGAAGGTCCGCTCGCGCCCGGTGGTGCAGACCGTGCGCCCGTTCGACTTCGCCGGGGAGTAGGGCCTTGTTTTGACCTCCCCCCTTGAGGGGGAGGTCGCCGCGAGGCTTTGATCGCGACGGGTGGGGGAGTGCCCCGGAATGCGTCCAGCACCTCACCCCACCCGGCGGGTCCGCTGCGCCGGCTGCGCAGTCTGGCTTGGCGCCGCCGACCTCCCCCTCAAGGGGGAGGTCAAAGACAACAGACACCACACAATCACATGACCACCCCTCCGCTTCCCGAATCGCAGTCGTCGGCCCCGCCGCTGCCGGTGCTGCGGTACGTCGGCCGGCTCGCGCCGCTCGCGGTGCTGTGGGCCGTCCTCGTCGGGCTGCTCGGCTGGCTCCTCTACACCCGTGCCAACTGGAACGAGGAGTCCGACCGGGCCGACGTGCGCGAGTGGGTCGATAACACCCGCGTGTTCCGCAAGACGCTCACCGAGTTGGTAAAGGACTACGTCGATCTGCTCCGCGCCGAGAACCGCGGGCTGGGCCACGCCGACCGCGTCAAGAACAAGCGGGCCGAGATCGAGGAACACCTGCGGGCGATGGTCGAGCCGACGCGCATGTACACCGGGCAGCTCCCGCTGTTCCCCAACGTGTACGCGCTGGAGGTCGAGTTCGACGAGGTGCGCGGGGCGCCGGCCCCGGTCGAGTCGCTCGGGTGGACCTCGCCCAAGCCCCGGCCCGGCGGCCCGGCGAAGGCGCAGCTCCGCACGCTCGAATACGAACCGGACCTCGGCCCCGGCGCACGGGCCACGATCCGCTGCGTGTACCAGTTGCACTCGTTCAACCGGATGCAGAAGCAGCAGGACGAGTTCCGGTTCTGGCAGACGGTCGCCGCCGCGGTCCTCGTCCCGACGACGCTGTTCGCGGTGTGGCTGGTCGCGCGGTTCCTGCGCCGCGAGCGCGCCCGCGAACTCGACAAGTGGCGCGCCGCCGCCGAGGCCGAGCACCGGCAGCGGGAACTGCTCGCCGCGCAGGTGGAGCGCGAGCTGATCGAGCGGAGCCTGTTGGAATCGCGCGTGAAGCACCAGGAGGCCGAACACGCGCGCGAGGAACTCGGCCGCAAGTTGCTCGAACAGGAGCTCGCAGCGGCGAAGCTGGTGAACCGCGCCGCGGAGGCCGAGCGCGAGGCGCTGGAGATGAAGTCGCAGCTCTACGCGAGCATCGGCATCATGGCCGGCAGCTACGCGCACAACATCAAGAATCTGCTGGTGCGGCCGAACGACCTCATTACGCGCTGCATGGAGTCCGCCGCCGGCGACCACGAGCAGCAGGGGATGCTCGAAGAGGTCAAATCGACGCTCGGCACGGTCACGGAGCGGCTCCAGCAAATTTTGAGGACCGTGCGCCGCGACCCGGCCAACGCGGAGGTGACGCAGGTAGACGTGAACGCGCTTTTGCGCGAGACGCAGCGCACGTGGGCCGAGATGGGCCGCGACAAGTGGAAGCTGGTCGTGACCGCGGACGTTCCGCCGGGCGAAGCGCTCGTGACGGGCGACCTGTCGCACCTCCAGCAGGCGGTGGAGAACCTGGTGTTCAACGCCCGCGACGCGACGTTCGAGATGCGGAACTACCTGCGCGACGAGGCGAAGCTGGAGACCGACCCGGCCGCGCGGCGCCAGAAGTTGCTCGCCGCCGCCGCGTGGCGCGGGGAAGTTCACCTGACCGCCCGGCGCGACGGTGACCACGTCGTTCTGGAGGTGCGCGACAACGGCATCGGGATGACCGACGAGGTGCGCCGTAACTGCCTGAAGACGCACTTCACCACGAAGCGCGACAACGCCCTGTATGAGGGCTACAGCGCCGGGATGGGCCTCGGCCTGTCGTTCGTGGCGATGGTCTTGGAGCACCACGGCGGGGCGCTGGAGATCGAATCGGCCCCACTGCGGGGAACGACCTTCCGCGTCCGCTTTCCCTTAGCGGGGTCGTAAAGTCATAAGGTCGAAAGTCATAAAGTCGAAGACACCATATCGTGACCATCTTCGACTTTACGACTTTCGACCTTATGACTTTCGACTACTCTTCCGACGCCTTTTCCGGCAGTTGCCAGTCGATCGGTTCCTCGCCGGCGGCCGTCAGCGCCGCGTTGACCTTCGAGAACGGCTTGGTGCCGAAGAACAGGTGCTCCGAATACGGCGACGGGTGCGCGGACTGCACGATCACGTGTCGAGTCGTGTCGATCAGCGGGATCTTCTTCTTCGCGTCGGCCCCCCACAACAGGAACACGACCGTCCGCTTCTGGTCGTTGATGGCGCGGATCGCGGCGTCGGTGAACTTCTCCCACCCCTTGTTCGCGTGCGACTTGGGAGTTCCCTTGCGAACGGTGAGGACCGTGTTGAGCATCATCACGCCGTTCTGGGCCCACGACACGAGATAGCCGTGCTTGACCGGCGGGATGCCGAGATCGCTTTCGAGTTCGCGGTAGATATTCTTCAGCGACGGCGGCGGGGTGACCCCCGGGCGCACCGAGAAGCACAGCCCGTGCGCCTGGCCCGGCCCGTGGTAGGGGTCCTGGCCCAGCAGGAGCACCTTCACCTTGTCGAGCGGGGTGTAGCGGAACGCGTTGAACACGTCGGCCGCCGGCGGGAAGACCGTTTGCGTCTTGCGTTCTTCGATCACGAACTTGGCGAGTTCGGCCCAGTACGGCTTGCGCGTTTCGGGGTCGAGTGCCGCGTGCCACGACGGGTCGAGGTCGGTCGGCAACCCGGGCACGCCGGGCGGCAGCGGGGGCAACTCCGCCGGCCCGGTCTTGGGCGTCTCGGCTGTCGGCTTCGGCGCGGGTTGTTCCTCGTCGAACAGCGACGGGGTTTCCGCGGGTTTCTTCTTCTTGCCCATGCGTCGGCCTCGTGAGGGTGGGGATTACTTTACCCACCCGCGAGCGTCGTTGCACGGTCGGTAGCGTCAGTTCAGCGCGGTTCGTCCGTGAGCAAGTTCTTCTGAATCGGGATCGCGATCCGGCCTTATCGCCCGCCGGGCCGGCGCCCGTCGTTCCGCTTCCCACCGTGCGGCCCGCCGCGGTTCGGTTTTGGCCCCTGCGGTTTCCCCTGACCGTGCGGCTTCTGCGCGCGCCCGCCACGCCCGCCCCTCTGATCGCCGCTCCCGCCCGGCGGCTTCGGCGGGGCCGGGGCCGTGTAGTCGAACTCCGGCAGCGTCACCCGCGGCAGCCGCTGGCCGACCTGGCGCTCGATTCGGGAGAGCGCCTCTTCTTCCTCACGCGCGACCAGAATGAACGCGTCGCCCGTCGCGCCCGCGCGGCCGGTGCGCCCGATCCGGTGGACGTAGTCTTCCGGCACGTCCGGCACGTCGGTGCTGATCACGTGCGTGATGTGGTCCACGTCCAGCCCGCGGGCCGCGATGTTCGTCGCCACCATCACCTGAAACTCGCCGCGCCGGAAGCCGTCCATCGCCCGCGTCCGCTGGGCCGGCGTCCGGTTGCTGTGCAACTCGGCCACGGAGAATCCGTCGCCAGCGAGGACGCGGGCCAGCTTCTTCGCGTTGTGCTTCGTGCGCGTGAACACCAGCACCGACGGCATTTCGGTTTCGCCGAGCAGGTGTCGCAAGAGCGCCGTCTTCAGGTGCGTCGGCACCGGGTAGGCGGCCTGCGTGATGCCGACGGCGGTGGCGCTCCGGCGGCCGATCTGTACCGTCGCGGGGGTCTTGAGGAGTTCGTTCGCCAGTTTCGCGATGACCGGCGGCATCGTCGCGGAGAAGAACAGCGTGTGGTGGCGGGCCGGCAGCTTCGCGATGATCCGCCGCACGTCCGGCAGGAACCCCATGTCGAACATCGTGTCCGCCTCGTCGAGGATGAGCGTGTGCGTGCGGTCGAACCGAGCGGTGCCGCGCTGGAGGTGATCGAGCAGGCGGCCGGGCGTCGCGACGATGACCTCGACCCCGGCGCGGAGCGCCCGCTCCTGCGGTCCCATCGGGCGCCCGCCGACGACGAGCGCCGACTGAATTGGCGTGTGCCGGGCCAGCCCGCGGCACACGTCGGCGATCTGCTCGGCGAGTTCGCGCGTCGGCGAGAGGATCAGCACGCGCGTGCCGCCGCGGGGCGCTCCGATGAGTCGGTGCAGGACCGGCAGGAGGAACGCGGCGGTCTTGCCGGTGCCGGTCTGGGCGGTGGCGATCACGTCGCGCCCGTCGAGGGCCGGCGGGATCGCCCCGGCCTGCACCGGGGTGGGTTCCTTGTATCCGAGGTCTTGCGTGGCGCGGACGAGCAGCGGGTGAAGGCCGAGCGACTTGAACGACATGGAGGCTCCGGGGACCGGCGAGAAAGAGAACAGTATAGCAGGTGGAGCAGCGGTTTTTGGTTTTGACCTCCCCGGAGAGGGAGGCGCCGCGTCGCTCTGGACGCGGCGGGGGGAGGTCAAAGTCAAGGTCGCGCCTCAATGCCTCACGCCCGCACCCGGCGGTAGAAGCGGTTCGCCACCAGCCCCTCCAGCACCAGCACCATCAGCACCGCGATCAAGAGCCACGGGAACAGGTCTACCGGGTGGCCGATCTTCCCGGTAATAATCTCGCTCAGCGGCACCTGCCGGTCCACCGGGATGACGCGGTCCTTGCCGGTGAGTTCCTCGATCGCCTCCACCGGCACCTTGTCCAGGTTGCACTCGTCGGCCGGGACGTTCGTGCTGAACCCGTCCTTCCAGATAACCGCTCCGCCCTTCGTCACCGACAGCGCGAAGTTGCCCGGAACGAGCGTCAGCGGCGGGCCGATGCGGATCTCGGTCTGTTTCTCGCCGAGCTGCGGTTTCGACTCGTTGATACCCACACCCGGGCCTTCGAGCGTCACCGCGTCCTCGCGGGTCAGCCGGCCGCGCGGCAGCGGCACCTGCACCGTCGCGCCCGTCACGTGGTTGAAGTTCGCCTCCGCGGAGTCGCCCGCCAGGTACCGCACGATGAGGTACGGGAACACGGTAGCCCAGCTCGACCCCTCCAGCTCCCAGTAATCGTTCCACACGTCGTCCTCGGTGGCCACGTCCATCCGCGTCGTGAGCAAGAGCACCTTCCCCTTCGCGCGGTTGTTGTCCTTCGGGTCGAGGACCGGGCGCTCCAGCACCGCGGGGTGCCGGTCCTTCGGGTCGGCGGCGTCGAGGTAGTAGACGATCGGCGTCGCGCCCGCGGCCGGTTTCACGGCCCAGTACTTCTTGGCGAGCCGCGGGTTGGCGATCACGTCGAGGTTCGCTCGCTGTTGGCGCCAGTCGTCGATGATCTTGAGCATCGGGTGTTTGAGGGCCGGTTCGAGCGCCCACATCACGCCGCTCTCCTTGCCGTCGCGCGGCGCGGGCCAGCTCGACGCCTTCTGTTCCGGCGGGTTCCGATCTTTCGTGCGGACGACGCGCACGAGTTCGGCCGGCATGAGGTCGGTCGCGGCGTTGTACCCGCCCGCGTCGATGAGTGTGTCCGGGCCGGGCATCACGACGAGCTTCCCGCCGGTGCGCAGGTACGGCCGGAGCCGGTCCCAGAGCGTCCCGTCGGTGGAATTGGCCCGCGGCTCGTTCGGGTTCTTCACGTTCAAGAGGCAGACCGCCTCAAACGCCCGCAGGTCGTCGGTCACCTCCGGTTTCCCCTCGCCCGGCGCGTATTTGACGACGACGGCCCCGCCCTCGCCGAGCTGCACCTGATCCGGGGTGACCACGAGGCAACTGAACTGTTCCGCGGCGATGTGGGCGGCCTGCCAGAACGTCGCGGCCTCCGGGTCGCTCGTGATCGTCAGGATGCGCCGGGTCTCGCCGATCTTGAACGTGAGGAACCGCTTGTTATCGGTCAGAAGCTTGTCGCCGCTGGCGAGGGCGAATTCGATCTGGTGCAATCCGGGCTTGAGGTCGCGGAACTCGAACGCCAGCGCCCGCTGCTGCCCGGACGGCACGCTCACGGCTTTGCTGTCGGTCCGGGGCGTGCCGTCGGGGCGGGTGAGCTTCGCCTGCACGGTCACGTCGAGCGGGCGGTCGCTGCCGACGGCGCCAACGGTGACAGTGACGTTCGCGGTCTGGTTGGCGGCGATCACCTGCGGCTTCATCTCCGCGGACAGGATGCCGACGTTGGCGGGCGCGTCGGCGCCGAAATCGATGACGACGTGATTCACCGACTTCGGGTCCGGGACGGTTTCGCGGAGCTTCTTGAGGTCTTCGAGCCGCGCCGGATCCCACGACGCGACCGTGCGGTCGGTGAACACCGCGACCAGCTTCGACAGCGGCTCGTTCGCCTCGGTCTCCTGATCGACCTTCGCGAGCAGCCCGTAGGCGACGACGATCGCCGACGTGACCGGCTGCCCGCCCTTCGTTTCCTTCAGTTCCTCGACCCGCCGGCGGGCCGCGGCGCGGTCGCCGACCGGGAGCCAGTTGCCGATGGTGTCGGCGGTGTCGATGATCGCGATCGGCGACTTGTCGGGCAGTTCCTCGATCAGTTCGAGTACCCGGCGCCGGACCTCGTCGAGCCGCGTCCTGTCGTTGGCCACGTAGCCCATGCTGGGCGTCGTGTCGATGATGATGACGGTCGCGATCGGCTGCTCGCCGCGGATGTTGAGCTGATCGCTCTTGAAGGTGGGCTGGTAGAGCGTGAGGCAGAACAGCGCGATGGCGAGCATCCGCAGCGCGAGCAGGATGAAGTGCCGGAGGCGCAGTTTGCGCTGGTTGGTCTTGAGTTTCTGCTTGAGGAACCGGAACGCGGGGAACGTGAGCCGCTTCGGCTCCTGCTTCATGATGAGGTGCAGGAGGATCGGCAGCCCGACGAGCGCGGCCCCGGCGATCAGGATCGTGTGCATGTCACTATTGTAAACGGCCGGGCCGGTGCGGGCGTTAGCGGCTCACGCGGATTCGAGATACCACTCCTGGCCGAAGAAGCGCCCGCGATCGGTAGCGAGCGGCGCCGGTTGCACCGGGACGACCTCGCGCGTCAGCTTGCGTCCGTCAAGAACGCCGCGGTGAAGGCCGAGAATGAGCGGGTACGTGTCGAGTAGCGGGGTTGGGCTTTCGAGCAGTTGCACGATAACCGGAACGGCCGGAAGGGATACGATACCCGTGGGGGCGGGGTCGATCAGTGCGGCCCACAGTCGGGCGAGGCGGAACTCGGTCGTCTGACCGGCCAAGTACGTTGTTTGCGGTTGACCGTCGGTGAACGGTAGATGTTCGAGTAGGCCGGCCGCGTCCAAATCCCGCCACGTATTGTGTCCTGCGACCGAAAGCCAAGAACCGGTGTCGATCAAAGCTGTTGTCGAATACCCCGGTTTACGCACACCGGGCGGAGCCTGGACGATCGCATCGGCGGTCAGGCGCAGCAGCGGCAGTTCGACGGGTGTCGCGGTCGGCGATTGCGGATCGCGATAGGAGCAGGGAACCCGCAGCGGGCGCTCGACGATTCGGAGGCGGATGCGAGTCACCGAACGGCTCCCAGCATCACGGACTGTTCGGGGCCGGGCACATAGTAAGCGGTCAGCCGTTCGGCGGGGACGCCCGCGGCAGCGGCCTTCGGTTCCGCGTCCCGGCGGGCTTCGAGCGGACTAGAACCGTGGGCGAAGATTTGCCCCGCGCCGGCGATCACGTACTGCCCGACGTACTGGTCCAACTTCCCTTCCGACAGTAACTCGTTCAGCCGCTCGCGCTCCCGAACCTGGGCGATGAGGTCGGGGTCGGTGATGTACTCGTTTTGCACCGGTGCCTCCTTCGGGTTCCCGTGTTCGTCCAGCCCGTAGCGCGCGAAGATCTCCGCCGGCGGCACGGTCACGATCTGCCCGTCGCGCGACTCACACACCGAACGCCCCATCCGCGCGTGTTCGAGCAACAGGTCGCGGGTCGCCCGTTCGTGCGCCGCGTCGATCTTGGCGTGGTCGATCATCTCGGCCGGTGAAAGGGGTGTACCCATCGCCGTTATCTCCGGATGTTCCCCCTCAGTATACCGATTCCGGCTTGCCCGGTGCCGCGCCGCGGGCCATCATAACCGCTCGTCCACTTATCACGGGAGACCCGTCGTGACTCTCCGCAACCTGATCCTGCTCGCCGGGGCGTTATTCGTCAGTTCGATGTCCGCCAGCGCCGACGACTGGCCGCAGTGGATGGGTCCGAAGCGCGATAACGTGTGGCGTGAGGACGGCATCCTGGACAAGTTCCCCGCGGGCGGGCCGAAGGTGCTCTGGCGGACGCCCGTCGCCGGCGGCTACGCCGGGCCGGCCGTCGTGGGCGGCAAAGTGTACGTGACGGACCGCGTACTCGCCAAAGGCGCCGCCAACCCGGAAGACCCGTTCGACACCAAGCAGAAGGTGAACAGCACCGAGCGGGTGCTGTGCCTCGACGCCAGGACCGGCAAGGAGATCTGGAAGCACGAGTACGACTGCCCCTATCAGATCAGCTACCCCGCCGGGCCGCGCTGCACCCCCACCGTTCACGACGGCAAGGTCTACGCCCTCGGCGCGATGGGCAACCTGTTCTGCCTGAACGCCGATACGGGCGCGGTGGTGTGGAAGGTCGATTTCAAGGAGGCGTACAAGGCCAAGCCGGCGCTGTGGGGCTACGCGGCGCACCCGGTCATCGACGGGAAGAAGCTCATCACGCTCGTCGGCGGCGAGAAAAGTCACGTCGTCGCGTTCGACAAGGACACCGGCAAAGAGTTGTGGAAGGCCGGCGACGACAAGGCCATCGGCTACTCCCCTGTAATGTTCACCGAGGCCGGCGGGAAGCGGCAGATGATCGTCGCGGGGCCGAAGGCGGTATACTCGGTCAACCCGGAGACCGGCGAACAGTACTGGACGACACCTTATTCCTCGGACTTCGGGTACGCGGTGATGACGCCCGTGCGGGTCGGCGATCACCTGTTCGTCGCCGGCTATCCCGCGAAGAACGTGCTCGTGAAGCTGACCGCGGACAAACCCGGCATCGAGGTGGTGTTCAACAACAAGAAGGAGGTCGCGATCTACCCCGGCGCAGTCCAGCCGTTCCAGCAGGACGGCCTCTTGTACGGGTACGACGACAGCGGGTGGATGTACGCGACGGAGCTGCCCAGCGGCAAGCGGGTGTGGAAGGAGATGGGGCCGATCGGCGGCGAGGAGCCGAAGGGGTCGGAGACCGCGTTCTTCGTGAAGAACGGCGACCGGTTCTTCTTCTTCGCCGAAACCGGGCACCTCATCATCGGCAAACTGTCGCCGAAGGGCTACGAGGAGATCGATCGTGCGAAGGTGATCGATCCGACCGGCGCCGCGTTCGGGCGCAAGGTGGTGTGGAGCGCCCCGGCCTACGCCGACAAGAAGGCGTTCATCCGCAACGACAAGGAAATCATCTGTGTTGACCTGGCGAAGTGACGGTTGCCCTCTCGCCCTATCGTTCCCGTGATCTCGGAGCCTCATTATGTCGGTTCGGAAGATTATCCTTCTTGGGTTCGCGCTGCTCGTCCTTCCCCTCGCGGCCCGCGCCGACGACTGGCCGCAGTGGATGGGTCCGAAGCGCGATAACGTGTGGCGCGAGGACGGCATCCTGGAGAAGTTCCCCAAGGGCGGGCCGAAGGTGCTCTGGCGGACGCCCGTCGCCGGTGGCTACGCGGGGCCGGCCGTCGTGGGCGGCAAAGTGTTCGTCACCGACTTCAAGACCGCCGCCAAACTCGACGAAGGCAACTTCAAGCGGAACCCGTCCGACGGCACCGAGACCGTGATGTGCCTGAACGAGAAGACCGGCGAGGTGATCTGGAAGCACTCGTACCCGGTGAAGTACGCCATCTCGTACCCCGCCGGCCCGCGCTGCACGCCCACCGTAGACGGCGACAAGGTGTACTTCCTGGGCGCGGAAGGAAACTTCCTGTGCATGGACATCGCCACCGGCAAAGTGGTGTGGGAGAAGAAACTGAAGGAGGAGTACAAGACGCCCAGCGCCCTGTGGGGCTACGCGGCGCACCCGCTCATCGACGGCGACAAGATCATCACGCTGGTCGGCGGCGAGGGCAGCCACGTCGTCGCGTTCAACAAGAACACGGGCCAGGAAATCTGGAAGTCGCAGAGCCAGAAGGAACAGGGCTACACCCCGCCGAGCATCATCACGGCGGGCGGCAAGCGGCAGCTCATCATCACCGGGCCGCAGGCCGTGCGGGCGCTCGACCCGGAGACCGGCACCCGCTACTGGACCGTACCCTACGAGGCGACGAACGGCTCGATCATCATGACCCCGGTGGTGTCCGGCGAGTACATGTTCGTGGCCGGGTACCAGGGCAAGACACAGATGCTGAAGCTCGCCACCGACAAGCCCGGCGCGAGCGTGGTATGGGAGAACAAGCGTGGCCTCGGCATGTCGCCGATCAACGTCCAGCCGTTCGGCGAGGGCAACATGATCTACGGCTACGACGAGAGCGGCAAGATGTACGGCATGGAAGTGCCCAGCGGCAAGCGCGTGTGGGAGAGCGGCGGGCCGGTCGGCGAGGAGCCGAAGGGGTCGGGCACGGCGTTCATCGTGAAGCAGGCCGACCGCTTCTGGTTCTTCGCCGAGACCGGACACCTGGTCATCGGGAAACTGTCGCCGAAGGGCTACGAGGAGATCGACCGGGCGAAGGTGATCGAGCCGACCGGCAAGTGCTTCGGCCGCTCCGTGGTCTGGTGCGCCCCGGCGTTCGCCAACAAGCGCGCCTACGTCCGCAACGACAAGGAAATCATCTGCGTGGACCTGGCGAAGTGAAACCACCGCGGGCGGGACAGTTTCCTACCCGCGTTCACGAGGCCGCACTTATGAGCCGACACATCATCTGGCCCGCTGTTCTCGTCGCTCTGGTCGGGGTGGACACCCGTCAGTCACAAGACGTTTCAGCGGAAGAACGGCCGGTCGCGCCCGCGCCCCGGCCGAAGGTTCCAACGTTCATCGTCCGCAGTATCAAGCCGGCGGACGATTCGGCCACCACGAACAGGGGCTTCGTTCTCAGTTACGGTCTGACGGACCGCGACCTGGACCTCGTTCGCAAACTCCCCGGCGTCGTCGAGGTGGTACCGGTGCGGTTCGTGCCGTCGGAGGTCAAACACCTCGATCGGCTGACGAATGTCCGCGTTGTCGCCACCGTTTCCGACTACGCCGAACTGAACGGGCTGAAGCCATCCGCCGGTCGCTTCCTGACCGCCCAGGACGACGCGGACAAGGAGAACGTGTGTACCCTCGGGGCGGCGGTCGCGGAGAAACTGTTCCCCTTCGACGACCCGCTCGGCAAGTCGGTGGCGGTCCGCGGCCACTCCTTCAAGGTCGTTGGGGTACTCGCGGGTGAGAACGCCGGCGACGACGTGTTCGTTCCGCTCGGGACCGCGCGCGCCCGGTTCGGTGACGTGATCGTCGTCCGGACGGCCGGAACCCGCACCGCGGAGAAGGTGGATTATCACGAAATCATCGTCCGGGTCGCCGATCCGGACGCCCGATCCGGCGTTGCCGACGCTGTGCGCGAGGCGCTGAAGAAGGATCACCCGAAGCAGGACTGGGAAGTGGGTCCGCGCTGACGCCGGATCAGCCGAACCGGCGCTGGCGCTGCACGAGATATTCCAAGAGCGCCTTGTCGAAGCCGACGGACGTGTCCATGCCGACGTAATCGACGTTCGCGGAGGTGCATTCGGTGCGGATGTAGTTGCGGAACTGCTCCACGAATGCTACATAGTCGTCGCGGATGCCCTGTGCGTCGATCTCCTTATGTTCCGGCGATTCCACGTCCTCAAAGTCCACGAGGCCGGTGAGCGGGAATTTCGCTTCTAACACATCGAGTATGTGAAACACGATGACCTCGTGCCCGCTGTACCGCAAGCGGTACAGGCTGCGGATCAGTGCGTCCGCTTCCGTTTTCCAGTCGTCCGTTGTCGGAAGCAGGTCGCTGAAGAGCATGATGAGGCTCTTGCCCTTGATCATCGACGCGAGCTGAAACAGGCTGTCCGGGATGTTCGTCTCGCCGGTCGGCTTGAGGTTCGCCAGTACCGAAAGGATCGTGCCCAGTTGCATCCGCTTGCTCTTGGGCGGCACGACGGTTCTCAGTTTGGTGTCGAACGCGACTAAGCCCACCGGGTCTTGCTGGTGGATCATCAGGTAGCCGAGCGCCGCGGCGAGGCACACGCCGTAATCGAACTTCGTGAGCGTCTCGTCGGCGGCGCCGAGCTGGCTCCAATCGACCTTCACACCCGCCTTCCGGGCCTCCGCGGGGCCGTTCCAGTCCATCGACTTCGACAGGTCCATGACGAGGTAACCCGTCATGTTCGTTTCCGCCTGATATTTCTTGACGAAGTACTTGCCGGTCTTGGCGTAGACGTGCCAGTCGAGCGTCTTGAGGTCGTCGCCGGGGTTGTACTTGCGGTGCTCGGAGAATTCGACGGAGAACCCGTGGTACGGGCTGGAGTGAAGCCCGGACAGGAACCCTTGCACGATGAACTTCGCCCGGAGGTCGAGCCGGGCGACCTGGCGAATGACTTCGGGCCGGAGGTACTTTTCGGCGGTCATGGGAGTATTGTAGTGGGGACGACGGTCGGCCGATTCACCGCGGAGGACTTCGCTCATGTCGCGGACACGCGCACTCGGCGCGCTGGCGCTGTTCGGCGGGTTGTTGGCTGGCGGGTGCGGGAAGACCGAACCGGAAGCGCCGGCACCAGCGACACCCGCGGACGCGGCAGACAAGCGACTCGCCACGAAGCGGCTCCGCGAGATCTGCACCGCGATGCACCGCCATCACGACACCCACCCTGGGCTGCCGACCAATCGCGTTGGGCCGGACGGCCAGCCGGCGCTGAGCTGGCGCGTTGTCATCCTCCCTTACTTCGAGGACGCCGAGACGGCGAAACTGTCCCGCGAGTTCAAGATGGACGAGCCGTGGGACAGCGAACACAACAAGAAGCTGATTCCGAAAATGCCGAAAGTGTTCGCGTCGCCGGGCAAGGAGGCGGCCATGGGGATGACGTACTTGCGGTCGTTCACCGGCGACGCGGCTGTCATGCCAGTCGGGAAGGTTTCCCGCGGCCGTCTCCTCTTATCCGACATCCCCGACCGCGCGTCACACACGCTGATGGTGGTCGAAGCGGCGGAGGCGGTCGAGTGGACGCGGCCGGACGACCTACCGTTCCCCGACGTCACTTCGCCGCTACCAAAGCTCGGCGGGGTGTTCAACGGTGGGTTCCACGGACTGATGTGTGACGGCAGTGTCTATTTCTTTCCCGCGTCAGTGAGCGAGCCGAGCGTCCGCGCACTGATCACGATCGCGGGCAACGACCGGCCGGGCAAAGACGCGGAGGACGTCATCCACAAGCCCGACCCCGAACAGCCGATGGGAACGCCGGGACGGCCCGCGACCCGGCGGTGAGATTGTCAGTATTCCTGCACCAGTAACTCTCCGCCGGCGGCGAACCACCCGCGGCCGTCCACCTGAATCACGCCGTCGGTTGCGGAGGCGAGGAACCGCATCGCGGCGTCCAGCACCTTGTCGAGCAGCACCTCGTCGGCCGCGTCCACCGGTTTGCGGAGCGTCATAAGCTGCTTCGTTTGAATCACGCGCGGCATGAGCGGGCCGCTGTTGGGGCTGTAGTCCATCGTTTCGAGTTCGGCCGCGTGGGCGTTGAGGTCGTCGCGCAGGTCGTCTTCTTTCGTGAGGTAGCGGGCGAGCAGCACCGGGGAGCCGACCGGGAGCCGCAGTTCGCCCTCGGTCCAGCCGAGATCGTCGCCCCGAAAGTGCGGCTCGACCGCCAACCCCAGCGCGTGCAGGTGCGCAGCCAGCGCCGCGGGCGAAGGCTCGACCTCGGAGGCACCGAACACGCGATACCACATTTTTTTCAGTCCCAAGTCGCAAGGTCGAAAGTCGTAAAGTCGAAGACCTTTGCTCCAACTGCTTTCGACTTTACGACTTTCGACTTTACGACTTTCGACCCTTCTCGACGTACTTCTTCGGTTCCGGTTCGCTCACGATCTTCAGCAGCTCCACCACGATGTCGTCGCTCGTGCGGCCCTCGGCCTGGGCCTGGAAGTTGGCGCTGACGCGGTGCCGCAAGACCGGGATCGCGGCCTTCTTGATGTCGTCGATCGCCACGCTCGGGCGCCCGTCCATCGCCGCGAACGCCTGACCCGCCTGTGCCAGGAAGATCCCGGCACGCGGGCCGCCGCCCCAATCGACGAGCCGCTTAATCATCTCCGGGGCCGACGGGTCTTTCGGCCGCGTTGCCCGCACGAGCTTCACGATGAACTCGTTGACGAACTTCGGCACCTCCACCTTCTTCACCAGCTTCTGCCAGGCGACGATCCGCTCCGCGGTCAGCACCTTCGACAGCTCCGGCTTCTCGCTCCGCGTACTCATTGCGACGATTTGCATTTCGTCTTCGGCCGTCGGGTAATCGACCCGCACGTTGAACATGAAGCGGTCGAGTTGCGCCTCGGGCAGCGGGTAAGTGCCTTCCTGCTCGATCGGGTTCTGCGTCGCGATCACGAAGAACGGCTCCGGCAGTTTCATCGTCTCCTGACCGGCCGTGACCTGGCGCTCCTGCATGGCTTCGAGCAGCGCGGCTTGCGTTTTGGGCGGCGTGCGGTTGATCTCGTCGGCCAGCACGATGTTCGCGAAGATCGGCCCGCGGACGAACCGGAACTCGCGCTTCCCGTCGGGCGTTTCCTCCAGTACGCTCGTGCCGGTGATGTCCGAGGGCATCAGGTCCGGGGTGAACTGCACCCGCTTGAACTGGATGTTCAGGATCTGCGCGATCGAGCTGACCATGAGCGTCTTCGCCAGCCCCGGCACGCCGACCAGGAGGCAGTGTCCGCGGGTGAAGATCGCCGCTAACACCTGCTCGATCACTTCGCTCTGCCCGACGACGATTTGCCGGAGCTGGTCGAGCATCGCGACGCGGTCGGTGGAGAACTGGTTGAGATAGTCCGTGAACTTATCGGAAGGAGGCACCGGCGGCCCTCGCGGTGATGGGTGAGTGTGAGTTTCCCATTTTACCAATTCGCGAACAGTCGATTAGCCGTCTCGCGTCGTCGTATAGGATGGGGGCAGTTGTTTGTTCGTTCAGGAGACACCCATGCGCCGCGTCGTCCTCGTGTTGGGGTTGTGGCGATGCAGCTATCGGGGCCGCCGCGGTTCTACGCGAACCGGCCGTTCCTGTTCTTCATCCGCGACTCGCAGCGCGGCACGATCCTGTTCGCGGGCCGCGTCATGAAGCCGTAACGGGTGTCGTCGGGGCATCGTGGTCGCCGTACCATGAGTTCGTCCGCCGGAGATCGGCCGGCGGGCGCATCTCAAGGAGAAAACCATGCGAACCCTTTCTGCGCTCGGGCTGGCGGCGATGATCGTCGTCGTGGGTGGCCCGGTGCAAGCCCAGGACGATCACGCGAAGAAGATCGTCGGCAAGTGGGTGGTGGACAAGAGCGAAGACCTGCCCGACGGGGCCACCGTCGAGTTCACCAAGGACGGCAAGCTGACCGTCGTCGCCAAAGCCGACGGCAAGGAGTTGAAGCTGGAAGGCACCTACAAGATCGAGAAGGACAAGATCACCACCAAGATCACCTTCAACGGCAAGGCGATCGAGGACACCGACGACATCATCAAGCTGACCGACGAGGTGCTGGAGCTGCGCGACAAGGACAAGAAGGTGACGACCTTCAAGAAGAAGAAGTGACCGCAGCGCCGTTGGTTTTTGAGCCACGGAGTGGCGCCGGCGGGTAGCCAGGGGTGAAGCGAGGCTTTGCGAGCGAAACCCCTGGTAACGAAGCCGCAGAAACAACAAGCCCTGGAAGGGCGCCGGAGCCGACCGCGGAGGTTCCAGCGCCCTTCCAGGGCTACATTCTGTGTTGCGTCGTGTTCCAGGGGTTGCGCTCGCCAAGCCTCGCTCCACCCCTGGCTACCATCAAGCGCCCCTCCGGGGCTGAAGACGACACTGCCGCCCTCTGTGGCTCTGATCTCTGTGGCTCCGTCCTCTGCTTCGGCCGGCTCACTCGTCGTCGCGGAACTTGTTGTGGCAGTCGGTGCAGCGGGCGTTCAGGGTGGTGAGCATCTTCCGCAGCGCCTTCTCGTCGGCCTTCGCGCCCTTCGCCGCCTCGGCGACGATCTGCTTGCTCAGATCGACCGATTCCGTGCTCCACTTCTGCCACAGCTTCTTGTTGGCCTCGTTGGTCGTCGCCTTGTCGTTGGGGTGGTGGAACCCGTAAGCGTTGATGACGGCCGAACGGACCGCCATGATCTCGACCGCAGCCGGGTCGATCTTCGCCGGGTTCGCGTTCTTGGTCATGTCCTTGATGTCGCGGTCGATGTTCAGCCCGCCGACGCTACCGCCGCGGAACGGGGACATCACCGCGGCCAGCATGGCCTCGTCGGTCTTGAGCGGCTTGGTCAGCGGTGCCGGCTTGCCCTTGCCGGCCTTGACCGCCAGCTTCTTGCCCAGTTCGTTGGCGCCCTTGTAGTCCTTCTTGGCGATCGCCTCGGCCACTTTGGTCGCGTCGGCCTTCAGTGCGCTGTCGCCCAGCACGTCGGCGTAGGCGGTGAGCAACAGCGCGACGCCGAGGGCCGGCTTGACCTGCCCGTCGAGAACCTTTTCGCCAGCGGCGTCCTTCTTGGCGAGTTCGCCGAGCCGGGTCTGGAGGAACTTGAGGTCGGCGTCGGCGGCCTTCTTGTAGGACTCGGCCGGGAGGTCCGGGGTGTCGGCGAAGGCGGCGCCGGTAACGACCCACACGCCGGCGGCGAGCGCGGCGCAGCCGACGAGGGTGCGGAACAGGTGATTCACGAGCTGCGTCTCCTGAGTTGAGAAGGGGAAACCGGTAGGCGGGGTAAAGCCGGGCCGCACGCGGGCGGCCACGCCGGAGTATTATCGCAACCCGCGTGTCGGCGGGGGAGTGCCCGTTTGCGGAAAACCGCCGATCGTTACGCCTTCCCCAGCACCAGATCGCAAACCCAGCACCCGCGAACATGAACCTGGGACGTGTCGCGGCAGTGCGAAAGGAGGTCGTCGCTGTCGCAACCCGAGTCCTGAAGCGCGTCGGCCAGGATCGGCATCGCAGAAAACTCACGCGATTCGTACATCTGACGGGCGAGCAGAACCGCGGTGTCGGTCCGCCATTCGGGCGAGAACGCGACCGGCCGGAACGGGTTGCCGACGATGTCGCGGAGAATTTGAGTGAGTGAGAATGCAGAGACCGCGAGTCGGTAGATGGCGAGATCGGAGGTACAGTAGTCGATCATGTTTCGAGCCGCTTGCGCCGCGGGCTCATCCGACAGCGGCGGAAAGCGGAAGGACCAGACGGCCGTTCCGAGGATAATTTCATTGGCCTGAAACGCTTTCTTCTGAACGCGCGAGACCACTTCATGCCACCGCAACAACCCGTCGCAACCCTTTTCGACGTACTTGATTGATTCATCAACCTCCCAAGGCAATCCCGCAGTGGTACGCAGGCAACCACAAGTAAAAAGCCGCAACTTTCGCTCGCTGATTCGTTCGGCCACGTAGGCGAGCATTACGGGCGTGTCTATCGATCCGAACCACTCCTGTTCCGTCATCGTCCGTTCCTCTGGGCCGCGCTCGCCTTCGGCTCGCGGCTAACCTCTTGCGCCGACCTATTGTAAGTTAACCACATGACGACCGATTCCGCCATTCCGCCGCCCCCGCCGGCCTATCGCGAGCCGCTTTCCATAGGGAGCGTGCCGCTGGCGTCGCGGTTCAACCTCGCGCCGCTCGCCGGGTACACCAACCTCCCGTTCCGACTCTCGGTCCGCGAACTCGGTGGCGTCGGGCTGTGTACCACCGACCTCGTGAACGCCCGCGCGATCGTCGATGGCATCAAGAAAACGATGGTGCTGCTCGCCCACGACCCGGCCGAGCGCCCGCTGTTCGTGCAAATCTTCGGCTCGAAGGCCGACGAGATGTCCGCCGCGGCGCGGTGGCTGGTGGACCAAGGCATCGCCGACGGGATCGACATCAACATGGGTTGCCCGGTTCGCAAGGTCGTCAAGACCGGCGGCGGTTCCTCCATGATGTGCGATACCACCGGGGCGACCGTCGAGCTGGTGCGGAAGGTCGTGGAGGCGGTTCCGGTGCCGGTCACGGTGAAGATGCGCCTGGGCTGGGACGACGATAACCTCACCGCACCGTACTTCGCGCGCGAGTTTGAAAAGGTGGGCGTCGCAGCGGTCACGATCCACGGGCGCACCCGCGAACAGGGCTTCGCTGGCAGCGTCAACCATGAAGGTATCCGACGGGTCGTGGAAGCGGTCGAACGCATCCCGGTGTTCGGCAACGGCGACGTGCGATCCGTACAAGACGCGGCGCGGATGATTTCTGATACCGGTTGTCACGGGATCGCGATCGGCCGCGGCGCGCTCGCCGATCCGTGGATCTTCCGCCAGTTCAACAGTTGGGTTCACACCGGGCACCCCGGCCCGCGGGCGACCTACGCCGAGCGGCTCGCGTTCATGCGATTGCACCTGCGCAGGCTCGTCGCGTGGAAGGGCACCGAAAAGGGCGGGTGCGTTCACTTCCGCAAGGTCGCGACGTGGTACACGAAGGCCCTGCGGCTCCCGAAGCGCGTTCAGCAAAAGCTTGTGATGCTGTCGAACCTTTCTGAGTTTGAAGACGTGATTAGCCCGTTCGCGGCCGGCCCCGCTCCCGAGGGCTGGAGCGAGTACGACGCCCAGCAGGCGCACGTTGCGGTGCCCGCCGGACCGATTTCGCACTGGTGACCGCTCGTTCTCGTGGAGGAGGTCGAAATGAACATCTACCGACTGATCATGATGCCAGACGGTCGGCCACACCACCGCGAGTGGATTGAGACCGACGACCTGCCCCGCGAATCCTGGGAACCGTTCGCCGAACTGTTCAGCGGCCTCCGGTGTTCGGGCACGATTCCGACCCAGCAGGGCGGCCTCCGTGTGCTGTGGAACGCTGGTGGCAACGGCACCGCTCTGGGCACCTTCTGGCTCGACGACGACATGTTCCTCGCCACTGTGTTCGTCGGCGGCACAGACCCGGCGGCCGACGAGCAACTACTCTCTTTGGCGGGCGGACAGTGGGCCGGTACGGAACTCGTCAAGGCGTTCATGCAGGGAAAGCCTTCGCCCTTCGCGAGCCTGAACAGCATTCCCGAACGTCCGCTCCTCGTCGGTATGATCGCCCCGTCGCTGGAAGCCGCGACGTACCGCGAAATCGCCGGCGTGGAAGTGCTCGTCACCGCTGCATATCTTGACCGTCTGGACAAGGAGCCTGAGTAAGCGGTCTACGGTGTCGTGAAGAATCCGAAAAGCTCAGCCGGTTCAGTGCTAAACTTCGGCCCGTTCGGGAGTATCATCACAGTGAATCGTTCAACCCACTGGAGGCGCTCATGACCCCGCTCCAATCGCTGGCCGCGACCGGCACCAAGCTGTGGCTCGATTCCGTGGACCCGGACCTCATCAAGCTGAACCGCGCGCAGGGCGCCACCGGTGCCACCTCGAACCCGATCATCATCGCCGGGCTGCTCAACACCGGCCGGTTCGACAACGACATGAAGACCTTCTTCGAGAAGGGTCTCAGCGATGAGGACGTCGCGTGGGCGATGACCGACAAGCTGGTGAAGAACGCGCAGGACGTGTTCATCGACGTGTGGGGCGACACGAAGGGCGACAACGGGTGGGTGAGCTTCGAGCTGGACCCGCTGCTGGAAGACAAGGACCAGAAGAAGAACACCGCCGAGCGCACCGCGGCGTACATCGAGCTGGGCAAGAAGTGGGCGGCCGGGCACAAGAACCGGATGATCAAGGTTCCGGCCACGCCCGGCGGGCTGGGCGCGGTCGAGGAGCTGATGGCGAGCGGCGTCGTGCTCAACATCACGCTCATCTTCAGCGAGCGGC
>CAZBXY010000127.1:0-20835 GCA_964495365.1 uncultured Frigoriglobus sp. | reverse complement strand
TTCAACAGCAGCTACGACATGAACGCCGGGAAGCTGATTTCCAAGAAGTATTACCACATCGGCATCGCGGTCGATACCGAGCGCGGACTGGTCGTGCCCGTCATCCGCGACGCTGACAAGAAGAGCATCCGCGATCTGGCCGCGGAGGTTGCGACCCTCGCGGAAAAGGCCCGCACCAACAAGCTGACGCTGCCCGAAATGCAGGGCGGGACGTTCACGATCACGAACCTCGGCGGGATCGGCGGCACCGGGTTCACGCCGCTCGTGAACTACCCGGAGGTCGCGATCCTGGGGCTGTCGAAGTCCGCGCTGCAACCGATCGTGAAGGACGGGCAGGTCGTGGCGCGGCTGATGATGCCGCTGTCGCTCACCTACGATCACCGCGTCATCGACGGGGCCGACGGGTGCCGGTTCACGGTGCGCCTGGCGCAGCTCTTCAGCGACCCGCTGCGGCTTCTGATGGAGACGTGAGCGCCGACCCGCGCCCGCCCCGGTTCTGCCCGCTTGCCCCCGCTCGCCCGCTCCGACACAATGGCGACACGAATCAAGCGGGGGTCGTCATGCGTGGTGTTGTGACCGTCATCCTGGCCGGCGGGAAGGGAACGCGGCTCGAACCGCTCACCCGCGACCGGGCCAAGCCCGCGGTCCCGTTCGGCGGGCTGTACCGCATCATCGACTTCACCCTCTCCAACTGCATCAACAGCGGGCTGCGCCGCGTCCTCGTCCTCACGCAGTTCAAATCGCGCAGCCTCGACCGCCACATCCGCTACGGGTGGAACTTCCTCAGCTCCGAACTCGGCGAGTCGGTCGAGGTGCTGCCGCCGCAGCAGCGGATCGACGAGACGTGGTACAAGGGCACCGCGGACGCGATCTACCAGAACATCTACTCGATCGAGCGCGAGCGGGCCGAGTACGTGCTGATCCTCGCCGGCGACCACATCTACAAGATGGACTACGGCCACATGATCCGCGCCCACCGCGACCGCGGCGCGGACGTGACCATCGGGTGCATCCCCGTTCCGCTGGCCGAGGTGCGCCACTTCGGCATCATGCAAACCGGCACCGACGACCGCGTGTCCCACTTCCTCGAGAAGCCCAAATCGGCCGACGCGATGCCCGGCGACACGCGCCACGCCCTCGGCTCGATGGGCATTTACGTGTTCAACACGCGCTCGCTGTTCGAACTCCTGTGCGAGGACGCGGCGAAGGTGAGCAGCGGGCACGACTTCGGCAAGAACATCATCCCGCACATGATCGACACCGGGATGAAGGTGTTCGCCCACCGGTTCCGCGACGAGAACCGCAAGGCCACCCCATACTGGCGTGACGTGGGCACCCTCGACGCCTACTATCAGGCGAACATGGACCTCGTCGCGGTCGAGCCGGTGCTGAACATGTACGACGCGACGTGGCCGATCCGCACCGTGCAGCCGCAACTCCCGCCGCCGAAGTTCGTGTTCACCGGCGAAGGCGCGGTCGGCCACGCGCGCCGGGGCGAGGCGCTGGACAGCATCGTCTGCGTCGGGAGCATCGTCTCCGGCGGGCAGGTGCGGCGCAGCATCCTCTCCCCGCGCACCCGCGTGAACAGCTACGCGGTGGTGGAGGACTCGATCCTGTTCGACGGCGTGGACATCGGCCGCTACTGCCGGGTCCGGCGCACGATCATCGACAAGGACGTGAAGCTGCCGCCGTACACCGTGATCGGCCACGACGCCGAGTTCGACCGGCGCCGCGGGTTCGTGGTGACCGATCAGGGCGTGGTGATCGTGTCGAAGGGCGAACCGCCGGAGACGTTCCAGGCGCCCAACCCTTTGCCGAATTGACTCGGTCGTAAAGTCGTAAGGTCGAAAGTCGTAAAGTCGAAGACCAAGGCAATCCCGGTCTTCGACTTTACGACTTTCGACCTTACGACTTTCGACCTGAAATCGAGCGATCCCACAGCAGCAGCAAAGTGATCGTTTTGGCGTCGCGGACGGTGCCGTCGAGGCACATGCGGACCGCGTCGGCCAGCGGGACGGTGACCGGTTCGAGCTGTTCGTCGGGTTCGGGCTTCGCCGGGCCGGGCGTAAGGTCTTCGGCGATAAAGAGGTGCAGCTTTTCGTCCATCACGCCGGGCGAGGCGAACAGGTAGCCGAGGCTCCGCCACTTCGCGGCGGTGTAGCCCGTTTCTTCGAGCAGCTCCCGCCGGGCGCAGGCTTCGAGCGGCTCGTTCGGCTCGACCGTCCCCGCGGGCACCTCCCAGAGCGTTTCGCCGATCACGAAGCGGAAATTCCGCAACAAAACCACGTGTTCCGCGTCGAGTACCGGCAGGATGACGACCGCGCCGGGGTGCCGAATCGCGTCGCGCCGGATGACGCGCCCGTCGGGCGCCTGGAGCGTGTCCACCTCGACTCGAATCCGTCGCCCCACGTAGACCGTTTCGGCCGGCATCGTAAGTCCTTGCAGCGTAGCGGAATTGCGGCTCTCCCCCCGCGATGGTAGATTATCTGTTGTCCGCCGACAACCCGTTCGCGGCGAAGAGCGAGTCCGTCCGATGCGCGATCCGATGAGCTGGTCGGTCCCGGTCTTCCGGCTGTTTGGCATTCAGGTCCGGGTCCACATCTTCTTTTTCGTCGTCACCCTCGGCCTGTTCCTGCGGCACGTGACCGACCCACTGTATCAGCACGTGTGGTGGCTCGATCTGTTCCTCCTGACGGTCGTGGTGCTGTTCGGCAGCGTGCTGCTGCACGAGTTCGGGCACTGCTTCGGCGCCCGGTACGTCGGCGGGGACGCCCGCGAGGTTCTGATCTGGCCGCTCGGCGGGCTGGCGTTCACCGAAATCCCGCACCGGCCCAAGGCGCTGTTCGTCACGGTCGCGGCCGGGCCGGCGGTGAACGTCCTCATCTGCTTGGTGTGCGCCAGCGCGCTCCTGGCGGCCGGGTTCTACCCGAACCTGAACCCGATCACCGACCCGTACCGCGCCGAGATGAGCAGAAATGACGGCCGCACGTACACCAGCGCGTCCTCGTTTCGGAAATACGAGTATCGGACCGGCACCAACGAGGTTCCACCGTCCGACGAGGTGAGGGAGAAGACCAGGGAGTACACGAAGCAACACGGCGCGATGCCGAAGCCGACGGACACAGACGAGTACGCGAAGGCCATGACGGCGATGGGCTACGAGCGCGCCGTGACGCCGGTCTGGGCGGTATGGGCGTTCCGCATCTTCTGGATGAACTGGATTTTGTTTCTGTTCAACATGCTCCCGGCGTACCCGCTCGACGGCGGACAGTTGCTGCAATCGGCGGTTTGGGCGCGAACCGACCACCGGCGCGGGGTTGTCGTTGCTGCGTACACTGGGTTCGCGTTCGCGATCATTTTCCTGATCGTGTCGATTGCCACTAACGAGGCGCTGCTCGGCTTCCTGGCGCTATTCATGCTCTACTCGGCGTCGGTGAAACTGATGCAACTGGACACGGACGAGGGGCCGTTCGGCTACGACTTCTCGGCGGGCTACACGAGCCTCGAAAAGGACGAAGAGCCGGCCCCGCAACCGAAGCGCCCCGGGCCGCTGACGCGCTGGTGGCAGGCCCGCAAGGCCCGCAAGGTGGCCCGCGCGGCCGAAGAGACCCGCAAGGACGAGGAGCGGATGGACCAGCTCCTGGAGAAGATCGCCCGCAGCGGGCAGGGATCGCTGACCGACGAGGAGCGCCAGTTCCTCAAGCGGGTCAGTGCGCGGAAGCGGAATACTTCATAAAGTCACAAGTCCGCAGGTCGCAAGTCACAAGTCGAAGACTTGGGCGGCCGAGGGCTTCGACTTGTGACTTGCGATCTTACGACTTTATGACTGGAGAAGCGATGATCACCCCGCGAACCCTCTCCGGCTTTCGCGATTACCTGCCGTCGGTCATGCTCGCGCGCGAGGAGGTACTCAAGCGCGCCCGCGACGTGTACCGCTCCTACGGGTTCACCCCCATCGACACGCCGGCGTGCGAGTCGCTCGACGTGCTGCTCGGCAAGGGCGGCGACGAGTCGGACAAGCTCGTGTACCGCGTCCGCAGCGCGCGCGGCGAGTCCGAGGAAATGGGCCTGCGGTTCGATCTGACCGTTCCGTTCGCGCGGTTCAGCGCGCAGTACATCAACGACCTGGGCACGCCGTTCAAGCGGTACGCGATGGGTCCGGTGTGGCGCGGCGAGCGCCCCGGCAAGGGCCGCTACCGCGAGTTCTGGCAGTGCGACTTCGACACGATCGGCACCACCTCCAACGCCGCCGACATCGAAACCGCGCTCGTCATCAACGACCTGTTCACCGCGATCGGCTTCGAGCGGTTCGAGGTGCGAGTGAACAACCGCAAGCTGTTAAACGGAGTCCTTGAGTCGCTTGGTATCGCCGACCAAGCAGTGCCGATCCTCCGGGCCATTGACAAGTTGCCGAAGATCGGTCGTGATGGCGTGATGGCCGAGCTGACGCGACTGACTCCACAACAAGCCGATGAACTCTGGCAAGTGACCTGGCCCAAGTTGCAGCAATTCCTTCCCGCTTGTGCGGCGTCTCCTAACGACTTGACGAAGGCGTTGAACGGAGTGCCTGCCTTCTTCAGCACGTCCGTCCTTCCAGAATTGCAACGCCTGGGCGGGACTGGAGTCGTCGCAGTTCTCGATATAACCGTGGCCTACTGGGTCAAGGATATCGTAACGAGTTACTGCAATTCGCTCCTGAATGCACAGCCCGACTTGATCGACAAGACGCGCGAAACATTCCTGCAAAGAGCCGAGACAACAGGCCGCGAAATCCTGAACGGAATCCTGATTGGCGTCCTCTGCGGTGCAAGAGCACCGTTAGTCTCGGAAATCCTAGACTTCGTTGAGACAACCGGGACGAATGAGGCGGTACTCGCAAGCGTCGAGGCTCGGTTCGGGGCCAACGCGCAAACCGTTGAGGGAATTCGCAACCTGCGTGAACTGCTCTCCGTTGCGAAAACGGCCGGTGTGCCCGACGGGCGCATCAAGATCGACCTGAGCATCTGCCGCGGGCTCGACTACTACACCGGCACGATTTACGAGACCTTCCTCACCGACCTGCCGGGCATCGGGAGCGTGTGCAGCGGCGGCCGGTACGACAACCTCGCCAGCAAGTACACGAAACAGGTACTCCCGGGTGTGGGGGCGTCGCTCGGCCTCGATCGACTCATCGCCGCGATGGAAGAACTCAAGCATCCGCTGCTAACGGGGCAATCCACCCCGGCGCAAGTGCTGGTGGTGAACTTCGACGCGGCCCGCCTGGGCGACTACCAGCGCATCGCGCGCGCTTTGCGCGCCGCGGGCGTCAATGTGGAGGTGTACCCGGACACGAAGAAGATCGGCCAGCAGCTCGCGTTCGCCGAAAAGCGCGGGTTTGCGCTCGCGGTGATCGCCGGACCGGCCGAGTTCGAGCAAGGCGTGTGGAAGGTGAAGGACTTGGCCAAGCGCGAGGAGACTGCTGTAAAGGAAGCGGAACTGGTTGGCGCGGTACAATTGGCGGTGCGGTAGGAGATGCGCCCATGCCCATTCGTTACACCACAACAGTTGAAGTCAAGATTCCGCAATTGGTCCACTGCATTCAGTGTGACTGCAAATTCATCTACGAAATGGCGGTGACCGGAATCGGGTGCGACGATACGGGGCTGTTTCAGAGCGGCGCCGAGGCCCGCGCATCCGCGACGGGCAAGGCGCAGGCGAGCTTGAACCGCCGGTTGAGCAAGCCGATGCTGTGCGAAGCGATCCCGTGTCCGAAGTGTTACCGCTATCAACCGTACATGCACATTGTCGCGGCGCGCGAACGGTTCACCGACTATCGATTCCTCGTACTCCCCCTCGGCCTCCTGTGCGCTGCGGTCGCGAGCGTGGCGACGATATGCTGGTTTCAGTATCCCGACACGCAGCCGATCGCGATGCCGGCGGGTCTCGCTACTCTGGCCGTCTGGTTCGTCGGGGGCGTGACCCTTGATCTCCTTCGCAAGCGGATCGAGCGATACGACCCGAACACGCAGGAGCTTTCCCAACGCGAGGCGCTCGCCGAAAAACGTACCGTCTCGCCCACAGACTTCGACGCGACACAGGCGAAGCGCGTTCGGCGCGAGTACAAGGAATACTTCGCGGCGATGAAGAACCCGCGCTGGGGCGGCAGTTCGTTTGAAGTACCCCAACCGCTGGTCGTGGAATGGTGGTTCACATCGTCCATAATGCTCAACGGCGGCTCCATCGTAATCGATTTACCAGGCGGAGAGTCGGCGACGTTTCATGTGCCGGAAGATACACTCCCAGGCGAAGTACTCGACGTTCACGCTAGCTCGCAGAGCGTACTACCGTTTCAGCTTCGCGTGTTGGCGATCCGCTCTCACCCCGACGAGCAGCGTCTGGAGTAACGTTCACCCCATGAAGTCCGACAACCACTACGAGATGGCGTTCGATGCGTACCTGCGCAAGCGGGGCGTGGCGGTCGTGCCCGTGGTGGAGGCGCGGCGCAGTTACCTCGACGCCGGCGAAGTGAAGTCGCCCGATTTCATCGCGCTCGCCCCGGACGGCGCGAAGCTCGTGGTGGACGTGAAGGGCCGCAGGTTCCCCGGGAGCGGGCCGGGCGGCAAACCCAGGCTCGTCTGGCACAACTGGTGCGAGCGCGAAGACGTGGTGAGCCTCGCGCGCTGGGCCGAGCGCCTCGGCGAGGGCTTCCGCGGCGTGCTCGCGTTCGTGTACGACTTCGACCCGCGACTCGAACTGCCCGCCGGCACGCCCGACCAGTTCGTCTTCCGCGGGCGCGTCTACCTGATGCGCGGGGTGCCGGTCGCCGACTACCGGCGCCACATGCGGACCCGCAGCCCGCGGTGGAAGACGGTGCATCTGGCCTCCGACGACTTCCGCGCGCTGGTGAAACCGATCTCGCACTTCCTCGCGCCGCCCGTGGTAGAATTGACGTAGTCGCCCACGCTTCCCGCGCATCAGTTATGTGTAGTTTTGTACAGATAACATGTGTAATTATGTCTAGTTTCTGGGGAGGGTGGCGAGTTGGCATTCTTTGGCAATCTTTGACGAAAGCCTGGAAAAGCCAGGGCGAAGTCAAAGATTGCCAGTTGGCAATCTTTGGCAATCTTTGGCAACCTTTGGCAACCTTTGGCAACCTTTGAGTTTTCCTGGGGATTTTGAGCCTGTTTGCACGTCATTCTGACAACCGCCGACTTTCCACGTGGCAACTTTCAACAAAAGCGCGCGCCGCACATGAAACCTCTGAAAATCGGGATCGTTGTCGAATCGACCGGCCTGAACCTGCGCCCGGCACTGCTCGCCGCGGCGCGGGTGGGCGCGCACGGCGTGCAGGTGAGCGCCGCCGGCGAACTCGGCCCCGACGCGCTCACCGACACCGGGCGCCGCGAGTTCCGCAACCTGCTCCGCGGCCACGACCTCGAACTCGCCGCGCTCACCGTGCCGGTGCGGCGCGGGCTGGACGTGGCCGAAGACCTCCAGCCGCGCATCGACCGCGTCCGCAAGAGTATGCAGCTCGCGTTCGACCTCGGCGCCGGGCGCGTCGTCGTCGCGTGCCCGAAGTTGCCCGACGATCCAGCGACGCCGCGGGCGCAGTTGATGCGTGAGTCACTTTCCGCGCTCGGTGCTTTCGGCGACCGCATCGGCTGTTTCGTGGCGCTGGAAATCGGCTTCGACCCGGCGGCAAAGGTGAAGGAGTACCTCGCGACCTTCGACACCGGCAGCCTGAAGGTGACCTACGACCCGGCGAACTTCCTGCTGCACGGCCATGACCCGCTGGCGAACCTGATGCCGCTCGCCGGGCTGTTGGGCCACGTCCACGCCCGCGACGCGCGCTCGGCGGGGCTGAGTCGCGGGCTTCAGGAAGTGCCGGTCGGGGCCGGCGACATCGACTGGATGGCCCTCACCGCGACGCTGCAAGTGCTGGAGTTCGACGGGTTCCTGGCGGTGAAGCGCGAGCAGGGCGACGACAAACTGACGGACGTGACCAACGGCGTGAAGTTCCTCCAGCGGTTTGTAGTACCGGTGTAGGGAGCAGTGGGCAGCAGGCAGCAGGCAGTAAAGAAGAAGACAAAACCGTTGCTGGCTCCGGCTTTCTCTGTCCACTGCCGTCTGCCCACTGCCTGCTGCCTCACCGCTTCGCCACGTCCACCAGCGCCCGGAGCGACGGCGGGCGGAATCGCTGCTTGTGCCACACCGCGCAGAGCGTTCGGGTCGGGGCCGGTTTGCCCAGCGGCCGGTACACGCACTGCTTGGCGAGGTCCGCGGTCGCGGCCATCTCCGGCACGATCGACACGCCCTGATTCGCCGCTACCATCGCGAGCAGCGTGACGATCTGCTCGCCGCGACACACCACGCGCGGTTCCAGCCCGCCCCGGTGACACAGGCTGAGCACCTGATCGCCGAAGCAGTGCATGTCGTCAAGCAGGATGAACGGCTCCTCCATCACGTCGCCGAGCCGCACCTCGGACTTGGCCGCGAGCCGGTGCTTCGTCGGCAGCGCCATGACGAGCGGCTCGGTGAACAGCTTCTCCGCGTGCAACCGGTCGTCGCGCACCGGCATCGCCATGAGGGCCACGTCGAGTTCGCCGGCGAGCAGGTCCGCGAGCAGCCGCTCCGTCAGGTCTTCTTTCAGTTGGAGCTGAACCGTGGGGTGGTCCTTGTGGAACCGCGTAACGGTCTGCGGCAGGAGGAACGGCGCGACGGTCGGGATCGCCCCGACGCGGAGGCTGCCCCCCTCGGCGGAGTCACGGACGGCGCGCTCGGCCTCCTTCACCGCGGCGATGATCGCCTGCGCGTGGCCGAGCAGCTCCTTGCCGGCGTCGGTGAGAATGACCTTGCGCCCGAGCCGGTCGAACAGTCGGCGCCCGACGCCGTGTTCCTTACTTTCGAGGCGAAGAATCTGCTCGCTCAGTGTGGGTTGGGTGACGCCCTCGCTCTCCGCGGCGCGGGTGAAACTGCCCTTCTCGGCGACGGCGGCGAAATACCGGAGCTGGTGGATTTCCATAGTCGGTTCCGATTGGGGAGAGGGAGTCGGATTGACGTGGCCAATTCTATACGGACGGGCCGCTTTGTGGGAATATCCGGGCCGCACGGGAACTCTTTGTCTGTGCCGGGTCGCGCGGTAAAATGAGAACCGTCAACGAGCGAATCGCTATCTGAGCACGTCCTCGGCCTCCGGGGTGGCGCATGTCCATCGAAGAAGCGGTTGCGAAGGATCTGGTGGCGATCCTGTTCGTCACGTTCATGTTCGGCGGCGGCGCGCTGTGGCTGATCGTCGCCACCGTCGCCGAGCAGTGGCGCAAGTGGCGCGTCGCGGACCGCAACGCGGCGCTCAAGCAGTCGATGATCGCCGCCGGCTATCGGCCGGACGAGATCGTGCGGGTGCTCAACGCCGGCGGCGAGAGTTCATGAGCAACCCGCTGCGCGACCTGCCGTCGATGACGAAGCTGCTCGACGCGCCCGCACTCGTCGCGGCCCGCGAGCGGCACCCGCACGCGACCATCACCGCCGCGGCCCGCGACGCGATCGACTCCCTTCGCGCCAAGCTACTCTCTGGCGAAACCGGTGCGATCGACGTTGATGCGCTCGCGGCGGAAGTCGTCCTGGCGCTCGACCGGCAAGCGGCCCCGGCACTGCGCACCGTCATCAACGCGACCGGGGTTGTTCTTCACACCAACCTCGGCCGCTCGCCGCTGCACGAAGACGCGGCCCGCGCCGCCTACGAGGCCGCCCGCGGCTACCTGAACCTCGAACTCGACCTTGCCACCGGCAAGCGCACGAACCGGCAGGGCAACGTGCGGGCCGGGCTGAAGCAGATTACCGGCGCGGAGAGCGCCACCGCAGTCAACAACTGCGCCGCGGCGACCGTGATTGCTCTGCGTGCGATCGCGGCGGGGAAAGAGGTTGTCGTCTCGCGCGGGCAGTTGGTGGAGATCGGCGGCAGTTTCCGCATCCCCGAAGTGATGGCCGTGAGCGGCGCGACGCTCCGCGAGGTCGGCACGACCAACATCACGCGCCTGTCCGATTACGAGAAGGCGATCGGCCCGAACACCGCGGCGCTGATGCGCGTTCACGCCAGCAACTACCGCGTCCGCGGATACATGAAGTCGGTTGATTTGCCGCAGTTGGTCGAACTCGGCCGCAAGCACAACCTCACGGTGATCGACGATGCTGGTAGCGGGCAAGCGGTCGATCTGACACCGTTCGGCCTCCCGGGCGAACCGCTGGTGTCGGCGAGCATCGCGACCGGTGCCGATCTCGTTCTCTTCAGCGGCGACAAGCTCCTCGGCGGCCCGCAGTGCGGCATTCTCGCGGGCAAAGCCGACCTCATTCAGAAGATCGAACGCGATCCGCTGATGCGGGCCTTTAGGCTCGACAAGATGACGCTCGCGGCACTCGAAGCCACGCTCCGGCTCTACCGCGACCCGGCATCCGCGCTGCAAACCGTCCCTGCACTCCGCATGTTGACGACCCCGCTCGCCGACCTACGCCGGCGGTGCGACTCGTTCGCCAAACGACTTCGCGCGCTCCCCGGTCTCACGGTCGGGGTTCGCGAGGACGAGTCGTTCGTCGGCGGCGGGTCGCTCCCCGATGTGAGCGTGCCGACCGTTGTTCTCGCGCTCGGCGCCGCGAACCTGAGCGAAACAGAACTCGCGGCGCGGCTCCGCACCGGTACGCCGGCGGTCGTCGGCCGCGTGCAGGACGAGCGCGTGCTGCTCGATCTGCGGTGCGTGTTTGAAAGGCAGGAAGAGGAGCTGTTGGAGGCGGTGAGGCTCGCGGTCGGCCGACCGTAGCGGAGGCGAGTTGTGGGAAAGCAGAGCAAGCCCTGGGGTGCCGCGTTCGGTCGCATTCAAGGAGTTTACTGGCCGCAATTCAATTATCCGCCCAGGCCGACCGCATCGATTCTCGACGCCATCGAGAAGAAACTTGAATTTCAGTTCCCTGCGAGCTACCGCGCGTTCGCAGAAGAATTCGGGCTTGGCGGCAAGCTCCTGGACAGGGCCAATGTCCTTCCGCTCACTCGGCCATCTTGGGTGCCCAAGTCGGATCACGCATCGGTCCTGGATCAGACTCGCTTCTATCGCTCGCACCGATGGGAGGATTGCGATTGGGCTTCGGAACACATGGCGCAGAATCTCCACGAGGTCATCGTGTTCGCAACCGAACCGGGTTATCACGATTGGGTATTCGACCCGACCGAGGTCACCAACGCGAAACACAGCGAATATCGCATTTACGATGTGGACCACTACGACGACTATACGGGGGGCGTGACGCTAATAGCAACGTCCTTCGATGAGTGGCTGCTCCAGATCGACGACTGCTATAACTTCGACCGAGACGAGGAAAACACAGAGCCGGAGTTCCCGCCCGCATTCAAGCCGCGATCATCGCACGCGCGCCCGATGACCTATTGCCGTCGCCATCTGCCCCGCGTCAAGCGCGCACCAGCGGAGCTGAACGTCTCGCTCTGGCTGGCGTGGAACAACAACACGCCGCGCGACCTCGCGCTTTCGATTCGCGATCGCGGGCAGACCGACGCATTCCCGATTCTGGCCGACGCACTTCAAGAGGCCGGGTGCGACAACGCGGACCTGCTCGACTCGTGCCGCACCGGCGATCCCGATATTGACGGCGTGTGGGTACTTCAGGTACTGCTCGGGCGCGCGGCGAAAAAGCCGCGGTAGCGCTCCCACGGGACGAATGCCGTGTAGAACGCGATCGAGTACAGCGCGAACGGGCCGACCTCGAACGTGAACAGCGTACCGATGTGGAAGATTACGCCAAGAATCAGCGTAACGGTGCGCGTGCCGCGCATCACGGCCAGGATCGGGAACCCGAGTTCCCACACGAGCGTGATCCACGCGGAGAACTGGTGCAGCCACACCGGCAACCGCGACGCCTGCCCGGGGTAGAGCGACCAGTACAGATCGTGCGACGCCCAGTACATCACGTAGCCGCTGCGCCACAGCGGGCTAATCACCTTGTAGAACCCGCTGAAGAAGTACAGGGCCGCGAGCTGAACGAACAGGATCTTCACCGGCCACCCGGGCACCATCACGGGCCGCGGGTCGGTTTTGATTCGCACCGACGAGACGCCCCACACCGCGCCGGAGCAACTCACCGCGGTCATGAGGAGCAGCGTGTGCCGCAGGCGGTCGCCGCCGTTGTGCGGGCCGGCGTTCACGGTCCACACGGAGAGCGTACACGCCCACGCGACCAGCCCGCACACGAGCGGGCGCCAGCCGACGAGCAGCCCCACCGCGGACAGCACCCACACCGCGAACACCGCCGGCGGCCCCCACGAATCCGGCAGCACGCGGAGGACCGACCAGTAGTAATGGTCGTCGCGGAAGCGGCCGACGTAGAGGTCGCGCCCGCCGAGCGCGTCGGTGGAAAAGAGCGTGTGGAAGTGCGGCAGGTAGCACGCGAGCAGGTCGAACAGCAGTACGCCCGCCGTGACGATCCGCAGGGCCGCGACCCGCTCGGCCGGGACGGATTCGGTCCACCACGACCACCGCGACAGCGGCCACGGGAACCACGGCTGCACTCCGACCACGCGCGGTTCGCTCACGGCTTGCCCCCCACCGGCACGAACCGCTTTTGGATCACGTCGTAAGCCTCGAACGAGTCGTCCGCGGGGCGCCACCTCGCATACGGGCGCTCCACGATGGTCCCGGTCCAGCCGCGCGGGTCGGTCGGCTTGGGCGTCGGGATGAAGCGGTGCTTCAGGATCACCGCGACCGGCTCGGAGCGTTCGGGGTGCAGGGCGCGGTACTCCTTTAGCCGCCACGCGAGATACACGCGCGCGAGCGAACGCCACACGCGGGCGGTTTCGGGCAACGTGCCGTACACCTCCGGCAACTGCGCGACTTCTTCTTCGGGCGCGTACAGGCGCGCGACCTCTTCCGGGGGCGCGAACCACACCGGGCACATGAGCAGCGACTCGATGTTGAACGGCCGGTTGTCGATCATCGTCGGGCGAAGCCGCGGGTTCAACTTGTCGGCCGGCTCGAAGGGTGACAGCCGGGTGTCACTCGTTCCGTCGGCGAACCGGAACTCGACCGCGGGGATGACCGAATACGGCGGCATCCCGGGGGAGAACAACGACCACCCTTGCTCCTGCCCGCTCACCTCGGACCAGAAATCGAGTACATCGCCAGCGGCGTCCGCGGCGCACTGGAACGGCTCGCTCGTGGTGAAGCTGCCGCGCCGCTGGTAGGTGTCGCTGAGCGGTTCGAGCGGCGGGCCGACGCGCCGCGGGACAAAATCGATGAGGTTCGCGGCCGGGATGTAGACCAGTTGCCACGCGGCGAACAGCCCCACCGCCACCGCGACTACGCGGCGCGCGAGGGACGGCGGTGCGGGGGGTGCGGACATGCGCGCGTCACAGCCCGTTGGCGAACACGGAGCGCCCGCCGTCTACTACCAGGCAGGTGCCCGTGACGAAGTCGTTGTCGATGAAGTGTAGCACCGCTTGCGCGACGTGTTCGGGAGTTCCCGCGCGATTCACCAGCGTCCCGGCGACGACCTGTTCCCTTTCTTCCTCCGTGACCTCCGGCGGCAGCATCACCGGCCCCGGCAGCACCGCGTTCACCCGCACTTTCGGGTTGCGCGTGCCCAGTTCCACGGCGAACACCCGCGTTAAGCCGGGGATCGCGGCCTTGCTGGGGAAATACGCCGCGTAGTCGCGGTACGGGCGCACGTCGGCCCAGTCGCCCACGTTCACGATCGCCCCGCCGGCGGGTTGCTTCACCATCGCCAGGCCGACGTGTTGACAGGTGAGGAACGTGCCGAGGAGGTTGGCGTCGAGGTGCTCGCGCACGTCGGCCGCGGTCACGTCTTCGAGCCGCTTGCGGTTCCAGATCGCGGCGCAGTTCACGAGCGCGTCGATCCGGCCGAAGCGGGCGAGGACGGCGGCGGTCATCCGCTTCACCGCGCCCTCGTCACCGAGATCGGCCTGCACCGCGAGCGCCGGGACACCGAGGCTCGCCGCGGTCTCATTCGCTTCCGCCGCAGACGTGCGGTAGTGGATCGCCAGCGCGAACCCGCGGGCCGCGAGCGCCGCGGCGACGTGCGACCCCACGCGCTTCTTGCCGCTTCCAGTAACGAGTGCGACTTTCGGTTCGCTCACGGCTTCACCTCTTCCGCTCCATTGGTGTCAATGGGCGCGGCGAGCGTCACCCATGTTTTGCACCCGGCGAACTCCGGGCGCTCGACCACATCTACCGGTTCTGCCAGGCGAAAAACGCGGACGGCCAGCACGAACAGTCCCGGCGCGCGGTAGCGGAACCGCTGCCTCACCACGTCCGGGGTCCAGGCGTGCTGCGAATCGAGTGCGAGCGCCGCTTCCAGATCGGTGACGTGCGCGACCGACTCGACGCGAACGAAGTGCGTGAACCGGACCACGCCGGCGGGCGGCTTCGCGGCGTCCGCGGCTTCGAGCAGCGGCAGGAACTCCGGCTTGATCCCGGCGCGGTGCTCGTGGAAGTACGTCGGGTACAGCAGGAACTCGGTGTGTTCCGGCCGGAAGACACCGCCCTCTTCCGCGATCCCACCTTTCCGCAATATGAGCGATTGGCGCCCGGCCGCGAGCGCCGCGCAGATCACCGCCCACTCTTTAAATGCGACCACGAGCATCATTTCGCCTCCGGGCCGCGTAGGTGCGGTGCTGACACACGTAGCGGAAGCCGATCCGCTCGTACACCGGAATGCTCTTCGGCCCGGACCGCAGCACCGCGGTCGTACACCCGCGGCCCGCGGCGTGGCGGAGCGCCTCGCGTGAAACCGCGTCGCCGTAACCGCGCCCGCGATACGCCTCCAGGGTTGCGACACCCCACAGCGCCGCCGTGTCGCCGATCCGCGAATACCCCGCGGCAGTCACATCGACGCCATCGACCGCGCCGATGAACAGCCCGATGTCCGGGTCGCGCACATAGGACAGCGACGGGATGAACATGTCGGTCATCTCTGGCGGCGCATTGAACGCGGCCGCCGTCACCGCCTTGTAAGCCTCCGCATCGGACTGGGCTTGCGCGAACCGGACCTTCAACTCCGTACCCGGCCGCGCCGCGACCGCGGCGAGGTCGCGCAAAACGTAAGCCGGTTCGTCCTCGGCGACGGCCCACTCGCGGGCACGCAGTTCGGCCTCCATCGGGTGCCCCGCGTCGCCCTCGACCAAGATGCCCCAGCCCTCCTTTGCTTCCGCAAAGAACTCCCGCGCGACCGGGAGCAACTCATCGAGTGACGGCGCGTTGTCGTTCAGCACCGCGGCGAAGCAGAACCCGGGGCCGGGCAGTTCGCTGCCGACGAGCGACACTCCGCGCCATTCGCGGAACCGCCCCTGCGCGAAGTACTTGAGGTACGGCGGTTCCAGCAGGCACAGCGCCGCGTGTGCCAGTTCGCGATCCGTCATTCCGGTTCCTCCCAGACGCTACTCGTCGCGCCGATCTCGTCAAAGTACACCAGCATCCGCTGGTAGAACGGGTCGTTCGCCAGCGTCGCACTGTCGCCGATCACCAATAGCTTCCGCCGGGCGCGAGTCAGCGCAACGTTCGTCCGCCGCGTGTCGGCGAGGAACCCGATCTCGCCCTCATTATTCGACCGCACGAGCGAAACGATGATCGCCTCTTTCTCGCGCCCCTGGAAACCGTCCACGCTGTCGATCTCCAGACCCGCCACGTCGGCCAGACGTTCGCGCAAAAGTCGCACCTGCGCCCGGTACGGCGTGATGACTCCGATTTGCGTCGAGGGTACGCCCAGGGCGAGCAGCGCGCGGACCTTCTTCACCGCGAGTGCGGCCTCTTGCACGTTCCGCCGGCTGCCGGTGTCCTCTTCGAGTTCCTCGTCGTAACTCGCGCCGGCCGTGTCGATGAACTGCACCGGCGTTTCGGTGAGCGGGTCCGCGGTCACGCCGGGCAGATCGCACAGCCGGTGATTCGCAACGCTCTCGTGCGCGACCAACTGTCCGCCGTAGAACTCGCGATTCGAGAACCCCATGATCGCGGAGTGCATCCGATGCTGCACCGTGAGTAATCGCGCCACGCCCGCTCCGAACTGATTGACGAGTCGCTCCATCAAGCTAACCGCGAGACCGCGCTCGGCGGCTTCGGGCGAAAGAATCGTCGGCGGAAGTTGACAGTGGTCGCCGGCGAGGACGAGCTTGTTCGCGCGGAGCAGCGGAACCCAGTTCGCCGGCTCCGTCGATTGGCACGCCTCGTCGATCACCACAATGTCGTAGCGGCGCTGGCCGAGCAGTTGGCTGTCGAGCCCGGTGAGCGTGGCGCATACGATGCGGGCCTCGTCGAGGACGCGCTCCACCGCGAGCGATTCCAGTTTTCGCGCCTCGGAGAGCAGATCGCGGGCCTCCTTCCGAAGTGCGGCCTTCTCGCCCGGTTGCGGCTTCTCGCGGGTCCATTTGTCCGCTTGCCGGAACAGCGCGAACGCATCGCGGGCAACCTTTCGCGCCTGCCGGGCGTCAGGGTGTTTCTCCGCGAGGATGTCGATGGCCCGCTCGCGCAGCTCCGGCAGCACGCGGGCCGGGTGGCCGAGCCGCACCGGCAGTTCGCCGGCCGCGAGCAACTTTTCGAGCAGGTTATCGACCGCGTGATTGCTCGGCGCGCACGCAAGGACCGTTTCGCCGTTCGCAACCGCCCGGCGGATGAACTCGACAACGGTTGTGGTTTTGCCCGTGCCCGGCGGGCCGTGGATGACGGCGAAATCCTGCGCGGACAGGGCGAACTCGATCGCGGCGAGCTGGGGCGAGTTCAGTGGCGAACCCGGCTCGCGAGAGCCGGGGCACGTGACCCCAGCGCCACCTTCCAGCTCACCCCCGACCTTGTGGTCGGGGTTCGCCCCGAACCCCTCCTCGCTTGCCCCCAAAAGCACGTCGCGCAGCTCCGCGAGCCGGTCGCTGCTCGCGCTGGCCGCGCGGCGGAGCGCGTCCTGCTGGCGCAAGCGCGAAACCTCGTCCGGTGAAAGGTCGATGCGCCACACGGCTTCGTCGGGCAGTTCGTCGTCCGGCGGGTCGATCGCGACCCCGATGCTACTGACATCCCGGTCGAAGATCACGCCGCGGTACGATGGCATGCGGCGGTGTACGTTTGTTTGATTCAGCACAACCGGCGAGCCGGGGCCGAGTCGCGAGGGAGGAATGGGTTCGCCCGGCGTTTTGCGCCCGAACGTGAGCAGCAACCGGCCACCGAGACCGAACTCGGAGTCGCGGAGGACGAGCTTTGTGAGCGTGCTGCCGTCGGCGAGCGCCGAGCCGTCTTCGGCCTGCGCCCGCCGGCGGGCCTCTTCCTGTTCGGCCTTCGCTTCGAGGTCGAGGAGGTTCGAGAGGTGACCGAAGTGGTCCGCGTCGGTGAAATCGCCCTTACCCGCGAAGCGGGCGCGCACCGGCTTGTCGTTGAAGGTCGCGCCGTCGAGCGCGTTCACCACCACAGCGGCTTTGGCGTCCGGCACTTCGACCGTCGCCCCGCGGCCGACGAACGCGATCTTGCCAATATGCTTGCTGTCGAGCTTGGTGGCGTTGCAGACGAACGCGAGGACCGCGCCCGGCGAACACCGCAGCGGCACCGGATCGATGTGAATGAGCGCCATTCGGTCACCAGGAAGGGGGCTGTCCCCATCCTAGCAAGTTCGCCGCCCTCAGCGTGCCAGGCTACAGTTCCCCACGGCGACGTGGCGCCAGTGGTTACTCTGGCCGGCGCGGAACCGCGCGGAGGCCTCGTCGCGGGTGTTCTCGGTGTGAGTCGGGTTCGCGTTCGGTGCGTCGCCGGAGTGCGCGAAACCCCACACACACAGCCCGCACAGCAGCATCGTCGCGACCGTCAGTCGGCGCAGCGTCATCATGTTTTCCCCGCGTCCTTGCGTCGCGCGGTAATAGCATCGGGTGCGGCCGAAGTCAACCGGGGAGATTGGCGATTTGTGATTTGCGATTTTTGATTGAAGACACGACACCCTGCGGCTTGTCTTCGTCTTCCAATCGCAAATCACCAATCATCAATCGCAAATCTGTAAAGGGTCTCGTTCGTCGCGGCTGGCCCATGCGGTCACGTCGGGGAAGGCGGCGGCGAGGCGCGCGGCGAGGTCTTCGACCGCGGGGCGCTCGGTCGCGTAGTGGCCGGGCAGGATCAGGGCGACGTTCGCCCCGCGAGCGGTCAGCGCGTCGTGGAACCGCACCTCGCCCGTGAGGAACACGTCCGCCTTGCGCTGGATCGCGTCGGAGAGGAACTCGCCGGCGGCGCCGCACGCCAGCACCACCGTGCGGACCGCGCGCGCCGGGTCGCCGACGAGTTGCACCGCGCTGGCGCTCAGTGAGGTCTTCGCGCGCTTCGCCAGCTCGCCCAGTGTGACCGGCTGCGGGAGTTCGCCGAGCCGGCCCTCCCCGCCGCTCGTGCCCGGGTTCAGCGGGTAGATGTCGAACGCGGGTTCCTCGTAACTGTGCGCCTTCCGCATCGCCGCGACCGCGGTCGAAACGAGGTGTTCGGGCACGACGACTTCGAGCCGCCATTCGGGTGCTTCTTCGCGCCGACCCTTTTGCCCGACCGTCGGGTTGGTGGAATCGGTGCCGAAGAACGTGCCGGTCCCCGCGAGTCGGAAGCTGCACTCGTTGTACTGGCCGATGATTCCGGCCCCGGTTGCAAACACCGCGTCGGACACCTTCTGCAAGTCCGCGTCCGGCACGAACACGACCAGTTTGCACTGCTTCTTGGCGTCGCGCGGGCGCAGCGGAGCCACGTTCGTGAGCCCGAGGCGCGCGCAGAGGTTGTCGTTGATGCCGCCGGCGCAGTTGTCGAACGCGGTGTGCGGCGAGTACACTGCAATTCCCGCGCGCAACAGCGGCAGGACCGTCTGGCCGTCGGGGGTCGTTGTGGTGAGTTTCTTCGCCCCGCGGAACAGAACCGGGTGGTGCGAGACGACGAGCTGCGCCCCTTCGCGCACCGCCTCCGCGGACACGTCCGGGGTGACCGTGAGGCACGTCATCACGCGCGACACGGTCGCGCCCGGGTCGCCGAGCAACAGCCCGACGTTGTCCCACTCCGCGGCGGTGGCACACGGGGCGAACCGTTCGAGGTACGCGGCGAACTCGGCGACAGTGGGCATGGGGAACCTCAAGAAGGAAGACAGATTGGCCACAAAAAGAGGGTTCCCGCGTAGCGGGAGGAAAGGGCACAAAAAGAAAACCAAGAGCAGAGTTGTGTTGAACTCACTCCGTTGATTTCGTCTTCTGCTTCTTTTTGTGCGTTTTGTGCTTTTTGTGGCCATTATTCTTCTGCCTGATCCGTGTCTTGAAATTCACCGACGCGCGGGGGCACTTCGCCCCAGTACCTGTTGTCCGCGGTTCACGGGACCACCTGATGCCGACCGCCTCACGGCCGCTCCAACTGCTCCGGGTCGTTCTCGGGACGCCCGACGTGCCCGACCGCGACCTGCTCGCGCGGTTCGTGGCGTCGCGCGACGAGGAGGCGTTCGCCGAGATCGTCCGCCGGCACGGGCCGATGGTGCTCGCCGCTTGCCGGCGGGTCACCGGAAGGCCGCACGACGCCGACGACGCGTTCCAGGCCGCGTTCCTGGTGCTGGCGCGCCGGGCGGCGCACATCAACCGGCCGGAGTTGCTCGCCAACTGGTTGTACGGGGTCGCCTGCCGCACCGCGCTGGAAGCCCGCGCCGCCCGCCGGAGGGCGGAGGAGCATGTCGTGCCCGCCGCACCCGAACCCGCCGCGCCGACACCGCCCGACGACACCACCGAACTGCGCCGGATCATCGACGACGAACTGGCGAAGTTGCCGGACAAGTACCGCACGGCCGTCGTGCTGTGCGACCTCGAAGGGCTGCCCCGCGCGGCCGCGGCGGCGCAGTTGGGCATTCCCGAAGGAACGCTTTCGAGCCGGCTGGCCCACGCGCGGAAGGTGCTGGCCGAGCGGCTCGCGCGGCGCGGGGTGACGGCCAGTTCCGCCCTCGTGGCCGCCGCACTCGGCCGCGACGCAATCGCCGTCGCGGTTCCGTACAGCTTGACGAACATCACCGTTCATGCGGCCGTTCGACTCGTTCCCGGCGCGGGGTTCCCGCCGGGCGTGTCGCCGACCGTTTCCTCCCTCACCGACGGAGTTCTGAAGACCATGCTCGCGACCCGCTTACGACACCTGTTCGCCCTCGGCCTGCTCACCTGCGGGCTGATCGGCGCCGGCACCGTCCTCGCCCAGCAGCTCGGCGCCCCGCCGGCGGCCGATACCCCGCAACCGCCGGCCGTCGCGTTCGACCCGCTCGGCGACCCGTTCGCGGGCCAGGACGAACACGGGAAAAAGAAGGCCCCGGAGCCGAAGAAGTACGGCGCCAAGGGCGTTGAAGACGACGACGTGCCCTACGGCTCGTTCCCCACACAAGCGGTCGTGCGCATCGAGGACGGCAAACTGATCGTCCGCCAGCGCGCTCAGGTCGTCGAGGTGGTTCCGCAAATGGTCGGCGAGCAGAGGGTCATGACCTATCAGCGGAAGTCCAGCGTACAGACCAGCACGCACGACCCGGCGGACGTGGCTGTGTTCGACATGAAGGGGAACCGGCTCGCACAGAAGGATTGGAAAGCGCAACTCAAGAGCGACGTTCACGTGCTGGTGGCTCACGACGGCAAGTTGCCGAACCCGCGCGAGCTGACCCTCTTCAAAGCGGACACGCTGCTCGTCGTGCTGCCGGCTTCGGCCACGCCGTCCGCGTACGCGCCCGTCACCATCGGCGGTTCGACCCATTACACTCCGGCGGTCGCCCCGCCAGCGATGGCGCCGGCCCCGGCCCTCCCGCCCGCGCGCACGGTACCGGCCGTCCCGTCCGCGACCCCGG
>CAZBXY010000126.1:0-20986 GCA_964495365.1 uncultured Frigoriglobus sp. | reverse complement strand
TTCTGTAGCCGGCCTCTGTGAGGCCGGACCGGGGTCACAGACCCCGGCTACAGAAGACATCACCGATCCGAACCGCTGGTCGTCGAAGTAGTTCGGCAGCCCGGCCGCGGCGACCTCGTTGAGCGCGGCCTCCGCGTGTGACACCGCGGTGTCACTCATCGCGCGGAGTGTGATCTGGAAGCGGTTGGCGCGGATGTCGGCCGCGGTAAATGGTTCTGTGCGCTGCCCGAGGTAGGTGAGCGTGATGCGCTCGTGCGAGAGGTTGCGTTTCGGCCCGCGCGCGATGGTGACGTGTTGCGCCGTGACCGCGTGGCGGTCCTTCAGCCCGCCGTAGCTCAGTCGGCGAAAGTCGATCTGCCACCGACGGCGCACGGCCGCCAGCGCGTCGGGCGTGGTCCAGCCGGTCTTGTTGAGCCGGTAGAACGCGAACTCCCCATCGTTCTGAGGAGTCGCATCGGTCAGCTCCTCGACACGAAAGTCTTCAGGCCGCTGCTTCAGTTTCATGCATTTAAAGTAGTAGTCACACTCCGTGTGCCGCGGTTTTCAGAACGGCACACAGAGTGTGACTACTACTTTCTTAACAGCACCGCGCCGGCCGAAGTGGGCACCGTCGGCGTAGCCGTCGGCTGTGCGGTGCTCGCGCCGATCGGGCGCGTCGGGCCGTGGTCGGCGAGGAAGTCCCACTCCGCGCTCCAGCGTCCGGTGGGTTGTGCGCGCATCTCGGGGGCGTGCGGGTAAGTCCACTCCGGCACCGGGTCGCCGACCGGTTCGTAGCCGTTGATCGCGATCTCGCGAAGCAGGTCGGTGATCGCCGCGACCGTCGTCGGGTGCGCCGGGAGCGTGAAGTGTCCGGCGTCCGGCACGACCACGCGCCGGCCGTGCGGCACCGTGCAACTGCCCTTCCCGCTTGTGATGACGAGCGTCGGAGCGCCGTGCGCTTCCTTGCAGCCGACCGGGTCGAGCAGAATGACCGCTTCGACAGCGATACCTTTTGAGATGAGATCGCGGGCGGCGCAGACGGCGACTGGCCCGCCGACATCGTAGCCGACCAGGACGAACTTCGCGTCCGGCTCACAGGCGCGGATCTTCTTGATCTCGTGTTCGACGCAGAACCCGCCCGCGAGGTCCGCGATCCCCACCTTCGCGAACCCGTTCTCGGCGAGTTTGATCCGCAGCGCGCCGAGGCCGCACTGAGTGGAAGGCGTGAGGCCGTTGATGAGGAACACATAGACCTGCGAGCGGCACGGCGCCGGCAGTTCGCAGTCCGGGCCGTGTTCAAGCGCCTTCTGATGGCTCTTGTGGCAGCACGTCACGCACCCGGTGTTCGCCACCACGGTTGCCAGAAGCGCCCCGATTGCCCAGTGCCGTGTCCGCATCGCGAAGCTCTCCGAACTGCCCCGGTATCGTCGTACCGTTCAGATCGGCAGAACCCGCGAGACCGCGACAACCGTTGCAGTTTGCCAATTCGCTTTCCGGCGGAATCGACGCGGTTCGTTCCGGTTGGTTTGAATGGGCAGTCTGGGCAATCACCCGACGGCAACAGCCTTGCCCGTCTTCACCGATTCGATTTCGCGGTGACAGAGCACGAGCGCGTCCCGCGCCAGCTTGCCGCTGAGCAGGTCGGGTTCTTTTCCGCTGCTTACGCCGCCGACCGCAGTTTGCAACTCGTCGGTGAACGCCGAAAGCGGGTCGCCGCCCCCGCTCAGCGCCGGTTGCGTGGACTTCCCGTCCACCGTGAGCAGCGTAAGTGGCGTTCCGCCGGAGTCGTAAAGGAGCGTCGCCTTCTCCAGATAGATTTCGTAGCCGTGCGCGAACGGCCGCCCGCTCATGCTGAGCGCACCGCTCGAACATGTGACGGCCGGACCGCTGGAGCCATAGAGGTACGAAGTCGTGAGATACGTCACCGCGTCCTTCTCGACGGTGCCGACGGCAAACACGTGCTTCGGCACGCCGCAGACGAGGCCGATGAAGTGCGTGTCGTGGATGTGCAGATCGACCGCGGGGCCGCCGGTCTTCGCGGCGTCGCCGATGTCCGCGGACCAGTCCGGTTTGGCGATCACGCGCTTGAAGTGTGCCGCGAGTACCTTCCCGTACTGTCCGCCCGCGATGGTTTCGGCCGCGAACTTGAACTCCGGGAAGAACGGTAGCACATGCGCGACCATCAGGAGTTTCCCGGCGGCTTTGGCGGCGGCAACCATCGCGTCGGCGTCTTGTGGCGTCAGCGCGATCGCCTTTTCCACGAGGACGTGCTTCCCGGCCTTGAGCGCCGTAAGCGCGATCGATGTGTGCTGATCGGTGACGGTGCAAACGTCAATCAGGTCGATGTCGGGGTCCGCGAGCATCTGCTCCAGTTTCTCGTAGGTTTTGACGCCGGCGAGATCGACCTGCCCCGGTTCGGGGCCGAAGTTGCCGCGGGTGTTGCGCCAGTCGCCGGCCCGCTTGGCCGGATCGCGGCTGCAAATCGCGGCGACCTTCGCGCCCGCGAGCCGCTGACTCGCGAGGAAGTGAATGCGGCCCATGAATCCGATGCCGACAATGCCGATGCGAACCATTGGATGTCCTCAGAGTAGTAGGCACACTCCGTGTGCCGTTGCGATACCGCGCAGACTACCGACGGCACACGGCGTGTGCCTACTACTATGCGAAGCCGTTCGGTCGAATAGAGTATCGGCGGAGTCGGTCGCGGTCGCACAGCTAGCGTTGACTGCGGCGCAACGCCGCGGACGGTTCGCCGTGCCGACCAGTTGGAGTCTGCCTCGGTGCGAATTAACTACAGGTGACCAATTCGCACCGAGTCGTGCGGACAGGACGAAAGTAGCCGACCGCGACCGGCTCCGTTCCCGCTCGCGCCCCGAAGTTAGCGCTGACTGCGGTGTTACGCCGCGGAAGGTTCTGCTTGCCGAGCAAGTCAGCTGAGTGGATACGATCATCGGCCCAGGATGCCGATAATCGCATCCACGGTGCGTTCCGACGAAAGTAGCTGGGCCACGAGCGAGATGTGATAAACTGAGAACGTGCGTGGGGCCGTCGGCAAAGCTAGCGGTCACTGCGGTGTTACGCCGCGGGTGGTTTGCTGTGCCGAGCAGTTGGAGCCACGCTGACTGTGCTGATCTTCAGGTCAGACCAGCACAGCCAGCGGTGCGGACAGGACGAAAGTAGCCCGACGGCCTCACGCAGACGAATCGGTTCCGCCGTCGCGAAGTTAGCGTCAACTGCGGTGTTACGCCGCGGGTGCGTTCGAGTGCCATGCAGTTCGAGACTCGCCGTTTTAGTGCCACACGCACAGGTTGCTACTGCGGCACATACGGCGTGTGCTGGAAAAGTAGCCCGACGGCGGGACCGATTGTTCCGTACCAAACGCGAGGAGAACTCGGTTCCGCCGCTGCACAGCTAGCAGCTCCTGCGGCGCTACGCCGCGGATGGTTCGTCATGCCGATCAGATGAAGGCGATCCTGGCACAGGTTGCTCCTGTCGGGAATTCGCCTGACAGACTCGAAAGTAGCCGGTGGCGGGACCGATTCGTGAGGTTGTGTGCCTTCTGTAGCTGGCCTCTGTGAGGCCGGAGGTTTGCACACGATGTTGCTCCGGCCTCACAGAGGCCAGCTACAGAAGAAATGTCACGCGAACACCGGTTCCGCTGCCGGCACGGCTAGCGACGACTGCGGCGCAACGCCGCGGACGGTTTCCAGTGCCGGTCAGTTGAAGGTGCGCATCCGCGGCGGACGCACAGGTCGCACGCCGCGGCCGCGCAGGAGACAGGTGGAAAGTAGCCCGGCAGCGGAACCGGATCGGATCGAGGAACGACAACGGAAACACCGGTTCCGCCGTCGGCCCGGCTAGCTTCAACTGCGGCGTGACGCCGCGGACGGACTGCCCTGCCCAGCAATTGAGCGCTCGCCGGCGCGGGCACACAGGTTGTACGCACCGGCGAGACAGTGCCACGGGACGAAAGTAGCCCGTCGGCGGAACCGGTCCTTCAGCTTTCACCCCCGACCTTGCGGTCGGGGTTCGCCTTTCGTCACGGTCGGGGTTCGCCTTTCAACTACTCGCGGCGCGCGGGGTTCGATACACTTCCTATCATCTACCTTCGCGCGCCGATTTGCACCCGGAGTAGTCCCCGTGCCGCTTCTGTTCGCCGTCACGCTGTTCGTCAGCGCGTCGCTGTTGTTCATGGTTCAGCCGATGGTCGGCAAGCTGGTGCTGCCGCTCCTTGGCGGCAGTCCGGCCGTCTGGAACGCCTGTATGGTGTTCTTCCAGGCGCTCCTGCTGCTCGGCTACCTCTACGCCGACCGGCTCACGCGCCAGCCGGACACGCGGAAGCAGTGGTACATCCACATGGGCGTGATGGCGCTGCCGGTCGCGGCGTTCGCGCTCGCGGCCGTGTTCAGTTTGAGCCACCGACCGATCGCGGTCGCCGAGAGCCTCGCCCCGTCCGACGGGTCGGCCATCCTCAGCGTGCTGGCGATCCTCACCGTCGCGATCGGGGTGCCGTTCTTCGTCTGCTCGACCTCCGCGACGCTGTTGCAGAAGTGGTTCACCTACACCGGGCACCCCTCGGCCCGCGACCCGTACTTCCTCTACGCCGCGAGCAACTTCGGCAGCCTGATCTCGCTGCTCGGCTACCCGATCTTCATCGAACCGAACATGACGCAGGGCGCGCAGACGTGGTTCTGGGCGGCCGGGTTCCTCGGGCTGTTCGGGCTGATCGCGTTCTGCGGCCGCGCCGCGGTGAACCCGCTGGGCGTGCCGCCGTCGGCGGGGGTGAAACAGGCCGCGAAGCAGGCCGCCGGCCCAGCCGTCAGCGGCGGGGAGAAGCCGCACTCGCCCACGACGCCCGCCGGCGAGAAGCCGCCGACGTGGGGCCGGATGGCCAAGTGGACGCTCCTGGCGTTCGTACCCAGCAGCCTCATGCTCGGCGTCACGTTCCACATGACGACCGACATCGCCAGCATCCCGCTGTTGTGGGTCGGGCCGTTGGCCCTGTACCTGGTCACGTTCATCATCGCGTTCGGCAAGGTGCCGTCGTGGTTCCGCATCCTGATCGGCAACCTCGCCCCGGTCATGATCCTGCTCCTGATCTTCCTGATGCTCTCGGAGGTGAAGCCCGGCACCGGCCTCGAACTGTTGCTCTACAACCTGACGTTCTTCGCCGCGGCGATGATGTGCCACTACGAGCTGGCCCGCGACCGCCCCAGCCCGCAGTACCTGACGACGTACTTCCTCATCATGTCGTTCGGCGGGGTGCTGGGCGGGATCTTCAACTCGCTCATCGCCCCGGTCATCTTCACGCTCTCCTGGGAGTTCCCGCTGGCGCTCATCGTCGCGTGCTTCATGGTGCCGAGAATGCTCCCCGCGGACGCGGAGAAGCCGGCCGAGAAGCCCTCGCCGGGCCAGCCGAAGCAAGTTTGGCTCGGCGGGTGGGTCGAGGAGGGTGACTACTGGGCCGTGGTCGTCGGCTCGCCGATCTCCGGCCTGATCGGGCTGCTCGCCACACTACCGGCGTATGAGTTCGTCACCAGCCTCGCTTCGACAGTTGCTGTGATCCTCGGGTACAACGCGCTGTACCTGTTCGTCTGGCGTCCGGTGTGGCGGTGGTACAATTCCCTCGCGCCCGAAACGCGGCGCCGCACCGCCCTGGTGCTGGACATCGTGATCCCGGTCGCGCTCGGGCTGATCTTCTGGCGGCTCCCCCATTTTCTCGGGACATCGAGTTGGTACTCGAGTTGGGTCAAGGGAATCGTGCAATCCATGACCCAAGTGCGCCTCACTCCGAACACCATTAGCGTTATCATCCTGTACGCCGTGCCGGTGATGGTGTGCTTCTTCTTCGTGGACCGCCCGGTGCGGTTCGCGCTGTGCGTCGCGGCCCTGCTGGGGCCGACGAAGATCCGGGAGGGCAGCGGGGCCGGAGTCGTTCACACCGAGCGCAGTTTCTTCGGCATCCTGAAGATCGAAGAAACGCAGAGCATGCAGTACCTCATCAAGAGCGATGAGTACATCCTGAGCGACGAGGACCGGCGGATGCTCGCCGGGCGGTACGAGTACCGCCGGCTCGTTCACGGCACCACGCTGCACGGCACGCAGGTGTCCAACCACGACCGCCACATCCTCGACGACTTCCAGTTGTTGACCGCGGCCAACCCGTGGGACAACATCGCGGTGTTGGGGGCGATCCAGCGGTTCGACATGCGCCAGGAGCCGCTGACGTACTACCACCGCACCGGCCCGGTCGGGGCGATGTTCGCCGAGCTGACGCGCCGTGGCAAGGACCACGAACACGTGGCGATGGTCGGCCTCGGCACCGGCAGCGCCGCGTGCTACGCGCAGAAGGGACAGAAGCTCACGTTCTACGAGATCGACCCGGCGGTCAAGCGCCTCGTGGAGAAGCCGTGGAAGGTGATGAACGAGAAGGAGCTGAAGAAGCTGGGGTCGGCGCCGATCACCGACCCGGAGGTGCGGCAGCTCGTGGAGAAGCTCGGCGGGGTGACGATCCACGATCAGGCCAGCTACGACGAGAAGGTTCGGGTACACGACGAGGAGATGCAGAAGTACCAGACCGCGCTGCGGCAATACATGGACGAGTTCAAGCGCCGCAAGGCCGCGGGCGAGCCGCCCCCCGATAACCGCCCCGAGGAGCCGACCCGGCCGCCGGCGGTGCCGGAGATCGGGCCGTTCAGCTACGTCGATGACGCGCGGAAGCGCGGCGCGCACATCGACTTCCGCATGGGCGACGCGCGGCTGAAGCTCAAGGAGACCGACGACAAGTACGCGCTCTTGCTGGTGGACGCGTTCAGCTCCGACTCGATCCCGGTCCACCTGCTGACGGTGGAGGCGGTCAAACTGTACCTGGAGCGGATCACCGACGACGGGATCCTGGCGCTCCACATCTCCAACAAGTACGTGAAGCTGGAACCGGTCGTCGCGGCGATCGCGAAGGAACACAACCTGGTGGCCCGCGTGTGGAACGACGACGCCGAGAGCCGACACGGCAAGACCGCGTCGAGCTGGGTGGCGCTGGCCCGCAAGCCCGAACACCTCGGCGAGCGGCTGTGCCACCCGATCTCGGACCTGATGGTCGAGTGGCACCACTCCTTTAACCTGATGGACGTGATGATCCGCACGTACCCGGACCTGCGGAGCGCCATCGTCTCGGCACCCACGCGGCAACAGGAAACGATCCTGGCGTACCTGGACAAGCGGATCGGCGACCCGCAAGCCCAGCGGTTCGCGGCGCTGATCCGGAAGTACCGGTCCGAGTACGAAACGCTCATGACGCTCCTCCAGCGCGAAACCGGCTACGGGTTCCGCCCGCTGCGGCTGCAGAACCTGGAGCCGTGGACCGACGATTACGCCGACGTGATGCGGGTGATGATGATCAGCGAGCTGCAAGCGGTGCGGAAGTTCTTCGGGCTGCCCACCCTGGACGACTGATGACACGAATCGGTGTGGTCGGGGCCAGCGCGCGGGCGGCGGTCCACTCGCTGGCCCGCGCCGGTCTCGGTGCGTGGGCGGTCGATCAGTTCGGCGACCGCGACCTCGCGCGCGTCGCCGATTGCCTCGTGTGCCCGTCGGACCGCTACCCGGACGCGCTACCGGAACTGGCAGCGCGGTTCCCGCCCGGCCCGGTACTCTACACCGGGGGCCTCGAAAACTACCCTCAGTTCGTCGCCGAACTCGCGCGATCGCGCGAACTCTGGGGCAACCCGCCCGACGTGCTGGCGCGCGTCCGCGACCCCTTCGCACTCGCCGCGTGCGGCGTCGCAACCCCGCGCCTCATCCCGCCCGATGCCCCCTGCCCCATCGAAGGGCGCTGGCTCCGCAAGCCGTTCCGCTCCGGTGCCGGTCTCGGCATCCGTTTCGCGCGCCCGAACGAAGCCCCCTCCCCGCACCATTACTTTCAGGAGTTCATCGCCGGCCCGCCGATGTCGGCGCTGTTCGTGAGCGACGCGCTTTTCGGCGTCACGGAACAGCTCGTCGGCGAACCGTGGCTGCACGCGAGCGGATTCGCTTACTGCGGGAACGTCGGCCCGGTCGAGCCGCCGGCAGTGGCGTCCATCGGTAAGCGACTGTGCGCCCGGGCCGGGCTGCGCGGCGTGTGGGGTGTCGATTTCGTGCCGAACGGTCGGGAACCGGTCGTATTGGAAGTGAACCCGCGCTACACCGCCGCGGTGGAGGTTCTGGAGCACGCAACGGGAATCGCAGCGTTTCGAGGAGTCCCGTACGATCCGGCCGACCTCGCTGAAAATGTTAAGATGGGTAAAGTTGCCACGTGGCAAGTTTTACAAGAAGACCGCGAATTCCGACCTTTTCACGTAGGCAAGGCGATCTACTACGCCCCGTGCCCCTTCCGCTTCCCCGAACGCGGCCCGTGGGACGCCGACCTCGCCGGCGGGTTCGACCCCTGGCGGCTGCCGGGCTTCGCGGACATCCCCGAACCGGGCGCCGCGATCGAAGCCGGGCACCCGGTCCTCACTTTCTTCGCGAGAGGAACCGCGCCCGCGGAGGTCCGCGAGCGGCTACAATCACGCGCGGCGGACCTCGATCGCCTCTTCACAGGATGGCACCCATGACACTCAACGAACGCTCCCTAGCCGTCGCGGACGAACTGGAACATAACGCGCCCCGGCTCCGTGTCTCGGTATCGAAAGTCGCCGGGGCGCGGGTCATCGACTGCGGCGGCGCGGTGCAGGGGTCGCTCGCGGCAGGGCTCCTGCTCGCCCGCGCGTGCCTCGCCGACCTGGGCGAAGTGAGCTACGTGCCCTGCCCCGTCGCGGAGATCGGCGGCCCGGCGGTGCAGGTGACGACCGACGACCCGGTGCGGGCGTGCCTCGCGTCGCAGTACGCGGGGATGCAGGTGAGCGTCGGGAAGTTCTTTGCGATGGGCAGCGGCCCGATGCGCGCAGTCGCGGCGCGCGAGGAGATCTTCCAGCACATTCCCGGCAAGGAAGAATCGCCGTTCGCGGTCGGCGTGCTCGAAACGCACAAGCACCCGACCGAAGACGTCGTCGCGGCGATCGTGGCCAAACTGCCGCCGGTCGCCGAACACCTCACGCTACTCGTCGCCCCCACCATGAGCATCGCCGGCACGACGCAGATCGTCGCGCGGTCGGTCGAAACGGCTCTCCACAAGCTCCACGAACTGAAGTTCGACGTGACACAGATCGTCAGCGGGTACGGCGTGGCCCCGCTGCCGCCGGTCGCGACCGACTTCGTTCAGGCGATCGGGCGCACGAACGACGCGATCCTCTACGGCGGCAAGGTGACGCTCTGGGTCCGCGCCGACGACGAGTTGCTCGACCACATCGGCCCAAAGGTTCCCTCTGCGGCGTCGAAGGATCACGGGGCGCCGTTCGCGGAGGTGTTCGCGCGATACAGCGGCGACTTCTACAAGATCGACCCGCTGTTGTTCTCGCCGGCGGAAGTCGAGTTCCGCAACCTGAAAACCGGCAAGTGCCACCGCTTTGGGAAGGCGGAACCCGACCTTTTGCGGAAGTCGTTCGGGCTGTCATAATAGGAGAACCACACGAGGGCCGACCCATGATCGTGAAAGCTGACCCGCCCCGCATGACGCCGGAGCAATTCGAGGAGTGGAGCGACTCGCGCGGCTTCGAACTGATCGACGGCGTCGTTCAGGAGAAGAAGATGGGAACCGAGAACGCCGGGATTCAAATGCGCATCGGTCACTACCTGACCGCTGTCGCGATTCCGGGCAAACTCGGTGAAGTGCTCGATTCCGAGGCGATGTTTCACTGTTTCCCGAGCAACCCGAAGCAGGTGCGCAAGCCGGACGTTTCGTTTATCCTGCGCGAGCGCATCCCGGCCGACGGCATCCCGCGCGGCATTTGCAAGATCCGACCCGACTTGGCGGTGGAAGTGGTGTCACCTAACGACGGCTACGAGGAAGTGGAAGAAAAACTCGCGGACTACTTCGACGCGGGCGTCCCGCTCATCTGGGTCGTGACACCGAAGACGCGGACGGTCCTCGTCTACCGGGCGGACGGCACCGCCCGCCGGTTGCGCGACACTGACGAGTTGAGTGCCGACCCGATCATCCCAGGCGTTCGCATCCGGATCGCGGACCTGTTCCCGAACCCGCCAGTCCCGCCTTCGGCCCCCACGCCCGCGAACACGTGATGCGAATCGCGATCCTCTCCGGCGGAACCGGGTGGCACGTTCAGGACGCGCTCCGCGCCGCCCGCGAACTCGGACACACCGCCGAAGCGCTCGACTTCCGCGTGCTTCACGCGAGCGTACACGCCGGAAGCGATCCGCTAGCCGTGTTCGATGCGATCCTCGTTCGCACGATGCCCGCGGGGTCGCTCGAACAGGTCGTGTTCCGCATGGACCTGCTTCACGAAGCCGTCGCACGCGGAACCCCGGTGCTGAACCCGCCGCGGGCGGTGGAAGTGTGCGTCGATAAGTACCTCACAACCGCGCGACTCGCGCGCGCCGGGATCGCGACCCCGCCCACCGCGGCCTGCCAGAAGAGTGATGACGCGATGTCAGCGTTTGCGGAACTCGGTGGAGATGTAGTGCTGAAGCCGCTGTTCGGGGCGGAGGGCCGCGGGATGTGTCGCATCACCGACCCCGAAACGATGTGGCGCACGGCGCGTGTCCTGGAGCAAACCGGGCAGGTGATCTACCTCCAGAAGTTCGTGCGGCACCCCGGCTGGGACTTGCGCGCGTTCGTACTCGGTGGTCGCGTGATCGCCTCGATGCGCCGCACCGCCGCGAACGACTGGCGCACGAACGTCGCCCAGGGCGGCACCGCGGAGCGCGTGAGCCTGAGCGCCGACGAGGAGCGCCTCGCCCTGCGTGCCGCGGAGGCGGTGGGCTGCCCGGTCGCCGGCGTCGATCTCTTACCCGGCCCCGCCGGCGAATTGTTCGTGATTGAAGTGAACGCCGTTCCGGGTTGGAAGGCGCTCGGCCCGACCTGCGGCGTCGATGTCGCGAAGGAAGTCGTGCGGTTCCTCACGCGGGAGTACCGACCGTGACACGGCATTCCGAATACCAGATGCCGCCGATCGGACTCGATCACTTTGCCGAGGTCGCGTGCATCTGGGAAGTGAGCGCCCGCAAGGTCGGGAACGTGTATCCGGGGGCAAACTTCCACGATTGTGGCACCGTTGATTTCCTTCTCAGCGCGGCAGCGATTCGGAACCTCTTTCGCTTCCCCGGCAACATGAGTACGGGTTGGTTGGTGCGCCGTGCGACCGAAGAAACGCGCGCGGCTGTAGGAACGAACACCAATCTCGGAATCATCCTGTTGTTGGCTCCGCTGGTGAATGCGATTCAACCAAAGTCGTTCCGCATCGCATTGCAGGCTGAGCTAGAGCGACTGAATGTTCAGGACGCGCAACTGGTTTACGAGGCCATCCGTATTGCCAACCCCGGCGGTCTGGGCGAGGCGTCCGAGCAGGGTGTGCGCAACGAACCCACGGTCACGCTGCTCGAAGCGATGAAGTTCGCCGCCGACAGAGACATGATCGCCAGACAGTACGCCAACGGCTTCGCGGACGTGTTCGACTTCGGCGTGCCCGCGTTCACCGATGCGTTCGCGAAGTTTGGGTGTGTCGAAGCGGCGATCATCGATTCGCAACTGCGGTGGCTCGCGACGTACCCGGATTCACTGATTGCCCGTAAGAACGGCATTACGGTTGCGGAAGACGTGCAGAAGCGCGCCGTGGAGGTGCTGTCACACGGCGGGATCGCCACGCCCGACGGTCGCGCCGCCGGCGTCGCGCTCGACAAGCACTTGCGCAGCGACGGGAACAAGCTCAACCCCGGTACGACGGCCGACCTCATTACCGCTTGCCTGTTCGTGGCGCTCAGGGAGAATAAAGTAGCGCCTTCCGCCCCGTTCCGCTGGGATGTGGCGGACTGGCTCTAAAGTAGTAGTAGCCCGAAGGGCGGCGCCGTGTGCCGTTCTTCAAACCACGGCACACGGAGTGTGCCTACTACTCTGAAGACATCATGCCGACCGAGCGCTTCAAAGTTCGCGTCACCAAAGATCATCTGGTGTTCTGCTGCGGGCACTTCATCAGCTACCGCGGCCACCAGTGCGAGCGGCTCCACGGCCACAACTACCGCACCGCCGTCGAGGTCGAGGGGACGCTCCAGGAGGACTACTACGTCTTCGACTTCATCGCGCTCAAGAAGCGCACGAAGGAAATCACCGACGAACTCGACCACCACATGCTCCTCGCGACGCGAAACCCGGTCATCAAGGTGACCGACACGCCAAAGTGCGTGCAGGTGAGGTACGAGGACCGCGAATGGATGTTCCCGCGCGACGACTGTATTCTGCTCCCGATCGAGAACACGACCGCCGAACTGCTGGCCCGCTACATCGCCTCGCGGTTGTGGGAGTCGCTCCGCACGCAGGAAGGGTTCACGCCCGAAGTGCTTCGCGTGGAAGTGGAAGAGGCGCCGGGACAGTCCGCGACGGTCGAATGGCGCGCATAATGCCCTCCACGTTTGGCCCGTGTGTTGCACACATCTGACCGCCCATTTTCTCTAACTGGGCACTTGCGTCACCTTCTCACAACCGTCACAATCCGGCGAGTCGGTAGCGGAGCTGCCGGCGACTCGCAGATCACTCACCCGACTCCCCGGCGCGGAACGGAGGCCGCGCCCCGGCACGAGGGCACATACATGAACCGTCCGCTCGGGCGCCGCGACTTCCTCACGACTACGGCCGCGGTCACGACCTCCGCCGTCACCGGCTCGTACCTGTTCTCCGCCGATGAGAAGAAGGCGAAGCTGAAGAAGGCCGTGAAGTACGCCATGATTCAGCTCAAGGGCACGCACCTCGAACGTCTGGAACTCGCCAAGAAGTGCGGGTTCGCCGGCGTCGAGATCGACAGCCCTGGAACCGACAAGCTCGACGAACTGGTGAAGGCGAGCAAGGAAACGGGCGTCGCGGTCCACGGCGTCATCGACTCGGTCCACTGGCGCGACACGCTCTCCAGCCCAGACGAGAAGGTGCGGGCGAAGGGCCTTTCCGCGCTCGAAGGCGCACTCAAGGACGCCAAGACCGTCGGGGCCACGACCGTACTGCTCGTGCCCGGCGTGGTGAACAAGGAGGTGACCTACGAGCAGTGCTTCGAGCGGTCGCAAGCGGAAGTCAAGAAGGCGCTGCCGTTGGCCGAAAAGCTCAAGGTGCCGATCGCGATCGAGGTCGTGTGGAATAACTTCATCACGAAGCCCGAACAGCTCATCGAGTACGTAGACAGCTTCAAGAGTGAGTTCGTGGGGGCGTACTTCGACTGCTCGAACATGATTAAATACGGGGTGCCGTCAGCCGACTGGATTCGGAAGCTCGGCAAGCGGATGCTCAAGTTCGACTTCAAGGGCTACAGCAAGTCGAAGATGTGGGTGGGGATCGGTGAGGGCGACGAGGACTGGCCGGAGGTCCTGAAGGCGCTGGCCGAAATCGGCTACGACGGCTGGGCCACGGCCGAGGTCGGCGGCGGCGATGAGGCTCACCTCAAGAAGATCTCCGCGCAGATGGATAAGGTTCTCGGTTTGTGATTTCAGCCGCGGAGCGGCGAAACCCTGGGTAAGCGATCGGAAAAGCATCGAAGCCCCGGAGGGGTGACAGATACCTTCCCTTGAAAGGTTTCTGTCGCCCCTCCGGGGCTTGGTCCTTTTTCGCCTACGTCCCCGGGGTTGCGCTCACTTTGTTCGCTTCACCCCGGGCTACCATCGATCGCCGCTCCGCGGCTGAAAGCGGGTCACGCACGGGGCGGGAGCTTCCACGAGCCGGGGCGCGGGACCGCCGTCGCGTCCATCGCCTTGTCCATCGCGAAGTCCTTCGGCATCGTGTCTTCGGCCGACGCCAGCGCGTCGTCCCACTTCAGCGGGGCCGCCGAGTAACAGGCGTTGCGGCCCAGAATCGCGGTGAACGTCGCGTCGGTCACGTTCTTCAGTTCGTTCAATGGCGCGCCGGCCCGGATGCTGTTCAACAGGTCGATGTGTTCCTGCACGTAGGCCGAAACGTCGTCGGAGCCGGCCTGCTTGCCGTTGATCGTGTAGGCCGAGCCGTCGCGGGTGTAGCTGGTGCCGGTCGTGCCGATGACGGTCTCGGACACGTCGTCGCCCTGCACCGGGAAGTGGCGGCAGTAGCTGGAGAGCCGCACGCCGTTCTTGTACTCGAACTCGACGGCGAAGTGGTCCCAGATCTGCCCGCCCTCCTTCGGCCCGCCGGGGTGCCGGAACGACCGCCCGCCGAACCCGACCGCCCGCACCGGGTGGTCGCGCAGCGCCCAGTTGATCACGTCCAGGTTGTGAACGTGCTGCTCGACGATGTGGTCGCCGCACAGCCAGAGGTAGTGATACCAGTTGTGCAGTTGGTAGGTGCTGTCGGCCATGCCCTCCGGGCGCTTGTGGAACCACGGCTCGCGCCCGTTCCACGAGCACCGGGCGGCGCGGATCTCGCCGATCGCGCCGTCGTGGACCTTCTTCATCACCTCGACGTAGGCCTTCTGGTGGCGCCGCTGGGTGCCGGCCACAATGGCGATGTTCGCCTTCTTCGCCTCGTCCACCAGCCCGTAGCACTTGCGGGCGCCGGTCGCGTCCACCGCGACGGGTTTCTCGCAGAAGATGTGCTTCTTCGCCTTCACCGCGGCTTCGAGGTGGACCGGGCGGAACCCCGGCGGCGTGGCGAGGATCACGAGGTTCACGTCGGTCGCGAGCAACTTCTGGTAGGCGTCGAGTCCGCCGAAGATCGTGTCCGGGTTGGCCTTGATCTGTTTGACGTGCGGGCCGAAGTCCTTGCTCTTGGGGTTGGTGAAGATCTTCACCGCTTCCTCGGCCTTCTCCTTCCAGGCGTCGGCGACGGCGACGATCTCGACCTTCGGGCTGGCCCCGTTGATCTTCTCTTCGGCTTGAAGAATGTCTTTGACGGCCCCCTTACCGCGCCCGCCGCAGCCGATGAGGCCGACCTTGATGGTGTCGTTGCCCGCCGCGAACGCGCCGGCGAAGCTCGTTGCTACCGCGACGCTGCCAACCGCGGCAGTCGTCTTCAGGAAATCACGACGATCCGACATGGGAAAGGCTCCTTTGGGAGTGGTTAGTGCTAGTGGCTCGTGGTTAGTGAAAAGAAGCAAGTGAAGTCGAGGCACCGAGCCTTCGCCCCACTGTCTGCACTCTTCGGCCTTTGTCTTTTTCACTGACACTGGCCACTAACCACTGACACTATTCGGCCTTCTTCACGACCTTCGGCTTCAGCCCGGCGAGTTCGGGCTGTTCGTCTTCGGCCAAGACGACGCGGAACCCGATCACGTCCATGCGGGTCAGCCACCAGATGCTCTGCGGCACCTGCGGGTCCCACTTCATCCAGCTCTTTTCGGACACCCGACGCGCCGCGCTGCGGAGCTTGTCGGCCCTGTCGATCCACGACCCGCCGCGAACCACGTGCGCCCACTTCTCGTCGGTCGGCACAATCACCGGGCGCAGGCTGAGCGGGTTTCTGGCGAACCTCTCGTAGGCCTTTGCGTCGTACTGGTCGAGGGTCCACTCCCAGACGTTCCCGTACATGTCGTACAGGCCGAACGGGTTGGGCTTCTTCGTGCCGCACTTGTGCGTCGTGCCCTTCGGGCGGTCGTCGTCGGGCGAGTTGTCTTTAAACCACGCGTAGTCTTCGAGTTCCTTCGGGTCGGTGCCGAAGAAGTACGGGGTATCGCCCTTCCCCGCGCGGGCCGCGTACTCCCACTCCGCTTCGGTCGGCAAGCGGTAGAGGCGCCCGGTCTTCTTGCGGAGCCACTCGCAGTACATCATCGCGGCGTGGTGGCTCATGCAGATCGCCGGGTTGCCCTCGCGGTCGTGGCCGTAGGTCGCGTCCACGAAGGTGTTGGTCGGGCGGGTGATCGCGTCCGGCCCGAGCTTCTTCGCCGCGGTGTCGTCGGCCTTCAGGTACGTCTCGTCGAACCAGAACACGTCGAACTCGTCCCACGTCACCTCGAACTTGCCCATCCAGAACCCGCCGACCTTCACCTTGTGCTGCGGGCCTTCGCCGGCGTCGCGCCCGGGTTCGGAATCGGGGCTGCCCATCAGGAACTCGCCACCGGGCACGTAGACCATCTCGAACTTCGCGCCCATGTCGATCTTGCGCGTCTTCGGCGGCTCGGTATCGGGATCGACGACCTCGGTCTTCCAGCCGGCAGTCTTTTCCGTGTAGTTCTTGCGTTCGAGTTTGGCCGGCACGGGCACCGGCGGTTCGCTCGCCTTGGGCGCGGACTTGTCGTCGCCCGGCGCGGCTGCGACCACGACCAGTGGGCCGAGCGCGATGAACAGAAGTGTGGTGTATCGACGTGGCATCTCTGCTAGATTCTCCGATGAGGCGATCGCTGTCAACGGGCGGGAGGGCACAAATGGGCTTCTTCGGCTTGGTCTGCGCCGGATTGTGCCAGGTTAGTCTAGTCGGTGTGCGAGAAGAACCCACCCCCCGGGCTCCCTCGCGCTTCGAGTTCGAGTCCAAGCACATGGGCACGACCTTCCGCGTCGTGCTGTTCGCCACCGACAAGGCCAGCGCGAGCAAGGCCGCGGACGCCGCATTCGCCCGCGTCTCGGAACTCGATGCCATCATGAGCGACTACAAAAAGGACAGCGAACTCATGCTGCTGTGCAAGCAGTTCGCAACCGAGGTCGGCGAGCCGGTGAAGGTGAGCGACGACCTGTTCTTCGTGTTGCAGAAAGCGGAGGAGTTGTCGAAGCGGAGCGACGGGGCGTTCGATGTGACCGTCGGGCCGGTGGTGCAGTTGTGGCGTGTCGCCCGGCGCACGCAGGAGCTTCCCGACCCGAAGGAGTTCGCCGCGGCCCGGGCGCGGGTCGGATACATGAAGGTGAAGCTCGATCCGGTCAAGAAGACGGTGCAGTTGCTCACACCGGGAATGCAGCTCGACCTCGGCGGGATCGCCAAAGGCTACGCGGCCGACGAGGCGCTGAAGTTGCTCCGCGAAACGTTCGGCATCAAACAGGCGCTCGTCGCTGCCGCCGGCGACATCGCGTGCGGCGACCCGCCACCGGGCGAGCGCGGGTGGAAGATCGAAATCGCCCCGATCGCCAAAAGTCAGAAGCCGCGGCCGCTCACACTCGCGAACGCCGCGGTGAGCACGTCCGGTGATCTCGAACAGTTCGTGGAAATCGGCGGCGTGCGGTACTCGCACGTTCTCGACCCGAAGACCGGCCTGGGCCTCACCGGGCGCCGAAGCGTGACGGTCATCGCCCCCAACGGCATCACCGCGGACAGCATGACGAAGGCCGTCAGCGTGCTTTCACCAGAGCAGGCGCTCAAACTGGTGGAAGAGACGAGGGGCGCAGCGTGTTACGTCGTGATCCTCGAAAAAGACGAAAAAATCGTGACGATCGCGAGCAAGCGGTTCCCGAAAGAGTAGATTCGGACACCAGTTTCCCGACACCGGCGCCCCTTCGGGCGCGCCGGCCTCAATCCTCAAGGTGCGACGTGGAAGAACTCATCAAAACTGTCAGCGAGAAGGCCGGGATCAACGCCGAGCAGGCGAAAACCGCGGTCACGAGCGTGCTCGAGTTCATCAAGGGCAAGCTGCCGGGCCTCGGCGACCAGGTACAGGGGATGCTCAGCGGCGGTGACGGGAACCCGCTCGCGGGCGCGGCCGACGCGCTGAAAAAGAAGTTCGGTTTCTGAGTAGCACAGTGCCGCACTCGTGTCCGAATCTGCACCGAACGTGCGCCCGAAAAACCCGCGAAGCGCCGGTTTATTCATCGCCCTCTCACACTCACAAACCGGCCGCGCGCAATTTCTTCGGAATCGCGATTCGCGTGAAACTTTTCCCACCACATTCCGTACTAAGGAATGAACAGCACGCCTCCTTCGCCTGCCACACCGCCCGCCTGCTGCTCGTTGTCTGAACCATCCGCCCAATTAATTCGCCAACATTCGTTCCGGGTCCGCGCGCGGATCCTGGTCGGGTTATTTCTTTGAATCAACGGATGGGTCGCCTTCATCCGGACCCCCGCGGCTCGCCCACCGCGGGGGTTTTTCTTTTACTGTACGCACCACGTCTTCGGGTAATCTGACGGCACCTCTTCTCTCTGTCAGCTCCCGCGCCGAGCGAGGTGAGCGTTCGCTCGCCTCACTGCGCGGGAGCGAGGAGCCGCCATGACGACTGACCGCCGTACGTTCCTCTCCTCCGCACTCGCGACCACCGCGCTGCTCACCGAATCCTCGCGCGGGTTCGCGGCCAACGACACGCTCCAAATCGGCCTCATCGGCGTCGGCGGGCGCTGCCGGCACCTCGTGCAGTCGTTCCCGAAGATCCCGAACGTGAAGATCACCGCTGTCTGCGATGTGTTCGACGACAACCTCGAAGCCGCGAAGAAGCTCGCCGACCCCAGGGCGTTCGCCACCAAGCGGCACGAGGAGCTGCTCGCCCGTAAGGACGTGGACGCGGTGCTGATCGCCTCGCCGGACCACTGGCATGTCCCGCACACCGTCGATGCGTGCAAGGCGGGCAAGGACGTGTACGTCGAGAAGCCGCTCACGCACGACCTGAGCGAGGGCAAGGCGGTCATCGCGGCCCAGAACGAGAACAAGCGCGTCGTGCAAGTGGGCACACAGCAGCGGAGCATGACGCACATCCTCGCCGCATACAAGCTCCTCAAAGAGGGCGTGATCGGGAAGGTTCACAAGGTTCACTGCACGTGGAACCGCAACGCGGCCCGCTTTCAGAAAGGGAAGGACGCACTCGACCCCGCGAAGGTGGACTGGAAGCGGTTCCTCGGCACCGCGAAACCGCAAGAGTTCGACGCCTACCGGTTCCGGCAGTGGCGGTGGTTCTGGGATTTCGGCGGCGGCATCTTCACCGACCTCATGGTTCACTGGATCGACGTGGTTCACTGGTTCCTCGACCTCGACCACCCGGCGAGCGCCGCGAGCGTGGGCGACTGGTTCGCGGCGAAGGACGTGTGGGAGACCCCGGACACGGTGCAAACGCTGATGCGGTACCCGGACAAGCAAGTGCAGGTCTACTTTGAAGGCACGTTCAGCAGCAACCGGCTTGGGTCGATGTGCGAGTTCATGGGTACGGAGGGCACGCTGTATCTCGACCGCGGGCGTTACGAGATCATTCCCGACCGCGACAAGAAGAAACCGGAGCCCTCATCGCTGATCCTCGGCACCGACCAGCGGAAGGGCCTGGACTTCTACGACAAGCCCGACGGCGAACTGCTCCATCTGACGAACTGGGTGGAGTGCATTCGTGATCGCTCGAAAAAGGTGGCCTGCCCCGCGGAAGCCGGTGTGAGTGCCGCGAGCGCCGCCCACCTCGCGAACCAGAGCGTGCGCAGCGGGCAAGTAGCAGTATGGAAGGGGTGACGCCGGCGAGCCGGGAGCGTGAGCGGCCGGAGCTTTCAATCGGGCTCGCGACCGGACATCGACGGGGCGTGGGTTCTTCCGGTGCTACCCGGTAAAGTATAACTGCGCACTTTTTCGCGGAATCGGAACCCGCCGGCGACGTCTCACCGGTGGGCCGGCCGCGGCCGACCGAACACTCGCTAGGCGGAGATCGCTGTGACCCCGATGCTGGTCGCCATTCTCACGATCGTTCTCCCGCTCGCGCAGCCCCCCGCGAAGGCCGACCCGTCGCCCGAAACGCTCATCAAACTCACCGTCGATCCGACCCCGGCGCCCAAACCGGCGCTGCGATACTTACTCCTGCCGGATTTGCGCGAACTCACGCCCGGGAACCCGATCCCGAACTACATGAAGGTCGTTCTCGATCAGGATTCCACCGCGCCGGAGGGTTCACCCGGGACGCTCGGACCCGGCGCGCTCCGGCAGGCCGACCGCGCCGCCCGCATGGACAAACCCGACTGGCAGCTCCTCCCCAAGTTGCGGACCGACGGCTTCAACCTCCTGCTCCCGGACCTGCAGAAGATGCGGCAACTGGCGGCCGAGCTCCAGAGGCGGTTCCGCGACGAGGTCGCCCAGCGCCGGTTCGACGACGCGCTCGTCACCGCCAAGACGATGTTCGCGCTCGCGCGTCATATGGGAGAACACCCGACGCTCATCGGCACCCTGGTCGCCATTGCGATCGCACAAGTGGGGATCGCGCCGCTGGAAGAAATGCTTGACCAGCCGGGCTGCCCGAACCTGTACTGGGCGCTGACCAACCTCCCCACGCCGTTCATCACGTTCGGGATCGGGCTGGAAGGCGAGCGGATGCTGGTGCTGTCGGAGTTCGGCGACCTGTCCGACAAAGAGGTGATGACGACCGCACAACTCAAGGCGTTCATCCGCAAACTCGATCTACTGCTCGGCGACAGCCCGAAGGACAAGAAGACGCTCGAATGGCTTTCGGAACACGCGAAGGACGAGAAGTACATGGCCGCGGCCCGCGCGCGGCTGGCCGATTACAGCATCCCGGCCGACCGGCTGGCGACCTTCTCGCCGTATCAGGTCATTCTCTTGAACGAGCGGCTGGAGTACGAGATCCAGCGCGACGAGGTGATGAAATTCAGCAACCTGCCGACGTGGGAGGCGATCCCGCGGATGGACGCGATTCGCCTCCCGAAAGACCGACCGCTGTTCAGCGGTTTCGTCGCCGCGTTTCAGAAGGTCCGTCGGGCTCAGGGGCGGCTGGAACAGCGGATCGCGCTGTTGCGCCACGTCGAAGCGATTCGGATGTACGCCGCGGCGCACGAGGGCCAGGTACCGGAGAAGCTCTCGGATGTGGAGGTGCCGCTACCGGTCGATCCGTTTACCGGTAGGCCGTTCCGTTACGAGGTGAAGGACGGCGTGGCACACCTGCGCGGCAGCCCGCCGAAGGGGGACGAGCAGAACGTCGCGTACAACCTGCATTACGAGATCGTCATTCGGAAGTGACCGTGTTGCCTTTGCCCGCAAAGAGCATGTGGGATCGGGGTTGGCTTCGGTTTTCGGCCTGAAAGGCCGGGACAACATAGCCCGGGGCAACGCCCTCGTTGTTCTACACAAGTGCGGAGTGAT
>CAZBXY010000125.1:0-21125 GCA_964495365.1 uncultured Frigoriglobus sp. | reverse complement strand
AGTCCCAGCGCCGCATGACCCTCATCGCCGATACCGACACGCTCGCCGCCTTCTGCCGCCGCCAGGCGCAGGCGCCCTTCGTCGCGGTCGATACCGAGTTCATGCGCGAGCGCACCTACTGGCCCAAGCTCTGCTTGGTGCAGCTCGCCGGGCCGGACGAGGCGGCGGCGATCGACGCGGTGGCGCCGGGGATCGACCTCGAGCCGCTCTACGAGCTGATGCGGTCGCCCGCGGTCACCAAGGTCTTCCATGCCGCGCGCCAGGACATCGAGATCTTCGTCAACCTGGCGAACTTCGTGAGCATGTCGTCGTGAAAGACGACGAGTACGCCGTCAAGCGTCATCCGAATATCGATCTCGTTGCCGTCGCCGCCGAGGAGGAATGTGGCGCGGAACGCTTCGAGCGTGTTCTCCTGCGCGTGTTCGGACGCGCCGCGGTGGCAAATGATGCCCGCCCCCGCGCGGCGCTCTGCGACCCGCTCGTGCCGCTTCTTGGCCTCATCGGGCGTTTCTGCGCGTACTTGAAGCGCGCCGCCAAACGCCGCGACCGCGAGCAGGAGAACGCGAGTCATTTCGATTTCCTCTTCGTGCGATGTTTCGCGACGAGCGTATCTTTCGCGGCCCGTGACAGCTTTTTGATCGCGAGTTCGCGCCGCAGGGCGTCGCCGTGCGATTTCGCGCGTTCGCGGTAGATCATCGCGACCGGTCGGCGCGCCCGCGTGTACTTCGATGCCGTACCGGCGTTGTGCTGTGCCAGCCGCCGCGCCGGATCGGTGGTGACGCCCGCGTACAGCGTACCGTCGCGGCACCGCAGGATGTAGACCCACCAGTTCGCTTTCGGCTTCGGCACGGGCAGTTCCGATAACGGTGATTGCGTGCGGGTGCGCTGTGGGGTATCTTCGGTTCCGTTCCCGCGGATGTTTAGCTCGTCGCTCTGCGACAGGACGATGCTGCGTCGTCCGAGCGTCTGGTCAAGCTCACCGCGCGGGGAAGGCTGTTCCAGCACCGCTATCCCAACTCGCCAAGAAGTTGCTTCAGCGGGCTGGAACAACCCCGCAGTTCGTGGTTCCGCTGAAGCAACTTCTTGGCGAGTTGGGGCGGTGCCGTGAGCCTTCCGCACCCCAGGTCGGGTAGTAAACGCCGCGGGAACACAGCGGGCCGGGGGCGAAAGCCCTCGGCCCGTTCGCTTCAAAAGTAGTAGGCACACTCCGTGTGCCGTTGCTTTACCAATGTGTCAAGCGACGGCACACGGAGTGTGCCTACTACTTTGCTACCCCCGAATGATCTGCGCCATGCACTCCGCGAGCTTCTCCGGCGTGCAAACGAGAATGTCCATCCCCATCTTGCGGAGCTTGCCGGCGGTGACCTTGTTGTAGCTCGGGCGCGCGTCGTACCCCAGCGCCCCAAGCCCGATCATCCGCATCCCGCTATCGGCCATCACGCGCGTTTGATCGACCAGCTCGTTCTCCGGCCGGCCCTCGTAGAAGTCGGTGATGAGCACCACGATCGTCCGCTGCGGCTGCCTGACCAATGTGTTCGCGTAGACGAGTGCCTTCGTGATGTCGGTCCCGCCGCCCAGGTTCACCTTCAAGAGCACATCGACCGGCTGACCCACCTGGTCGGAGAGGTCCACGACGTTCGTATCGAACAGTACGAGCGAGGTCTTCACCGCGGGCAGTTCCGCGAAGATCGACGCCATCACCGCGGAGAAAATCGCGCTTTCGAGCATCGACCCGGACTGGTCCACCGTGACGATGATGTGCCACGGCTTCTTCTTCCGCTCCGCCGCGTAGAAGTACACCTGATCGACCAAGAGCTTCCCCGACTCCACATCGAAGTTCTTGAGATTGCGGCGGAGCGTCGTCTTGAGGTCGAGGTTGCGGAACACCTTGCGCGGCGAGTGCCGGTCCTTGCGGATCGCGCCCGTAATGGCCTGCTCCACCTGAACCTGCATCTTGCGCTTCAGTTGCTCCACCACCTGCTCAATGATCTTCCGCGCCAGCACTCGCGTCTTTTCGTTGAGCAGATCGCGATGCGTGAGGAGCGTCTTCACGAGATCCATGTTCGGTTCGATCTTTTCCAGCAACTCCGGCTGCTCCATCAGTTCCGCGATCCCGCGGCGCTTGACCAACTCGCGCTGCATTACCTCTTTCGACTGGTTGGGGAACAGTTCGTTCACCGCGTCCACCCAGTCGGGGACGGTCAGTTGCGACGGCCCCAGGCCGCCCTTGCGATCCTTCGACTTACCCTTCCCGCCGCTGCGACCGCGACCGCGGCCGCCTTGGCCCTCACCTCACCCCGGTTCAAACAGGAATCCGACGAGTTGCTCGATGCGCTGGGCCTCGGCCTCGCCCTCGCAGTTGATGCCGTGCTCTTCCGCGGTCCGACCGAGTACGAGCCGCCACCGGGCCAGTGTGTGCGGGTCGGTGTCGAGGCATTCGGTGGTTTCGTCGGTGGCCATGACTGTTTCCCAGAGTAGTAGGCACACTCCGTGTGCCGTTGCTATTCCGCTGCGCGTAGCGACGGCACACGGAGTGTGCCTACTACTATCCGCGAATGATCTTCGCCATGCACTCGGCCAGTTGCTCCGGTGTGCAGGCGAGGATGTCCATCCCCACCTTGCGGAGCTTGTCGGCAGCCTGCTTCTTGTAAAACGGCCGCGCGTCGTACCCCAGCGCCGCCAGCCCGACCAGCCGCACCCCGCTGTCGCCGAGGAACCGCGCCTGATCGACCATCAGGTTCTCCATCCGCTCGTCGTCCTCGTAGAAGTCGCTGATGAGTACGAGGATCGTCCGCGCCGGCTGTCGGATGAGTGAGGTCGCATACCGCAGTGCGAGCGCGGTGTCGTTCCCGCCGCCGAGCTGCGTGTTCATCAGCACATCGACGGGCTGACCGAGCTGATCGGAGATATCGACCACCCGCGTATCGTACAGGATGAGTGACGTTCTCATCGCGGGCAGTTCGGCGAAAATCGATGCCATCACCGCGGAGAAGATCGTACTCTCCATCATCGACCCGGACTGATCGACGACAACCACCACGTGCCACGGCTTCTTCTTGCGCTCCGCGGCGAAGAAGTAACAGCGCTCGACGAGCAGTTTCTCCGACTCAGGATCGTAGTTCTTGAGGTTTCGGCGGAGGGTGGTCTTCAGATCGAGGTTGCGAAACACCTTGCGGGGCGAGTGCCGGTCGCGGCGGATCGCGCCGATAATCGTCTGCTCGACCTGCGTCTGCATCAGCCGCTTCAGTTGCTCGACGACGTGCTCGATGACCTTGCGGGCAAGTCCGCGGGTCTTCTCGTTCATCAGGTTGCGATGCGTGAGTAGCGTTTTGACGAGATCGAGATTCGGCTCGATTTTCTCCAGCAACTCCGGCTGTTCGAGCAACTCGGCAATCCCGCGGCGCTTGACGAGTTCGCGCTGCATCACCTCTTTGGACTGCTCCGGGAACAGTTCGTTGACCTGCTCGACCCAGTCGGGGACGCTCAACCCAACAGACGACCCGCCGCCGCTGCGGTGCCCGGTCGGGCGCCGCGATGGTTGCGCGCCGCTCGGCGAACCCCCTTCGAACAGGAAGCCGACGAGCTGTTCGACGCGCGAGGCGTCGGCATCGTCGCCACACGAAATACCGTGCTGCTCGGCCGTTCGGCCGAGGACGAGGCGCCACCGCGCGAGCGTTTCGGGATCGGATGCCATACACTCACCGTCGAACCGCCGGCGTCAGCCGGCTGGGTTGTCTTTGATCCCCGCGACCCAGCCGGCTGACGCCAGCGGTTCGACTGGCACCTACAGCGGCCAGTTCTTCAGCACGCCGGCGACGGCCGCGTCTAATCGCGCCACCAGCGCGGTCGCGGCCAGGCTCCCGCTCATCGCGCGGACCTCTTCCGCTTTCCCCAGCCCGTAGCGCCGCGCGACCGTCGCCGCGAGCGAATCCTTCTGCGCGTTCGACAGGCGCTCGATCGCGGCGCGGAGGCGCGGGAGCATCACCAGGAACGGATCCCACTCCGCGGCCTTCAGCAGGTCGTCCACCGCGGCGACGAGCGCATCGGCGCCGAGCAACAGCGACGTGCGCGACACCGCGAGCATCCCGTCGAGCAGGTCGCCGGCGGTCACCATTACGTCGGTCGCGGCCTGCGCCAATCCCGCAACTTCGGCCGCGAGCGCGCACGCGGGCAGTTCGCGGATTTCGCACAACAACCCCAGGAACGCCCCGCGCAGGAACGGCACCGGAGTGTTGTCGGCCGCACTCCGCGCAGCATCGGCAAAGAGCGCGCGATCGTAGCGCCCGCTGTCACGCTGCACCACGTCCGCGACCGAAATGAGCGCGTTCACGACCCCGGCTTGTTCCTCATCAGGAACCGCGATCGCATTCGGCAGCGCGAAGCACGCGCGGTCGTAACACCGCACGAGCAACTCTTCGAGCCTGGTGCGGCTCAGCCCACGAAAAGCGGCGTACTGATCGAGCCGCCCCAGCGCGGTGAGCGCCGTCGCCTGCGACACGAACGACGGGTCGGTGTCGATCGCCGTTCCGCAGGTCGCCTCCGCAGCAGTGACCAGTCCCGGCAGGTCGAGGTTCACCGCGTCGAGCAACCGCAAGCACGTTTGCCCCGCGTGCGTGCCGGCCTGCGCCATCGCCTCGCGCAAGCGCGAGAGCGCCGCGGCCTCGACCGTGTCGCCGTAGAGGTTCTGCTCGATCAGCGCGGGTTCCGTTCGGGGATCCCACTTCAAGTCCCACTGCTCGCGGAACAGCGTGCCGGAGAAGTCGCCGCCCTCCGCGGTTTGCGCGGCGAACGGCACTTTGAGGTACGCAACGCGGTGCAAGAACGCCGACCGGCGCGCGCCCTGCGTGTCACGCTTGTCGAGCTTCGCCGTCATCCGCTTCTCTTTACCCATCACCTCGCCGAGTTCGAGGTCGGAGAGTTGTGTGTGGAAGTCGTTGACGATCGGCAGTCGGCCGAGCTTCGACGTAACCTTACCGATCGCGTTGCCGATCCCCGCGGCGTCCATCGCGCCTTGAAGTTTCTGGCCCTCCTCTTTGGGATTCCCTTTGCAGCAACAGGTGACGAGCGCGTCGTGGATGTCGTCGAGTGTGGGGAACGCCCGGCCCCGTAACCCGGCCAGCATCCCCGCGTGGTGTGTGACCGAGATCGCGTCAGCGGTCGAGAGCGGATCGCCGCCCTTCCGCATATTCCGTAGTACCGCGATCGCGTGTTCCATTGCGATGTCGGTTGCACGCCCGGCGTCCACCAACTTGAAGCACGTCTCGTAGAACTGCGGCGCGCGGTTGCCGGCCCCGTAGCCCGACATTTCCGAGATGCGGAAGTACGAGTACGGCACGACCGACGTGTAAACGGTCCCGTCCGGGCACTCCGGCGGCGGTTGCGTGTCGGTGCGGTTGAGGAACAGGTGGAACCCACCGCAAACGACCATCGCGTCTTGCGGTTTCAGTTTGCGGGCGGCGAGCGTTTCGCGAATGACGCGCAGGAAGTGCCGCTCGCGCTCGACGGTTCCCTCCGCGTGCTCCGCCGCGGCGTCCGCGGTGGCGCGGGCAGCGCAGCAGAAGGTCGCGAGTTCGCGCCGAAACACCTCGTAATCACTGGAATGCGGGTTCTCGAACAGCGTGTCCCACGCCTCGTTCCAGCTTTTGAACCCGGCGGCCTCGGCGAGCGCCCGGTAGAACCCGCTGCTCGTAATCAGCCGATCGTCGTTCGGGGTTCGCTGCGGGGCCTCGCGCGGCGGTTGTCGGCCCGCGGGGTCGGGAACGTGCCGCGGGACGAGGGCGTGATGCGGCAGGTCGATGAACACAACCTCTGCTTTGAGCGTCGCGGCGGTCTTCATCGCGACGTATTCGGGCGAGTACGGCGTCATCGGGTACCACGCCGCGAACCGCGCCGGAATGTCCGGCGCGGCGCTGGCGTGCCCGTTGAGACCCAGCACGTTGGCGTCGTCGCGGTACGAGGAATAGATCGCGATCGGCGGCGCGGTGGCCGCGTCGGTGATGTGCGGGATGAGGTCGTTGGCCTCATACGGCCCTTCGATGAACACCACCTTCGGCTTGCGCGCGGTGAGCGCGGCGCGCAGGTGCCGTGCGGTGGTCGGCGAGTGGTGCCGCACCGGGAACCAGTAGAGCGGATCGCCGAGCACGGCATCGACCCGCCGCGCGATCTCGGCGGGGTCGAGTCCGGCATCGGCCGCGGCGGTTGTCGTGTCTTTGGCCATGAGTGTTCTTGCGATTCTTTTCGTGGCACAGGCTTTCCAGCCTGTGCTGCTACAAAATGCAAACCAGCACAGGCTAGAAAGCCTGTGCCACGAAAACCTGACTCACAACTGCTCGACGAGCGCGTCGTGGAACTCCTTCCACGCCTTCTCCTTCGCCCCGCGCTTCTTCGCGACCACCGTTGCGTATTCCTTCAGCGCGGCCTTGTCTTCCTGATCCTCTTTCACCACCGCGCCGACCATGTTGCGGGCGATGTCCGCCGGGCCGACCTCGCCGCTGCCGAAGAACCGCGCGTGCAACGTCGCGTCGAGCGCCACGCCGATCGCCTCCGCGGTGGAAAGCGTCGTACTCGGCTTCTTGATGCTCACGCCGTCGGTCGTTTTGCCGTTGCGGATCTCGCGGAACACCGTCGCCAGGAGTTCGATCACCGGCGGGCTGAGCTTGGCCGGCAGGTTGTAGCGTTCGAGCAATTCCGCGGCGCGCTGTTGAACGATCTTCACTTCCGTCTTCTGGTCGCCGACGATCGGGATGTACACATAATTGAAGCGACGCTTCAGAGCGGCCGAGAGTTCGTTCACGCCCTGGTCGCGGGTGTTCGCGGTCGCGATGATGTTGAACCCCGGCTTGGCGAAGATCATCGCGGTGCCCGGCAACTCCGGCACCGCAACTGCCTTCTCGGAAAGAATCGACACGAGCGCGTCCTGCACGTCCGGCACGCACCGCGTGAGTTCCTCGAACCGCAAGAGCGCGCCGTGCTTCATCGCGACCATCGCCGGCGACGGGATCATGTTCTCCGGCGTGGGGCCTTCCGTGATGATGCGCCCGATGTTCCACGAATACTTGATGTGCTCCTCGGTCGTACCCGCGGTGCCCTGGATCGTCAGCATCGACGTTCCGCAGATCGCCGCCGCGAGGTGTTCGGACAACCACGACTTTCCAGTCCCGGGTTCGCCCACCAGAAGGAGAGCACGTTCGGAAGCGAGCGTCACGATGGAGCGCTCGACCACGCCGTCGTCGCCGAAGAACTTGCGCGTGATCGGCACCTCAACGGACTTGCCGTTGATCGTGGCCTTCAGCGCCTTGCCGCCGGTGATGTACGTCAACACCGCGCGCGGCGAGAGTTTCCAGTTCGCCGGGGGTGTTTCGGAGTCGTTCTGCTTGAGCGCTTCAAGTTGATCGGCGTACCGCGCCTCGGCGGGTTCGCGCAGAACGACATCGGGGGCAACCGCCGCGGGCGAGGTGCGGGTCGGGTCGAGGGTCGCGGGTTTCTTGGCCATGTGCGGTTGGGTCCGTTGGGTCGAGCGAACGGCCGGAGCCGGGCGCTTGTGTTGAAAAACTTGCCACGTGGCAAGTTAGTGATCGTTTGAGTATCGCGAAAACGCTTGGAAAATCACGACTCGCTCCGCAACCGCATCAGAAAACTATACAATTGTGCGCATTGTGGCGACAATGTATTACCTGCGGGCTGATGCCGCGCCGCTCGCCGAGTCAGAACAGCGCGCGGAGCAGCGCGGCCTTATCGACCTTCTCCTGCGAGATCGTCATGTACTCCGGTCCGCTCGCGGGGAACGTCGCAAGCGGCTGGAACACGAGCCGACACCGCTCGTAGTGCATCAGGCCGAACAGCGGCGGGCGAGCGTTCTTCGGTTTCCGTAATTCGTCCATGCACTTCGCCAGCGCCTTCCCTTCGACCGCGGCGCCGACGATCGCCTGAAACGCCATCGTCCCCGCGGTGATCGGGTAAACGGTCTGCCCCGGTTCGTCGCCTTCGACCGGTGCGCCGATCGCGAAATCGTGCAACACCACTTCTTCCTGAAGCTCAGTATCAAGGTCGAGCGGGCCGGGCGATTGCTTCGCGAGTCGCTCCAGCGCCGCGTCGGGCGTCCAGGCCAAGAAGCGGCCCCAGTCGGTGAACGCCGCGCCTGCAACGACCGTGCTCGCGTCGTTGAGCGCCACCCGCCAGTTCCCCGCATCGTCCGGCGACACCAGTGCGTTCGAGACCGTGACCTGCTTGCGTTCGAGCAAGCTGAACGGCGTGAACTTCTGCTTCTGCGCGAGGTGCAGGTACGCTTCCGGCGGGAAGTCCTTGTTCTTCACCGGCTGGTTGAACGACCACGCCACCGCGTCGCCGGCCTTCACCGGCCCGCTCGCGCTCAGGGCTCGGAACCGGAACTGAAACTGCACCATCGACGCGGTGACCTTCTTCACGGCACCCAGGCACACCAGTTCGACACTCGTGAGCGGTTGTGTGGTCGGCGTCAGGTTGAGCCGGTCGAATTCCTTCTCGTCGCCCTTTTCGAGTGCGTGCGACAGCCCGCGGGCCAGTAGCCACCCGCGATTGAGGAACAGCGTGAGCCGGCGGCGCGACAAGAGCGGGTCTTGTGTGACGAACCGGTTCAGATCATCGGCGAGTACGCGCAAAATCGCACCGAGCCGCAACAGGCGCATCCGCGCGGCCTCCTGCATCGCCGCGGTGAGCGTCTGCCGGGTCGCGTCCGACGCGGTGGTGAGCCCGCCCAACAGCAACTCCTCCACCGCGCCCGACAACTGGTCAAGCGTGGTGCGGAGCTTCGGGCGTTCAGCAGCGGGGGGCAGCATGGCGCGTTACTCGTCCTCATCTTCAGTTTCGTCTTCCTCGACCGCCTCTTCGTCCGCTGGCGGCTCCGCGGTGAGCGCCGCGCGGGCGGCCTCCAGTGTCAACATCCGGTCGAACAGCCGAAACGTTGTCACCGCGCGCATCAGCGCGGGAGCGGCGTTGCGCTCGCCGGCGTTGACGGCATCGACCAGCGTCGCGAGTTTCTCCGCGAGGTGTTCGGCCCCGGCCATGCGGAACTCGTCGCGCAGCGCGGTGAGCCGCGCGACCTCGGCCGGCCCGGCAGCCCGCACCCCGCGAACTACCAGATCGTCCATCGCGGCGTGCAGCCGGTCGAGCGCGTCGCGGAGTTCGGCGATCTCGTCCATGTGTTCGCTCACTTCTGTAGCCGGCCTCATCGAGGCCGGGGCTACATGGGTGGTATCTCTCCGGGATCAATGACCCCGGCTACAGGCAGCCAAATCACATCGCGTAGAAGTCTTCGGGGATCGTTTCCGTCGGGCGCCAGTCGATCTCGCCCGCCTCGTAGCCCTTGTACTTCAGGAACGTCCCGGCCGCCTCGTCGCGGTTCGGTTTGCCCCCGTCGGCGGTCAAACTCATTCTCCGCGAAAGTCGGAGCCATTCCAGCACCGTTGCGGCATCGAGTTGCCCCGTTCTCACCAACCCGACCACCAGAACCAGCAGGTGCTTGCACACCGAACGCCGTGACCCGACGTCCATGATGAGGTTTGGGGTGCAACAGCCGTAGCGGCCGTCGCTCGCGAGCCGGCACGAGTAGATGCGGCTGTCGGTCGATTGCGCTCGGACGATTCCGCACACGAACTCCGGTTGCACGTCCGCGAACAGTTGGAACCGGTCGGCGCGGAGCATCGCCAGTCCCTTGTCCAGCTTCGCGCGGTCGGTCACACCGCGGAGCTTCGTGAGGAAGTCCTCCCACGCGGCCTGTTCGGGAGTCGGTGTCGCCATCAGTGTCTACTCGTGGTGTCACATCGCATAGAAGTCTTCCGGCAGCGTCTCGGTGGGCCGCCAGTCAATCTCGCCGGCGTCGGCACTCTTGTACTTCAAAAACGTTTCGGCCAGCGAATCCCGGTCGAGTTCGGGCTTCTGCACCTTGCTCAGGTTGATCCAGTTGTCAACCGTCGCCGGGTCGAGCCGCCCGGCCTTCGCCAGCCCGACCACCAGTACTAACAGGTGCTTGCACAGCGAGCCGTGTAGCCCGCCGCACGGCTTCACGTTCTGTGTGCCGCACCCGAACTGTCCGTCCGCGGCGAGCCGGCATGAGTACAGTAGTTCCTGGCTGGTTTGGCTCTTTACAATACCCGCTACGGCCGCGTCGGTCACGTCGGCGAACAGTTGGAACCGCTCGGCCTTCAACATCGCCGCGGCCTTCGCGACTCGCGCCGGGTCGATCTTCGCGCTCAGCCCCTTCACGAAGGTGTCGAAGTCCATACTCCCGGCCGCGGCGGTCGAAACGCCCTTCAGCTTGCCCGGGTGCGGGCCGGCGCCGACCCACTGCATGTCGTCCGGCGGGGTGAAGCCCGCAGGGAACTTGGTGGTCTCGTCGAACTTCGCGTACTTGAAACTCACCTTCGTTAACGTCGCGAGTGTGAAGTCCGCGCCGCGGAGGTCGGAGAAGTCGAACTCCGTCCCGGTCAGGTCCGCGCTCTTGAAGTTCGTGCGGAGGAACGTCGCCGCGCGCAGGTTGCACTTCGTCAGCGTCGCGGCGACAAACGACGCGTCGGCGGCCTTGCACCCGGCGAAGTTCGATTTGCTCGCCTTCACGTTAAAGAAGCTCGCGTTCTGGAGCTTTGAACCGCAGAAGGCGGCTTCCGTGAGTGTCGCGCCGTCAAACTTCGTGCCCTGAAGGTCCGTGCTGTTGAGATGCACGCCAGCGAGCTTCGCGTTCGTGAAGTCGAGATTGTGAAGCTTGCCGAGTTTCTCGCGGTCCTTGTCGGAGTGCGCGTTGAACTTCGTCACTCCGGCTGAGCCTCCGCGCAGTTCCGCGAGCATCTTGTCGCGGAGCGTCTCCGCCGCGCTCGCGGCCTTCTCCGTCCGCGCCTCCCATTCCGCCGCGGTCGGGATCGCCACGCCCAGCGCCTCGCACCACGCATCCCGCGCGAGCGCGAGCAACTCCTTCGGCTTCAGCGGGCACTGCTTCGCGGTCGCCTTCACCGTTTCGAGCCGCGGAGTACCCTTCGACCACAGATCGACGAGGTTGAGCATCCCCTGCTCGAACGTCGGCGCGTCCACATATGACCCAAATGTGGAGCGCTCGGCGAAGTGCGTGTGGTTTGCGTTCGTGTACTGCGTCGTGCCGTAAGTCGAAACGCTGGCGGTGATCGTGACGTACTCTTTTCCCTTCAGCCCCAGTTCGATCGACACTTCCAACTTCCGCGACTGCTTGGCGACCTGCGCCAGTTCGGCCATCCGCGGGCCGGCGGCACGCGCGGCGACCACTGCGAAGTTCTTCGCCTTCGAGGCATCTACGCCGGCGGTAACCGCGCCGGTCAGGTTCGCCCCGGTGAAATCCGCCCCGTCGATAGTCGCGCCGGTGAAATCGGCCCCGCTGAGGTTCGCGTCGCGGAAGTTGACTTTGCTCAGGTTCGCGTTGATGAACTTCACGTTGCGGAAGTCGCCGCCGGTGCAGTCGGCCTCTGAGAGGTTCGCCCCGGCGAAGTCGCACTTACTCAGCTTCGCCTTCGACAGCACCGCGTCGGTGAAGTCGCACCCAGTGAAGTTCGACTGTTCAAAACCCGCTTCGGTCAGGTTGGCCCGGCGAAAGGTGCAGCCGGCCGCTTGCGTGTACGCGGCGAATACCTCGCGGAGCGCCGCGCCGTCGAAGTCGCAGTGCACGAACGTTGCGGGGTTCATGTGAGCGTTGTCGAGGATGACATTCCGCAGGCTGCAGTCCTCGGCTTGACTGAAGAACGCGTACCGCATCCCCGCACCGTTGAACTTCGCCCTCCTTAGCGGGCCGAAATGGGCGTGCTCCAGTCTCGCGCCGCAGAAGTCAGCGTCGTCGAGGATCACCGACTGAAAGTTGGCACTGGTGAGGATCTGTTTCCGAAGGTCGGAACCGGTGAGGTCGATCTTCGCCCCGGCCGCCCACAACCGGTCACGCACCTTGTGCCAGAACTGCCAGTCACGAGGTTCGGAGGTCAACAACGCGCGGAACTCGTCGGGTGTGGGGACGAGCAGTTTGTAAAACCCGACCTGATCGACGACCGAAACACCAGGGTATTTCTTCTGAACCTTCGCGCTGACCCCGGACGGCTTGCCGGCTGTCCCGGCCGCATCAACGAGAACGTCGGGGGCGGTCTTCTCGCCGTCCACGACCGTTGCTCCGTTTTCGCGCGCCGCCTCTTCGAACGCGGCCCGTTGGCTGTCGCGGTGGCCGAACTTGCCAACGAAGCAGACCTTCTGCCCCGCGAGCTTGGGCGTGACGACCGCTTTGGATTTCTTGGGCATCGGGTTCCTGTCACATCGCGTAAAAGTCTTCGGGAATGGTTTCGGTGGGCCGCCACTCGATCTCACCCGCTTGCGCGCCCTTGTATTTCAGGAGCGAGTCGGCCATGTGGTTCTGCACCGTCTTGTTCCACCGCGGGTTCTTCTTGCTCGCCGCGACGACCCACTTGTCCGCCGTCGTCGGGTCGAACTGACCGGCCCGCGCGAGACCGATGAGCAACACGAGCAGGTGCTTGCACGGCTCGTTCGACAGCCCCATGCACTGCGCCATGTCCGGCGTGCAACACGAGTAGGTACCGTCGTCGGTGAGCACGCACGAGTACACCGTGTCGATGTCCCGCTGACTCTTGACGATGCCGCGCACGAGCGTCGGCTCGACCTCGGAGAAGATCTGGTTCCGCTCCTTCTTGAGCATGTCGAGCACGCGCGTCATCCGCTTCTCGTCAATGTTCGCGTGCAGCCGGGCCATCAGCCCATTGATGTCGTGCGCCGCGGACCGCTTCCCCTTGCCGCTAAGACGCGGGTCGGTGGTGCGGCCCGCCCACTTGAGTTCGCCCGGAACGGCGAAGTTCGTCGGCCACTTCGTCTCCGCGTCGAACGTCGCGCCCATCCAGACGACGTCGGTGAGCGTTGCCGTACTGAGGTCCGTGCTGTGGAGGTCGGCTTGGTCCAGTCGCGCGCTCGTGAGATCGGCCCCCGCGAACGAACAGCGCTTCAGTCCGCTGCTGCGCAAGTCGGCGCGAACGAGCGCGGCACCGGAGAAGTCCGCGCCGACCGCTTGGAGGTTCGCGCCGCGTGCTTCGGTCAAGTTCGCGTTGGTGAACTTCGCCTTGCCGAAGTAGCCGTTGAGGGTCGCGCCGGTCAGATCGGCTCCGGTCAAGTTGATCTCGTCGGCGCGGACGTCGGCCAGTTTCACGCCCGCGAGCGAACTCCCGCTGAGGTCCGCGCTCACAAGGAGCGTCTGCGCGCGTTCTGGTGTGGAGAGCTTGTTCCACTTCCGCACGCCGGTCGCGCCGCTCCGCAACACCGCGACCCAATCGGTCGCGGGCTTCTTCTTCGCCGCCGGCTTCTTCGCGGCGGGCTTCTTGGGTTGTTTCGCCATCGCTCACATCGCGTAGAAGTCTTCGGGGATCGTTTCTGTCGGTCGCCAGTCGATCTCGCCGGCTTCCGCGCCCTTGTATTTGAGCAGCGTGTCGCCCACCTCGTTGCGCAAACTCGCGTTCCAGGTGTGTTTCCGCCCGCGCGACGCGCGCACCCACTTGTCCGCGGTTTGCGGCGTCAGTTCGCCGGCCTTCGCCAACCCCAACAGGAGTACCAGGATGTGCTTGCACGGCTCGCCGCGGAGGCCCATGCACTCCGTGAGGTCCGGCGTGCCGCAGCAGTACGTGCCGTCCTCGCGCAGCAGACACGAGTAAACGAGGTCCGGTTCACGCTGACTCTTCACGACCCCGCGGACTGAGTCGGCCGCGACCTCGGCGAACAGTTGGTTCGTCCCGGCGCGGAGCATCTCGCGGGTGCGGGTAATGCGGTTGGCGTCGAAGGTCTCCCTCAGCCGCGCGAACAGCGCGTCCACGTTGGCCGCGACCGCGTCCTTGCCCTCGCCGTCGAACTTCGGGTCTGGCTTCCACCGCGCGCCGTCGGGCACCGCGAACCCCTCCGGCCAGACGGTGTGCTGGTCGAACAACATGTCTACCAGCGTGGCGCCGTCGAGGTTCGCCCCGGTGAGGTCGGTTCCGCTGATGTCGGCCCCGGTGAGGTTCGCTCCGCTCAGGTCGGCCCCGACCAACTTCACCTCCGCGAGCCGGGCGCTACTCAGATCGACTCCGGCGAGCCTCGCCCCGCTCATATCAGACTTGCGGGCGCCGAACTTGGTCATCGTCGCCCCGGTGAAGTCGCAGTTCCGCAGGTCGGCCTCGCTGAACGCGGCGTTCGACAGTTCGGCACCGCGAAAGTGCGCCCCCGCGCCGCGGAAGCGGAGCGACGGCTGCCCGTGGAAGTTCACTCCGGACAGGTCCGCGTTGGTGAAGTCGCCGGCGCCGAGGCGTGTCATCTGGCGCGCGGTGGCGGAGCGCGCGTTCCACTGCGCGACGCCCTCCGGGCCGCTCGCGAGTACGGTCGGCCAATCGACTTCCGCCGGCGGTGGGGCTTTCTTCTTGGTGGGCACGGAACCGAGCCTCTTATTGTGGTCCGGTCACTCCGTGACCGGAAACAAAGTAATCCGGTCACGGAGTGACCGGACCACACAAAATCACATCGCGTAGAAGTCTTCGGGAATCGTCTCCGTGGGCCGCCAATCGACCTCACCGGCCTCCGCGCCCTTGTACTTCAGGAACGTCTCGGCCAGCGCGTCCTTGTCGAACACCGGTTGCTTGCCGCGAGCCGCCTGCGTCCACTGGTGCGCCGCGGTCGGGTCGAGGTCGCCGGCCCGCGACAGTCCCACGATGAGTACCAGCAGGTGCTTGCACGGCGAACCTTGCAGCCCGCCGCAGGCGCGGAGGTTCTGCGTCCCGCAGGTGTACTTGCCGTCGCTGCCGAGCCGGCACGAGTACACCAGGTCCGGGTCAGTCTGACTCTTCACGACGCCGACGAGGTGGTCCGGTTGCACCTTCGCGTAGAGCCGGAACCGCTCGGCCTTGAGCATCCGCGCGGCCTTGTCGAGCTTCGCCGGGTCGGTGACCTTCCGCAGCCGATCCATGAACCCGGCGAAGTCGGTCGGCGGGGGTTTCGGGGGCGCCTTGGGCTTGGCCGTCTTCGGTTTCGCGGCCTTCGCGGTGGGTTTCTTTGCGGCCGGCTTGGCCTTCGTGGCGGGCTTCTTCGCAGCTGCTTTTGCCATGACTCGTGTGGGGTAAGAATCGGGCGAACGGCCGGTGTAAGCCGGCCGGTGTGACCGACGCACTCCACCGGCCGGTTTACACCGGCCGTTCGCCTACTTCGCGCCGATCGATCTTGCGCGATTATTGGCGCGCGATTCCGCACCCGCAAGGTAAGCAGTGGGCAAAAAACTGTGAAATGCGCGTGTGGGCCGGCCCGGCGCTCACGAAAGGATACCTTCGATCACCTCGCCGTGAACGTCGGTTAACCGGCGCTCGATGCCGTTGTGGTAGAACGACAGACGCTCGTGATCGAGGCCGAGCAGGTGCATAATCGTCGCGTGCAGATCGTAAATGGTGGCCTTCTGCTCGGCCGCGGCGTAGCCGAACTCGTCGGTCGCGCCGTGGCTGTGCGCCCGCTTCACGCCGGCGCCCGCGAGCCACACGGTGAAGCCCTTAGGGTTGTGGTCGCGCCCGCTCGCGCCCTTCTGGAATGTCGGCATTCGGCCGAACTCCGTCACCCACACCACGAGCGTATCTTTCAACAAACCACTGCGTTTGAGGTCACGAAGCAGCGCCGCGAGCGGCTGGTCGAGGATCGCGGCGTGCGTCTCGTACTGCGGTTTGAGCGTCTTGTGGCCGTCCCAGTTGCCGACGCCCTCACCCATCGCGTACGAGCCGTTAAAGAGTTGCACGAACCGCACGTCGCGTTCGAGCAACCGCCGGGCGAGCAGGCAGTTCCGCGCGAACCCGGCCTTCACCTTGTTCGCGTCAGTGGTGCCGTACTCTTTGTGGATGCGTTCCGACTCCTTCGACAGATCCGCCACGCCCGCGGCGCTGAGTTGCATCCGCGCAGCCATTTCGTAACTCGCGATGCGCGCCGCGAGCTGCGTGTCGCCGGGCCGGGCCTTCGCGTGTTCGTCGTTCAGCAATTTGAGAAAATCGCGTGTGTCGGAATCGGTCGCTTCACTCACGCCAGCGGGGCGTGCCAGGTGCGGGATCGGTTTGTCGGCGGTGAACGGCGTGCCCTGGAACACCGCGGGCAGGAACGCGCTGCCCCAGTTGTTCGGCCCGACCTGCGGAACGCCCCGCGGATCGGGGATCGCCACGAACGCCGGCAGGTCGCGGTTCTCGCTGCCCAAAGCGTAGCTCACCCACGCCCCGCAACTGGGGAAGCCGTCGAGCGTAAACCCCGTACTCATCTGGTTTTCGGCCGGGCCGTGCGTGTTACTCTTCGCGGTCATCGAGTGGACGAAACACATCTCGTCGGCGAGTTCCGCGAGGTTCGGCAGAAGATCCGACACCATCTTGCCGCTTTGCCCGCGCGGTTTGAACTTCCACAGCGGTTTTGTGAGATTGCCGTTTTCGCCCTGGAACGTGACGAGCTTTTCGTTGCCCGGCAGCGGTTGACCGTCGCGCTTGACCAGCTCCGGCTTGTAGTCGAAGGTGTCGAGGTGGCTGACCGCGCCGGAGCAGAAAACCGTGAGGACGCGCTTTGCCTTCGGCGCGAAGTGCGGCTTCCGCGGCGCGGACGGCGCGTCGGGGCGAATGTCCGGGCGCAGCGGACCGCGATCGTTCGCGAGCGCGCCCTGCTCCGCGAGCAGCGCCGCGAGCGCGATCCCGCCGAGGCCGGTGCCCGCATCACGCAAGAACGCGCGCCGATCGGTGAGGAACGAAGACATGGGTCACTCCGGGCGAACCCCGGACGCAAGTCCGGGGGTGTTGTTGGGTCCGGACGCAAGTCCGGGGGTGTTGTTGGGTACTGGGCGTTGGGCGCTGGGCGTTGCGTGCCTGCGGTGCCACCCCCGGACTTGCGTCCGGGGTTCGCCTAATCCACGAACACGAACTCGTTCGCGTTCAGCACCGCGCGGCACAGCGCCGCGAGGCCGTGGTCGGTCACCAGCTTCGTCGCGGCGAGTAGTTCCTTCTCGCTCGGCGCACGCTGGAACGCCAGTGCGAATACCCGCTTCACCTGCGCCGCGACATCTTGCCCCGTCTCCTTTTCGACGCGCTCCGCGAAATAGCTCGCTTGCTGAAGCATGAAACCGCTGTTCAGCAGGTTCAGTGCTTGCAGTGGAGTGGTGGAGACGTTGCGCCGGGGCGCGATCTGGCCGGCGTCCGGGCAGTCGAACGCGCCGAAGGTGTCGTCGAGTTGCATTCGCGGTTTGTGCTGGTAGATCATCCGGCGGAACTCGGCCGGGCCGAACTCCTTTTTCGGCGTGTACACCTTCACGTAGTTCGTGTTCCGCTCAAACAGGTCGAACCCCGGCCCGCCCATCGTGAGATCGAGCTTTCCGCTCACGAACAGCACCGCGTCGCGCAGCGGCTCGGCCTCGACCCGCCGCGGCGGGTAGCGCCACAGCAGGCGCGACTGCGCGTCTCTGGTGTGGGCGTCGGGACGCATTGCCGAGAATTGGCGGTAGGTGGCACTGGAGACGATGAGCCTGTGAATGTGCTTCAACGACCAGGAAACGCGCGAAGCCGACGGACTGCGGTCCGTCGGCGTGGGCGACATCAACTCACTCGCCAACCAATCCAGCAACTCAGGATGGCTGGGCTTCCCGCCGTTTTTGCCGAAGTCGCTCGGTGTGTCCACGATCCCGACACCAAAGTGATGCTGCCACAACCGGTTCACGATGACGCGGGCCGTCAGCGGGTGCGCGGGGTCCGTGATCCACTTCGCGAGAGCGGCGCGGCGCTCGGGGTCGGTCGCGGTCGCGGGGATCGTGACGGGCGGGCCGATTTCGCCCAGCACGCCCGGCCCGACCGCTTCTTTCTTCTGCGTCGCGTCGCCGCGATGAAGGCGGAACGTCGGTTCGGGCGCCGTCATGCGCCCCGCGTAGGCCATCGGGCCGCGAGCCGCGTCGGTCAACCGAGATCGCACGTCCGCGGCCTGCTGTGTTAACTTCAACCACACCGCGCGCTGGATTGTGGTCAACACCGGCGGAGGCTCCTGCGCGCGGGGGTCGTAACCGGCGCGATCGTCCGACGACGCGACCACGTTCCACGTCTCGCGGTCGAGCGAAACGTCAACTCGGTAGCGCGTGGGAAGACGGTCGAGGAACTTCCCCTCGCGGTCGCGGCCCCACACAACGCGGTCGAGGGTCGCCACCTCTGCAAGTTCGATTTGAACCCAGCCGCGGCCGACCTTACTCGAAATCCAACTGCGGCCGTTGCCGTACTTGCCGTCGTTCACGAACGCGAGGCTGTGAATGCTCGGCGAGTTCGGCCAGTTACCGGAACTCGTCGCCTTCGCCCCGACCGCGGCGAGCGCGACGTTCGCCGGGTTCGGCCCGCTCGTGAACACTTCGAGTTCGTCGATGCACGGCTCGATGTTGCTCGTCTCGAAGATCACAAACCTCACGAACTTCGCTCTAACCGGTTTGAACTGCTCGGTGTTGAGTCGCGGGTTGACCGCCGCGCGTCGGGCGTCGGTCGCGGCCGGGTCCGCGAGCGGTTCCAGTGCCGCGAGCTTCGCCTCGACCTCCGCGAGTTCCGTCTTCAGCTTCACCGCGGCGAACTTGCGCGCGGATTCGTCAGCGTCGCGGACGGGGCGTTCGCCGTGTTGCACGCCCGCGAACACCGCCTTGAACTGGTAGTAATCGAGCTGCGGGATCGGGTCGAACTTGTGCGCGTGGCAGCGGCTGCACGCGATGGTTAGCCCCAGAAAAGTGGAGCCGGTCGTGCCGATCATGTCGTGCAGTTCGTCGGCCCGCTGGTTGAGCGTCAGCGTGATGTCGGGGCTTTTCACCTCGTAGGGTTTGTCGGCGTTGAAACTCTTGATGACGTAATCGCGATACCGCCAGGCGTTGGGCCGCGGCTGGTTCGTCTCGAACCCGTTGGTCTCGGCGAACCGCACCGCGTCGAGCCAGTGCCGCGCCCACCGCTCGCCGTAGTGCGGACTCGCGAGATACCGATCGACCAGTTTCTCGTAAGCGTTGGCGTCGGTGTCCTTTTCAAACGCTTCCACCTCTTCGGGCGTGGGAGGGAGGCCGAGCAGATCGAATTTCAGTCGGCGGATCAGCGTGCGCCGATCGGCTTCCGGTGAGAGTGACAGCCCGTTGTCACTGAGTTTGGCAGCGATGAAGCGGTCGATTTCGTTTCGGATTTCGACTTTCGGATTTCGGATTTCGGGCGGCGCGGGTCGCTTCACGGGTTTGAAAGCCCAGTGCAACCCCACCAACTCATCCGAAGCCGGCCATTTCGCTCCGCCGGCGATCCAGGCTGTCAGTGTGCGAATGTCGGTGTCGGAGAGCGGATCGCGGCCCTGCGGCATCCGGTCGCCGGCGTCGGCGCTGGTGATTTTCTTCACGAGCAGGCTCTCGCCGGGCTTACCCGGAACGATCGCCTTGCCGGAGTCGCCGCCTTTGAGAGCGTCGGCCGAGCGGTCGAGCCGCAGCCCGCCGCGCTGCTTGTCCGGGCCGTGGCACGAGACGCAGTTCTTCGCCAAAATGGGTTGCACATCGCGTGCGTAATCGATGACGGCCCGCGGCGGCGGAGCGGTCGGCGGATCGCCCGTTCCGATTGCGGCGGTCGCAGATAGCACGAGAAGGGTGATAAAGGCGGTGCGGTGCATGATCGTTCCGAGAAGGCGGGTGCCCACATGTTACCCGAACCGCGGGCGAATCGGCTACACTGTCCGCACAACATGAAGGAGACGCACGATGAACTCGACCGAACCCCTCCGGCTCACGAAACTGGCCAAGCGCGCCGGGTGCGCTGCGAAACACCCGCCGGGCTTCCTGCTGCCGCTACTCGGGCTGCTCCCGCCCATTACCGATCCGAACGTACTCGTCGGCAGTTCTACCGCCGACGACGCGGCCATCTACAAGTTGAACGATGACCTCGCACTCGTCCTCACCACCGACTTCTTCACGCCGATTGTCGATGCGCCGCGTGATTTTGGGCGCGTCGCCGCCGCGAACGCCCTGTCCGACGTGTACGCGATGGGCGGAACGCCGACCGCGGCGCTGAGCATCGTCGGGTTCCCGGATTCACTCCCGGCCGCAGTGCTGGGCGAGATCCTCGCGGGGGCTTCGGCGGTCGCGGGCGAAGCCGGAATCGCCATCGTCGGCGGGCACACGATCAAGAGCGAGGAACCGATCTTCGGCCTGGCGGTCGTGGGTACGGTTCACCCGGACCGCGTGCTTTCCAACACCGGGGCGAAACCGGGCGACGAGCTGATTCTCACCAAACCGCTCGGCCTCGGCATCATTTCCACCGCGTCGAAGAACGATCAGGACGCGCGCGGGGCCATTACCGACGCGATCCGCGTGATGACGACGCTCAACCGCGCTGCGGCGGAAGTGCTGACCAAGTTCGAGGTTCACGCGCTGACGGACATCACCGGGTTCGGGCTGCTCGGCCACCTGCGGAACATCACCGCCGCGAGCGGTGTGACCGCGGAGGTGTGGGCTGATCGCGTACCGGTGTTGGACGCCGCGCGGGAGTATGTGAAAGCCGGGATCGCCCCCGGCGGCACGCGCGCGAACGCCAAGTTCCTCGCCGACTGGGTGGAATACGCCGCGGACGTGTCGCAGGAGGAGCAGCTCCTGCTGTGCGACGCCCAGACCTCCGGCGGGTTGCTCGCCGCGGTGCCGGAGGCGATCGCGGGGGCTGTTTCGCGTGCGCTGGCGAGCGCGGGAACGCTCGCCAGCGCGACCGTCGGGCGAATCACCGGTGCGGGTAGCGGAAAGATTCGCGTCACAAAGTAGTAGGCACACTCCGTGTGCCGTCGCTACTCCTTTCGTGTCGCTACGGCACACGGAGTGTGCCTACTACTTTGAATGATAATTCGCGTCACCACACGTTGCGTGTCGTGAACCCGCCGGTTACCTTCAGTGCGTCCTTCGCGTTCGCGTTTAGCTCGCTGGTTTCCAGCAGGCTGATGATGCGTCAGCCGAGCGCCTGCCTTGCATTGCGTCGCGGGGAAGGCTGTTCCAGCACCGCTTTCGCCCGGCGCCGCGGGGCGCCCGGGCCGGGCTGGGTCCACCTCGGGGGGCGCGGGTGCTGGCCGGGCGCCCCGCGGCGCCGGGCGGCGGG
>CAZBXY010000124.1:2903-21282 GCA_964495365.1 uncultured Frigoriglobus sp. | reverse complement strand
GCTTCGGGTACGGCGGCGGGGTCACCGCCTTCGGCGGGTTCTTCTTCAACTCCGCCAACAGCACCTCGAGCGCCTTGTTTAACTGCTGGTCCTCGCCGGCGAACTCCTTGGCCGGGTCGTTGTCCACCACGATGTCCGGCGACACCCCGACGTTCTCCATGATCCACTCCTTGCCGCCGACATCGAACCGCGAGAACTCCGGCTTGCGGAGGTCGCCGCCGTCCAAGAGCGGCAGCGGCCCGCGGATGCCAACCACGCCGCCCCAGCTCCGCTTGCCGATGAGCGGCCCCAGCTTGTAGTGCCGGAACCGGTACGAGAAAATGTCGCCGTCGGACGCGGAGTATTCGTTCAGGAGGCACGCCATCGGGCCGACGAACGTCCCGCCCGGATCGACGTTCGGCTCGGTGTTGCGGGCGATGCCGATCATCGCGGCCTCGCGGCGCAGGCGCTCGATGATCTGCGGCGACACGTTCCCGCCGCCGTTGCCGCGCACGTCCACGACGAGCGCCTGCTTCTTGAGCTGCGGGTAGTAGTGCTTGGCGAACTCGTTGAGGCCGGGTGCCTGCATGTCGGGAATGTGGATGTAACCGACTTTGCCGTCGGTCGCGTCGGAGACCCGTTTGATGTTCCCCTGCACCCAGGCGTAGTAGTACAGCTCGCTCTCGTCGTTGGTCGGCGTGACGACGACGCGGCGCGCGCCTTCCGGGGCGGGTTTGGCGCTCACGGAAAGTACCGTCGCCTTGCCCGCGGCGTTGACGAGCAGCTCGTTGATGTTCTTCACGTCCGAAGTCGGCCGGCCGTTGATCGCGACGATCCACTCCTTCTCGCTCACGTTCACGCCGACTTCCGTGAGCGGCGAGCGGCGCCGCGGGTTCCAGTTCTCGCCGGGCAGAATCCGCGTGATCTGGAAGTACCCGCTCTTTTCGTCGCGCTTGAACTCGGCGCCGAGCAGCCCCTGCTGCACCTTCCGCACCTCGGGCAACTCGCCGCCGCCGATGTAGGCGTGTCCCGCGGCCAGTTCGGAGATCATTTCGCCGATGATGTAAGTGAGGTCGGCCCGGTGCGAAACGTGTTCGACCAGCGGCTCGTACTTCTTCCGCACCGCGAGCCAATCGACGCCGTGCAGGCCCGGGTCGTAGAAGAAGTCGCGCATCTGGCGCCAGCACTCGCCGAACATCTGCTTCCATTCGGCCTTGCGGTCGAGTGAAACTTCCATCCCCGAGAGGTTGAGCGCCTCGCCGATCGTGATCGGCCCCTTCGGCAGGTCGATGATCGCGTACCGGCCGCCCTGCGAAACCAGCATCTTCTTCCCGTCGGCGGAAATCTCGTACCCGCCGATGTTGCCAAGCGCCGTCTCCTTTTTCGTGCCGAGATCGAAGACGTACAGTTGCGGCGGGCTGCCGGTCGCGGCGCGCTGGTAGTAGAGCGCGTTGCCGGCGGAAGTCAGGTTGCCGTAGTTCCCCGCCGGCCCGGGCAGCGCGACGATGCGCTTCGACAGGCCGTCCAGATCGACCTTCACCTCCACCGGGCCGTCTTTCTTGTCGTCCTTCTTCGCGGGCGGTGACTCGTCATCGAGCTTCGGGGCCAGCGGGTTCGCTGTCGCCTTCGCGAGCGTCACGAAGTAGAGGCGCGACATGTTGTTGTAGGTGTGGTTGAACTCGGTCTGCCCGTAGGTCGGGTTGAAGTCGCGGGCCGACACGAAGAACAGGTACTTCCCATCGGCGCTGAACGCCGGCGAGCCGGACCCGTACCACCCGTCGGTGACCTCGGTCGTCTTGCCCGATTCGAGCGAGTACAGGTGAACCTTGTTGAGCGTCTCTACTTCCGGCCGCGCGAAGCAGATCCACTTCGAGTCCGGCGCCCACACGAACTGTCGGATCTCGAACGCCCGCGCCTGGTTCACGAGCGTAATCTTCTTCGTCGCCACATCCACATACTGGAGGCGCAACTTCTTGTCGCTCCACAGAATCTTCTTCGAGTCCGGCGACCAGTACAGTTCGTACTTGTAGGTGTCGGCACCGCTGGTGATCGCCTTCGCGGGCGCGCTGCCGTCGGCCGGGCCGACGCAAATCTCGTCCTCGCCGCTCGCATCAGAGATGTACGCGATCGACTTGCCGTCCGGCGACCACTTCGGGTTGCGGTCGTGCGCCCCGGGCGTGCGCGTCAAATTGCGCGTCACGCCCTCCGTTGCGGGCACGGTGAAGATGTCGCCGCGCGCGCCGAACAGGGCCCGCTTGCCGTCCGGCGAAATCTCAAACGCCGCGACGGTCTTGCTCACATCGGTCAGCGCGCCGCGTGCGCCGAGGCGGTCTTCGAGGATGTTCACCGACACCTTCGCGGCCTTCCCGGTCTTGGTATCGAACTTGTGGATGTACCCGCCGTTCTCGAACACCACCGCGTCCTGGCTCGCGGAGGGGAACTTGATGTCGAACTCGGTGAACTCGGTGTGCCGCGTCACCTCCTTCGTTTCGGGATCGACCGAGTACAGGTTGAACCGCTGCTCCTTACCGCGATCCGACAGGAAGTACACCTTCCCGCCGACGACCATCGGGATGATGTCCTGCGCGGCGTCGTTGGTGAGTTGCGTCGTCTTCTTCGTCTCGAAATCGTAGAGCCACACGTCGTCACACATGCCGCCGCGGTAGCGCTTCCAGGTGCGGAACTCGCGGAAGATGCGGTTGTACGCGAGCTTCTTGCCGTCGGACGAATAGCTGGCGAACCCGCCTCGCGGCAGGGGCAATTCGACCGCGAGGCCGCCTTCGGCCGGAACCGTGTAAAGCTGCCCGATGAAGTCGTTGAAGGAGCGCATCCGCGAACGGAAGAGGATGTTCTTCCCGTCCGGCGTCCAGCCCATGACGATGCTGTTCGGCCCCATGCGGTCGGACACTTCGTCGCGGCCGAGCGTCGCGGTGAAGGTGATCCGCTTCGGCTCGCCGCCGGCGGCCGGCACGACGAACACCTCGGTGTTGCCGTCGTACTGTCCGGTGAACGCGACTTGCGTGCCGTCCGGCGAGAACCGCGGGAACATCTCGAACCCGGGGTGCGCCGTGAGCCGGCGGGCCGTTCCGCCGTTCGATGAGACGGTGTACAGGTCGCCGGCGTAGGTGAAGACGATCTGGTCGCCGTGGATCGTGGGGAACCGGAGCAACCGCGCCTCGTCCGGCGCGGCGGACGCGGACCCGGCGCAGACCGCGACCGCGGCGAGCGCGAGAAGTACGATTCGGAGCATGTGAATAACCCCGTGGGAAGAAATCGGCCGTGAACGAATTGTCGGGGAATAGCCGCGGGCGTCAACCGGTTACCCGTAGCCCGACTCTCCGAGTCGGGTCCACTCAGCACTCGACTCGGAGAGTCGGGCTACGGGGCATCCGGGAACGCACACAGCGCGCGGACGTGTTCGGCGGAGCCGTCGCGGAGCCAGCCGTCGAGCTGCGCCGGGTCTTTGAGTTGCTGCCCACGCACCCGCGGCACCGCGACGAACCCGCAATCCACCCCGCTCACGGCCGTCATGTCGCCCCACAGCTTCTCGAACTGACACACCGGGAACACGTCCTCGTGCCCGTGCCCCCACCGCTTCTTCACGTCCTTCAGCGTGATGTAGGTCGGCAACCGGCCCGCGAACTGACTCACCGCAGCGCCCACCTTCGCGGCGTCGGAAAGATCGCCGCGGGTGAGGCCGAATACGTTTAGCAGCCCGTCGATGCTGACCCAGGTGGTGAGCGAGTTGTAGAACGTGAGCGCGAACTCTTCTTCCTCGCGCGGCATCGCCAGCCCTTCGAGGATGCGCACGCGCCCATCGACGCGGGCCAGCCCGCCGCCGCGATCGTCGATCCGCCGGCCGATCATCTCGAACGTGAGCGTCCGGCCGGAACCGATGTGAAGGCCCAGAACCCCCGGATCGAGGTCGGCACCGAGCGTATCGACGTTGTGAACGAGCAGGTACTTGAGTTGCGGGCGCTCCGCGAGCAGGTCGCGGAGCACGCCGTTCCGCAACAGGTTGGGCACCTCAAACCAGTGCCCGACCGGGTGCAGGCACTGGAGCGGTTCGTTGTCGATGTAGTCGCTCCCCTCCCCGGCGGCCCGCGCCCAGCCGATGAGCGCCGCGTGCGCGCTCTCGCGCACCCGTTGCTTGCGCTCGTCGAGAACCTGATGCGCCGTTTCTTCCCACGCAAAGCGAAGGTCGCGTTCCATCGGCACGAGCCGCAAGCCCACCGACAGCCCTCGCGACAGCCGCACCGGACCGGCGTAACCGTAAGCGGCGCGCTCGTCCAGGGACTCCGCGATCGGGTCGTGAGTCAGGTAACCGGTCGTGAACACGTGCGGAACGGCGGAACCGCACTGATCGGCCGTTCTGCGACTCTTCGCGAGGTGGATTTCGAGGAACGTGCGGTGCCGGCCCGCGAGCCGCACAAACGGGTGCAGCGCCTTCACCACGCCGGCGCCTTGCGTCCACCGGCTGCCGGCGCCGGCGGCGAGCGTCACCACCGCGACCTCACCAGCGGCGAGCGCCGCGCGTCCGCGCTCGATGTGCTCGTTCGCAATCCCGCCGCGCGCGTCGGTCACGTCGCTGGGCCGCACGTCTTCGATTACCGTCGAAGCGGGGAGGCGGTTTTGCGCGAGACCGATCAGCCCGCGGCGCAGGTCGGAGCGGATGCGCTCGTGCTGCTCGCGGTCGAAACCGTTCGCGGCGCGCAGTTCGCTCAGGTTGCCCCCGCGTCCGGCGGTTGCGGGCGCGCTCGGTAGCATCCGGTCGAACAGCGATTCCACGAGTCCAGAAAGGTCCGGTGAGCGACGCGCGGCCCGGCCGACGCGGTCGAGTTCGGCCCGGCGCGACGCGGGCACCGCCCGCGGGTCTTCGCGCAGCCACCGCGGCACGAGGAGCGCGTAATAACCCCGCGGGAGCAGTTCTTCGCCGGCGGGAAGCAGGTCGGCCCGTGTGCCGTGCGGGTTGATGGCGAAATCGTAAACGACCGGTTCCATCGCGAACGGTAGACTGGTCCGCAGTGCGTTCCGAAGGCGCGACATTTCCGCGCGCAGGAACTGCTGCGCTTCGGGCTTGCGTTGCGGGGCGACGATGAAGCCCATCCCGCCGCCCGACATCCCGCCGAGCATCCAGAAGCCCCAGAAATCCGCGCCGAAGTGCGCGCGGGTCGCGCCGATCAGCGCTTCCGTGAAGGCGTTCGTCGCGGCCGGGATGATCGACTGGAGCGGCCCGCTAAAGTTGCGTGAGGTCGCGGAGCCGAGCGCCTGCACGTCGCCGCGTTGGAGGTCCGATGCGATCTCATCGAAGATGCCGAGCGCCTCTTGCCGCGCGGCCCACTCGCGCTCCTCGCGCAAGAGGTACTTCTCGGTGACCATCTCCAACACCGGACCGACGTTCTGGGCCATCCCGCCGTGAACCAGTACGAGGCTGTCTTCGAGTCGCTTGCGTGCATTGGGTGAAACGCGATCGGGGCCGAAGACGGTGTGGTTCGGGAGCAACCGCCCGCGGCTGACGCCGAACTCCGGGTCGCCCTCGGTCGCGCGCGTCCCCTCGATGAGCTTGATTCCGGGCCACACGCCGCCGCTGTCCTGCCACCCGCCGCCGGAGCCGCCGAGCCACTCGCCCAGGATCGCCCTCGCCGCGACGAGCCGGCGCTCCGGTTCGATCAACGAACCGGTGAGCGCCTTCGCCTGACCCGTTGCCCTCATGCAGACGGCGATGAGTGCCGCGAGCAGGTTCGTCGAAACCGCCAGCCGCGAGCCTTTCGGAATGTCGTTAACGGCGCTCACAAGCTCGATTCCCAGCCCGGGACCGACGAGCGATTCGAGCACCTGCCGCAGCTCCTGCCGCGCGCCTTCCAACCCCGGCGGGATCAGCCCGGACGCGATCACCGCGGCCTTCAGAAGCCCGAGATAGTCGCGGGCGAAGTCGAACACCTCGGCGAGCGAGGAGATATCGGCCGCGGCATCAAGATCGACGCTGACGAGCCGCAACACCGGCTCGTCGATGACGCGGAAGTACACCTCGATCGGCGGGCGCGGCGCCGCGTCGCGCTCGTGTACGCCGAGATCGATCGAGACGTTCAGCACCCGCGCGCCTTCGGGGTAGTCCATGCCCAGAAAGAAGATGTCGCTCCAGCACGAGTGCGACAGATCCATTCGGACCGGGGTGCGTTCGCGGAGCACCGGGAACGGCCCGCCGGAGCTTCGCGTGCGCAGCTCGCGCACGACGCGCAGCGGGTGGTCGTCGGCCGACCCGGTGCGGAACATCCAGCGGTTACCCGCGGCGCCGCGGACGCTCGCGCGCACCTGATCGGCCAGCGTCTGGAACGCCAGCGCGTGGTGCGCTGAGGCCAGGGCGCTACAGAGCGGATCGCTCGGCCCGCGCGCGGCTTCTTCCGCACGAAACAGCCGAATCGCTTCATCAAACCGTCTCGCCATGAGCCGCTCGACGCCGGCGTAAGGGATGCGCCCGGCCGCGGGCAGTTCCGGGCGCAGCGGGAGGTGGAACCGGTCGATCGCGTACAGGAAGAACAGCGCGCGGACGCGATCGTACAGATTGGTACTGACGCGACGGAACCGGTCGAGCGCGTCGCGCTCGGCGAGCAGCCCGCGGTAGCCCAGCCCGCGACACGCGACGGCCAGTGGCGTGTTCCGCACCGCCGGGTCGGCGGAGGTGATAATCTCGGTCAGCGGCATGGGGAGGATCAGCCTCTCTGTGCGAGGAGGTCCACGATCTGCGCGAGGATCCGCTCGCGGTCCACGCCGTCGAGCGCGAGGGCGAGCTGGGCGGTGAGCAACCCGTACTTCAGCCCGATGTTGTGCCGCTGCCCGGCGACTTCGAGGGCGAGGTACCGCTCGCGACGGCCGAGTTCGGCCAGCGCCCCCGAGAGGTCGAACGTGCGCCCGCCGCGATCTTGCCTCGCTTGCTCGGCGAGTACGTCCATCACGAGCGGGGTGAGGGCGTGGATGCCGAAGAAACAGAGGTAGAACCCGGCCCGCACGCCGGGCACCGAGAGTACCTGTTCGGCCTCGCTGGGTGTCGGTTTTTCGAGTACGTGGCGAATCTCGTACAGGTCCGACCGCTGCACGACCCGGCTGCCGCCGACCGCGCCGTAGTGCCGCAGCACGCTTTCGCGGGTCGGTTGCACAGCGGACACCGCGCACCCCTCGGCGCGGGCCGCGTCGGCGACTTGTTTGGCCGAGCGGGTCGGCCCGCGACTGATGTAAAGGTGATCGCTGACGAGGTGGAGGAACGGCTGCCCGGCGGTGAACGCGCGGGCGCACAGAACCGCGTGGCCGTAGCCGAGCGGTTCGTCCTGGGTGACGAACGTGAGGCGCGGGGCGTGCGCCCCGGCGGCGGCCCGGTAGATCCCCTCGTCGCCGGGCGCGACGACAAGGCAGATTTCTTCTGCCCCGGCGTCAACCGCCTCGTCGAGGACGATCTCCAGCGCCTTCTTCTCGGCGCCGTCCCGATCGACCAGGGTCTGCACGGGCAGCGCCCGCTGGCTGCGACCCGCGGCCGTAATAACCGCTTTCGTGAGTTTCATGGTCCCGCGCTCGGGCCTGTGAGGTCCGGTTCACAACGGAGTAGCGGTATCAGCCGCGGGAAAAAAAGAAAGGGCGGCGACAGGCCGCGCCGATCCGGCGCGGTTCACGCGGTCTTGTAGCGGTAGGCCCAGACGATCGCGCCGTCGATCACCACCAGCGCGTTGGACGCGGGGTCGCAGTACGCGAGGCGCTTGTTGCCGGTCGGCATCGGGGCGCCCTCCGGGCTGAGCTTCGTCCAGGTGATCTGGTCGGGATCGTAGACCCAGACTGTGTTGGTCTGGAACTGCACGAGCAGTCCGTGTCCGCTCGCCGGGTCGTGGTAGAACACCGAGCGGGCGTCGTGGCCGTAGGGCGACTTGCCGTCGTCCTTGTCGCCGGCGAGTACCCTCTTCCACTCGTTCTTCTTCGGGTCATAGTGGTGCGTGTCGTGGTGCCGCTGCACGACCACGAGTTTCCGCACCGGGTCGTAATAGCCGATCTGCTCGGGTTCGGGCGCCTCCTTCTCGAACGACCTGCCGCCGCCATTGGCCTTCAGGTCCGTCCACGTGTCCTTGTCGAAGTCGTGCAGCCAGGTGCCGTGCATCTGCCAGTTGTTCGCGTGCCAGATGCTGCCGCCCAGTTCGGGAACGAACTCGAGCAGCCCGCCGAAGATCGCCACCGGGTACGGTTTCGGGGCTTTGAAGTATTTCCACTTCTTCTCGGCGGGAACGAACGCCCACAGCGGCGGGCCGTCGTACAGTTCGGCCGGATCGCCGCCGAGACCCTTCACCGCCTTCTTGCGATCGGTGACCCACATGTTCATGAACAGGAGTGCCTTCTTGCGCAGGTCATAGGTCAGCCCCCACCACGTGTGCGCGATCACCGCTGGCCCACCCCGCTTCGTCACCAGGATGCCGTCCTTGAACTCGCAGTCCGACGTGTCCTTACCGAGGTCCGCGTACCCGCGGGGCAAGTCCGGGGCATAGAGCATCGCCCAGGTGAGCGACGGCAGGTCGAACTCCCACACGTCGTTGAGCCGGTGCGGGACGCCGTGGTTGGCCCCGCAGAACAGCGCCCGCTTGCGGTCCGGTGCCCAGCACATCTTGATGGTGAAGTCGCGGCCCTTCGGACCCGTCTTGTGCAGGTCGTACTTCCGCGCGGTGTCGTTGAACTCGCCGACCACATCGGCCCTGCCGAGCAGCACCCCCTGATTGGGCTTGAGCGCGCCGAGCTTCTCGCTCACGTCCCGCTTCGGGGCGAGTTCCGGCTCGATCTTTTTGCCCGGCGGGTCGTCGGCCCCCGCGACGGACGGAAACCAGTTGAAGCCGCCGGCGACGGTCATCGCTCCGGCCGCCAGGAACGTGCGCCGCCGGACGTGTGGAGTGTGACTCATGACTGATGATCATCCGCAAGAAAAATGGACACGAAGTTAACGGTGTGGCTCACGAGGCGTCAGGTGAACTTGATCTATCCCGTGATCGGCTCGTCGGTTAGGACCGGTCCGAACGTTCGGACCGGCTCGGAGGCCACAGACGAACCCCCAATTCGCGATCTGATGGCCCGGCGCGTGCGACCCGTTCCCGGCCCGGACCCTTCACCCCGCCGGGCTCCGCATGATTATCAACCACCCGGACGCGGCCCATCGAGGAGATTTCGACGCGGAGCTGCGTGGGATTGAAACGCAGTAGACGGCCACGCGATAGACGCGGATTAAAGACACGATAAAGACAGAAGGCAGGATTGAGATCAATCTTTCGTTCTGATCGTGTCTTTCTCTGCGTCTATCGTGCGGCCATTCTCTTCAACTGGTCGCGCCGATCAGTGGCAATGCCCGGCACGCCTGGCCGAGCGCGAACCCGGTGCCGGCCAGTACCACCATCCCGACCGCCAGCCGCTGACCGTACTTGCGGTACTCCGGGAACTCCGCCGGCGTCGCCAGCGCCCGCCACGGCCAGTGGACCCACGACACGTAGGTGAACAGCCCGCACGCGCCCAGCCACACCGCGGCCTTCGCACCCATCAGAGCGAGCCACGCGACGTTCGACCCGTCCCACTTCAACCCGACCAGCGCGAACCCCGACAGCCCGCAGACGAGCAGCCCGGCGATCACGAAGTACCGCATGTTGTGCGCGAGGTGCGTGCTGAAGTGTTCGTAGTCGCGGCGCTCGGCGAAGAACGTGAACGCCTTCCCATCGACCACGAGCGTGCGGTAGAAGATGGCCCCGAACCACGCGGCCCCGGACAACCCGTGAACCCAGAACAGGAACTGTTCGAGCAGCCTCGCGCTCATGGCGAACCTCCCGTGTGTGTCCTCACAGAACACACCGGGATTCACCGCGGCGGAATAACAGCGTGCCAGCCTATTGACTTCTCCCGCCGCGCAGCTATATTCGAAAATACGAATATTCAATGGCAGCGGATTTCTTCTGGAGGCGCCATGCTCGACAGCATGCGGCGGTACAAGGCCGACGTGTTCCAGGCACTGGCCCACCCCACGCGCGTCGCCATTGTGGAGTTCCTCCACCGCGGCGAGCTGTCGGTCGGACAGCTGTGCGAGAAGGTGGGCGTCGAGCAGGGCAACGCCTCCCAGCACCTCGCCGTGCTGCGCGCCAAGCGGATCGTGCAGACCCGCAAGGTCGGCAACCAGATCTTCTACAGCCTCCGCGACCCCGCCTTCGGCAAGGTACTCGACGCGCTACGCGAGTTCTTCCTGGCGCACGTGTCCGAGGCGCTGGAGCTGCTCCGACAGGCCGAGGCCGAGGCGGGCGCGGCCGACCAGCCGGGCGCGGCCCCGAAGGCGACCGGCCCGAAGCCCCGGCCCGCCGGGAAGCGGTGAGCCGCCCGCACCTCCCCCCGACGCCGTGCCGATCCCGCCCCCGAAGGAACGTCCTGATGTGGCAGACGCTGAAGTACTACCTCAACCCCAACGACGGGCGGTACGAGGACCTGCGCAAGGGCGTGTGGTACCTCAACCTGTTCCGGGACTTCACCGCCGGGCTGATCGTCGCGATGATCGCCATCCCGCTGGCGATGGGGCTGGCGATCGCCAGCGGGCTGAAGCCGGAGATGGGGATCGTCGGCGGGGCGGTGGCGGCGCTCGTGGGCGCGCTGTTCGGCGGGTCGAAGTACCAGGTGTACGGCCCGACCGCCGCGTTCATCCCGATCATCGCCGGCGTCGTGGCGGCCTACAGTCACGGGTTCCTCGTGCTGACGTCGATCCTCGCCGGGGCGGTGCTGCTGGCGCTGGGGCTGGCGCGGCTGGGCCGCATCGTCGCACTGGTCCCGCACTCGGTCGTGGTGGGGTTCACGATCGGGATCGCCGCCACCATCGCCGTGGCGCAGGCGGGCGAGATGCTGGGACTGCCGAGGAAGCTGGGGCCGTCATTCGCCGACAAGGCGCGCGGGATCATCGAGCAGGTCGGACTGATCAACTGGTACGCCGTCGCCGTCGCGGCGCTCACGTTCGTCATCATCAAAACGCTGCTCAAGGCGTCGGTGTTCATCCCGGCTCCGCTCGTCGCGCTGGGCGCGGCCGTGTTGATCTCCGGCCACCTCTGGCCCGACAAGGGGTTGGTACTCATCCGCGACCGGTACGGGGCGATCCCGTCGAACCTGCTGGTGTTCACCGGCCCGGCGCTGCCGGAACTGACGGCGAGGGTGATCTACGATCTGTGCTACTTCGTCCTGGCCATCGTGTTCGTCTCCGGCATCGAGAGCCTGCTCTGCTCGCGGATGGCCGACCGCCTCGCGGACAACCGGGGGACGCCGTACAACCCGGACAAGGAGCTGTGGGGGCAGGGGTGGGTGCAGATCGTCGTGCCCCTGTTCAACGGCTTCCCGCATACCGGCGCGCTGGCACGCACGGCGGCCAACATCAAGCTCGGCGCGCTGACGCCGCTGGCCGGGGTGTTCAAGTGTGTGCTGAAACTGCTCCTGGCTTACTACCTCGCGGACTTCCTCGGCACCGTCCCGATGGCGTGCATCGGCGGGCTGCTGCTCTACGTTGCGACCGGCATGGTGAAGGGCACCGAGGTCCGACAGGTGTTCGCCCACAACCGGTTCCACGTCGGGCTGATGGCCTGGACGGCCGTGATGGTCGTCGCGACCGACTTTCTCGTCGGCGTGCTCTCGGCGATCGTGCTGTTCGCGCTCCTACGCAACGTCTTCGATCGACCCGCGCACGCCCCCGCGGCCGCGGCCAAAGGTGCCACGGCCGAACCCGACCCCCCGAACGGCGCCCCGCGCGCGGGCGCGACGTGCGTACCGCTCCCGACGAACCGACGGACGACGCCATGAACGCCCCGACCCGCCGAAGAATGCTCGTCGCGCTCGGCGCCACCGTGTTGGTCGCGGCGGTCGCGCTGGTTATCGTCCGTCGGGCCGACCGCGCGCCGGTACGCCCCGCTCCGGCCACCCCGGACGGCGCGCTGGAGGAGCTGCGCCGCGGCAACGCCCGGTTCGTCGCCTCGTGCCGGACACTGTCCACCGATACCGGGAACGATGCGGAGGACCGCCGCGAACTGGCAAAGGGACAGCACCCGTACGCCGCGGTACTCTGCTGCGCCGACAGTCGGGTGTGCCCGGAGTTCGTCTTCGACCAGCGGTCCGGGAGTCTCTTCGAGATCCGCAACGCCGGCAACCTCGTGGACGATGACGTGATGGCGTCGCTGGAATACGCGGTCGAGCACCTGCACGTCCGGCTGATCGTGGTACTGGGTCACACCGGCTGCGGCGCGATCCGGGCCGTTCACGACGCCGGCGACGCACCGCTCCACGACCACCTGCGGGCGTTCCAGGAACACACCGCGTGCATCCGCGCCCAACTGAAGGCGGCCCACGAGCGGCCCGGGCCGGACGTGTTAGACGCGCTGTCGCGCGACAACGTCCGCGGGCAGGCCGCAACGCTCCTGGCGGAGAGCGCTCCGATCCGCCACGCTGTCCGCCGGGGCGACGTCCGCGTCGTCTGCGGCATGTACGACATGGAGACGGGCGGGGTCGAGTTCTTCGACGCGCACTGATGCCCGCGGATTCAGGCGGTCGCCTTGTAAACCCCGCCGACGAACACCGCCGAAACGAGCAGCCCGTAGATCCCCATGACGAGCGTGAACCCGAGCGGGAGGAGCGCGAGGAACGCGCCGAACGCCCAGTGCCACTCGTTGGCCGCCGCGAGCCGGTACAGCATGAACCCGAGCACGAGCGCGATGCCCGGGAGAATCAATTCGGCCGGTTCCATGAGCGGCTCCGAGTGACGCGCGTGTGCGAGGATCGCCGTTCCCCAGCAGTTCGCTCGCGCCGACCGAAGATTTCATACCCGGAGCCGGAGCAGCACCAGCATCGGCCAGCCGACGTACTTTTCGGCCCGCGGGAAGCGCGCCGCGAAATCCGCGTCCGGGGCGTACTCGTCCACGCCCTCCGGGCGGAAGCCGGCTTCGACCGCGCCCATCACGAACGCGCCGACCGAGTGCGGGAAGCTGCCCGGCGTGACTACCGCGCCGGACGCGGGGTCGGTGAACCGGGCCATCGTGCCGCGAAGGAACATCGCCGGGTGCATCGCCGAGATCACCGCGCGCCCGGTCGGCTTGAGCACGCGCCGGGCCTCGCGGAAGAACCCACCGAGTTCGCGCAGGTGTTCCAGCACCAACCCACTCACGACGAGATCGAACGTGGCATCGGAAAACGGGAGCAGCGAGTGCAAATCGTGCGTGAGGAAGCGGATCGCGCTAGCGCCGGGTTTGGCCGCGGCTTCGGCGAGCATCCCGGCGGAGAAATCGAGCGCGGTGACGTTCGCGCCGTTGGCGGCCAGCCAGAGCGAGTGCCGGCCGGTGCCGCAGCCGAGATCGAGTACCGCGCGGCCGCACGGGTCGCCCACCGCGGCGCGGAACAGCGGTTCTTCCAGCCCCTGAAGCGGGTTCCCGTCGGCTTCGTATACCGTCGCCCACCGGTCGTACCCGGCGCGGATGGAGTCGGGTTCGGACATGAACTTACTTTACTGTATCGCACACAAGCCGCGTGCGCAACGAGAGCAACCTCTGAAGGGCCGTCATCCCGAGTTCGACGACCTGCGTGGGCTTCAGTTGCCACAACACCGGATTCAGCAGTTCCAGCGACACGCCGCCGGCGTAGCCGATCTCCTTCAGCCTGCTCACGATCGGTTCGAGGCGGAAGTCGCCCTCGCCGGGCATCACGCGGTCCGAATCGGTCATCAGCTCGCGCGGCACGCCCGCCACATCAGACACCTGAACGTGAAAGAGGTTCGCCGCGGACAGCCGCGACAGGTCTTCCGGCTTGCTCGGCCCCTTGTAGTAGTGGAAAACGTCGAGGCACACTCCCGCGTTCGGCTCGCCGCACTGTTCGACGAGCGTCAGCGCGGTGTCGAGGCACGAGCAGAACGCATCGGTCCCGCGAAACTCCAGCGCCAGCCGCACGCCGAACCCGGCGGCCCACTGCGCGGCCTGCGTGAGCGACACGACCGCGCGCCCGAGGTCGGTTGCGTCCGGCGACTTGGTGAAATCGGCGACGAGTACCATCGTGGGGATGCCGAACTGCTGGCACAGGTCGAGCCGGCGCTTGAAGTGATCGAAGTGGACCTTGCGGGCTTCGCCCTGCGAGAGCAACAGCCCGCCCTGGTACGCCGCGGCGACCAGCTTCACCCCGCGGTCCACGAGCGCCTTGCGGGTGTCGTCCGCAGACACGTCGGCGAGGTGCTTTTCGAGTTTGGTGAGCCACACTTCGAGGGCCAAACACCCGGCGGCGGGGTAATCGGCCGCGTCGTCGGCGAACGACGCTGGGAGCGTCGTCGCCTGGGAAATGCAAGGAATCATGCGTGTTCTTCTGTGGCCCGACTCTTCGAGTCGGGTTCTTCTCGTAGCCCAACTCCGAGTCGGGTCCGAACTATTCAGCACCCGACCCGACTCGGAGAGTCGGGCTACGAAAACCGAGTCGGGTTCTTCTCTTCCCGAGCTGAGTTCGGACCCGACTCGGAGAGTCAGGCTACGGGTGCGGTCGGGCTACGGGAGTGGTCAGCTCGGTTCGGTCTTCTTTTTGTCCCGCTTGGGCGTGGTTTTCTTCTCTTTCTGCTCTTTGTCGGGTTCGGGGTTCGGCGCCGGCGACGAGTCGAACGCGCCCATCAGGTAGGCGGCCAGGAGGCCCATTGCGCTGAGGTGCAGGCACAGCCCGACCACGATCCACATCTTCGACCGCCGCTTGTCCGCTTCGGTCATCTCGCCGCGGCGCTTCCGCGGGGTCGTGTCGGCGGCGGACGCGGCCTGCGCGGCGGCGAGCGTACTGAAGCTCACGCCCCACGCCTCTTCCTCGACCGACTCGGCGTGTGCGTCCTCGACCATCGGCGCGGCCGCCGGCACCGCGACCGCGACCGCGTTCGGGTTGCCCCCGGTGACCGGGCGCGGGGCCGACGGGAGCACCCCGGGCCGACAGAACGGGGCCAGCGCGTCGCACACCTCGGCGGCCGACTGCGGCCGGTCCTCGGGCTGCTTTGCCAGCATCTTCATCACGACCGCGGAAAGCCCCGCGGGTACGTCGGGGCGCAGCGTGGTCAGCCCGACCGGGTCGGCCGAGCGGATCTTGTTGAGAAGCGACTCGTGCGAATCGGACGCGAACGGCGCGCGGCCCGTCAGCAGCAGGTACAGCGACGCGCCCAGCCCGTAGATGTCGCCGGCGGCATTGTACCGCCCGGTGTCGATGCGCTCCGGCGGCAGGTACGCGAGCACCTCCGGGGGCGGGATCACCGCCGGCGGCGCCGCGGGCGTCTCCTCGGGGCCGACCGGTTCGGCCACCGGAACGACCGGCGGGCGCTTCGGGATCAGGCCGACCTCGGCGAGTTTCACGGTCGCGTTCGGCGCCGGGCGCCGGCGGAGCGTGCCGTCGGAGTTCTCTTTGGTCGCGACGGGGCCGACAAAGAGTAACCCGGGGCGCACCTCGCCGTGCCACCCGTCGCGCTCGTGGATCGCGCGGAGGACCGACGCGAGCGACCACCCGTATTCGGCCGCCAGGAACGCCGGCATCGCCCCGCCGACCTCCTTCAGCAGCGCGCCGAGGTCGGCCGCGTCGGTCGGCTGGTCGAGCACCACGTAGTGCTGCCCCTCGAACACGCCGGCATCGAGAACGTGAAGGATGTTCGTGTGCGCGAGCATTCCGAACGTGCGGGCGCGGTCGATCACGGCGTCGGCGGTGTCGGCCGGCGCGAACGCGACGGGGTCGAGCTTGCGGAGCACGAGCGGGGTCCGCAGCGCCGGGTGTAGGACGCGGAACGCGGTGCCGCCGGGGCACGGGCCCAGCGCGTCGATGACCGGGTACTTGGCGAAGCTGAGTTCGTGCCCGCGGCCGGCGCGGATCGCGTCGGCCTGGTACTGCGTGAGGACGCCGCGCCCCTGCAGGTACGCGCAGAGCGCCCCGAGGTCGGCGTGCGGGAGGTCCGGCTCGCGGATGAGCTGTTCGACCTGCTCGGGGAACAACACGTTACTGGCCTGGGCGCGGTCCAGGAAGCCGGCAATCGATTCGGAGGGCATCGGCACGGTCTCGCCGTCGGAGGGGTGCGCGGGCGGGTTGGGAGAAATTGTAGCACAGAGCCGCGGGCCGAAGACAGATACCGAACAGAAGAAGCCGGGTAATCCGTTCCGAGTTGCCGGTATCAGGCGAACGGCCGGTGTAAGCCGGCCGGTGGTCGCGCGCGTCGGCCGCTGGCGTTACCCACCGGCCACCTCACACCGGGCGCGAATGAATGCCGACCGCCTGCCGGACGAGTTGCAGCGTGACCTGCGCGACCTGCCGCGCCCGGCGGGCGCCGGCTTGCAGCACTTCCTCCACCACGCCGGGATCGCGGACCAGCTGCTTCCGGCGCTCGCGCGCGGCGGCAAAGTAGTTGTCGATCACACCGGCAAGTACTTGTTTCGCCGCGCCGTAGCCGAATGGCTTTCCTTGGCGCTCCTCGGCGTTTTTCATTGGGTTGCGGTAGTAGTCGGCCATCTGTTCCTGTTGTTCGACATTCGCGAAGAGTTTGAAAATAGCAAACGCATTGCAAGTGTCTGGATTCTTCGGCTGATCTGCTGGCGTCGAATCTGTCACTATGCCCATCACCGTCTTTTTCAGTGCCTCGCCTTCCGCGAAGATGTCGATGGTGTTGCCATAGCTCTTGCTCATCTTCTGCCCGTCGGTGCCGGGAACCACCGCGGCCTCATTAAAGACGGCGTCCGGGAGTGGGAACACTTCGCCGAAGGCGTAGTTGAACGACCCGGCGATGTTGCGGGTCATTTCCAGGTGTTGCTCCTGATCCCGCCCGACCGGCACGAGGTGCGACCGCACGATGAGGATGTCCGCGGCCATCAGAATCGGGTACGTGAACAGCCCGACGTTGGGCGTGATCCCCTTCTCGACCTTGTCCTTGTAGGAGTGGGCGCGTTCGAGCAGCCCCATGCCGCAGACGTTCGAGAGGATCCACGCGAGTTCGCACACTTCGGGTACGTCGGACTGCCGGTAGAACGCGACCTTCGCTGGGTCGAGGCCCAGCGCGAGGTAATCCAGCGCGATGTCGCGCACGTTGTCCGCGAGAATCTGCCGCGCGGGCCGTGCTGGGCGAGCGGTGCCCTTGTTCTTTGTTGGCGGCCAAACTTCAGTCTTCGCACCAAGTGGGCTAAAGGTTGTTGCGGTTCCGCGCACTTCATCAGTCTCCTTACTCTTCGATGAGAAGCCTGCCTCCTTCTCCTCCGCCTCCTTCAGTGTCGTCAGAGCGTGGTAATCAGCGATGAAGTAGAAGCAGTCACCTGTTTCCTGCCGCTCGATGTGCTGCTTGATCGCGCCGAAGTAGTTGCCGATGTGCAACTTACCGGACGCCTGCACGCCACTGAGAATGCGCTGCCGATTGAAATTGCTCATCAGCGAAACTCCAGAACCTGTCTGTGCCGGGGCGTGCTGGGCTTTTCTTCTCGGCCCAGACACGGTTACAGTACGGCCGGTTCGCTCCCCGAGCCACGGGTGAAGGAATGGAAGCCCCGCCACCGACCTCCGATCTGCACGCCCCGGCCGGGTTCGTCGCGGTATCCGATCCGCGGCGCACCGAACTCGTGCTCGAAGCGCTGAAGGCCGCGCTCGCGGTTCCGGGCGAACACCGCCTGTTCCGCGCCGGGAAGCTGCCGGGCCTCTTCCCCTCGCGCACCGGACTTGCAGCTGAAGCTGCCCTTTCGGCGCTCCGCGACGGCCTGATTGAAACTGTTCGGACCGAAGCGAAGGGCAAGTTCGTTACGGAGTGGGTGCGGGCTACGCCGGCGGCGGTCGGGTTCGTATTCGAGCACGATTCGACGCGCTCGATCTTGCGCGAACTGAAGGACGTGCTGAATGCGACCCGCACCGGCGTGCCGGTGTGGATGGCCGAGGCGAAAGCGGAACTCGTCGCCCTCTCCGCGAGCTTCGAGGCCCGCGCCGCGGCAATGCTGGCGCGGCTCGACGACCTCGCGAAGCGCTGTGAAGCCGCTTTGCGGCGCGCCGAAACGACCGGCCCGCCGGTCGCCGAACCGGTCGCCAGGGTGGTGCCGTGGGCGATGGAGGTGCTGGAGTATCTCGACAAGCGGAGCGAATCCGGTGCGAAGGGCGCCTGCCCGCTACCGGAGCTGTTCCACGCGCTCCGCGTGCGATTCGCCGACCTGACGCTACCCGCCTTCCACGCTGGCGTCGCGCGCCTGCACGACTTTCGCGCGCTGCGGCTCTCACCGAAGGACGAGATGACCGAACCGGAGTACGCGGTGGTGGTGGAGGGACGACTGATGTACGCTGTGGGACGATAGGCGAACGGCCACGGGCATCCCGCCGGGGCGTGGGGGGGGGACTGAAACGCCCGGAGGCCGCAGGCCCACACCTA
>CAZBXY010000124.1:0-2893 GCA_964495365.1 uncultured Frigoriglobus sp. | reverse complement strand
GGGACTCTAGGCGAACGGCCGGTGTCAGCCGGCCGGTGGTAGGCGCGTCCAATCACCGGCCGGCTGACACCGGCCGTTCGCCTAAAACGGCCACGCGCTACCCAATGCCGCCTTCTGCGCTGCGGTGATCGCGCGGATGCCGGCTTCGCCCAGGTCCACGAGCGCATCAAGCTGCTTGCGCGTGAACGTGGCCTCTTCGCCGCTGCCCTGCACCTCGATGATCTTTCCGCTGCCGGTCATGACGAGGTTCATGTCCACGTCCGCGTCGCGGTCCTCGACGTACTCCAGGTCGAGCCGCTCCTCGCCGTCGATCAGCCCGACACTCACCGCCGCGACGCTATCCGTCAGCACTTCAGTTACAGGGACCGTGAGTAGCCCCTTGATCGAATTGACACCATCCACCGCGGCGACGAACGCTCCGGTGATGCTCGCGGTGCGGGTTCCGCCGTCGGCTTCGAGCACGTCGCAATCGATCCAGAGCGTGCGCTCGCCGAGTTTGTCGAGGTTCACGACCGCCCGCAGGCTGCGCCCGATGAGCCGCTGAATCTCCACACTCCGGCCATCGACTTTCCCGCCCTTGTCGCGCGGCTTGCGTGTGTTGGTCGAACCGGGGAGCATCCCGTATTCCGCCGTGAGCCAACCCTTCCCCTTCCCGACAAGGAAATCTGGCACCTTCGGCTCAACGCAGCACGTGCAGAGAACGGTGGTGCGGCCCATCTTCACGAGCACCGACCCCGGCGCCATGCGCGTGTAGCCGCGCGTGAAGCTGAGTTCGCGGAGCGCTGAGAGGGAACGATTATCGGGACGGGGCATCGGAATCTCCAGGCGAACGGCCGGTGTCAGCCGGCCGGTGGGCAAACCCGATCGGTTGGCGAACCCCGCCCGCAAGGGCGGGGGGTCGCGTGGTCAATGGCGCTTTGGGTGAGGTCGTTGTGTGCGCCACCCACGACCCTTGCGGGTCGGGTTCGCCTACCACCGGCCGGCTGACACCGGCCGTTCGCCTATTTCACCAGCCACTCCAGCACGGCTTTCTGGGCGTGCATCCGGTTGCCGGCTTGCTGGAATGCAGCGCACGCGGGGCTGTCCATCACGTCGTCGGTGATCTCTTCGCCGCGGTGTGCGGGGAGGCAGTGCAACACCTTCACGTGCTTCGGGGCCGCCGCGAGCAGTTTCGCGTTCACCTGGAACCCGGTGAACCGGCGCAGGCGCTCCTCGCGCTCGGCCTCCTGGCCCATACTCGTCCACACGTCGGTGTAAATCACATCCGCGCCTTGTACCGCGGCGAGCGGGTCGTTCACTTCCTGTGGGAAATCGGGCGACACCTTTTTCACGTACTCGGACTTGAACTTGTCGTCGAACCCGTAGCCCGCGGGGCACGCGAGGACGAACTTCGAGCCGAGCTTTCCGCACCCGACCGCGAGCGACCGCGCGACGTTGTTCCCGTCGCCCACGAACGCCACTGTTCGCCCCTTCTCGGTGCCGAACAGTTCGCGCACGGTGAGCATGTCGGCCAACCCCTGACACGGGTGCGACCAGTCCGACAAGCCGTTGATGAGCGGGATGGACGAATGCGCCGCCAGTCCGTCGAGCGTGGTGTGCTGGTAGACGCGCAACACCAGCACGTCGAGGTAGTGGCTGATGGTGCGGGCGAAGTCGGCGAGGCTCTCGCGCCAGCCCAGTCCGACTTCGTTACCGGGCAAGTACAGACTGGTGCCGCCGAGATGCGCGACGCCGCTCTCGAAGCTCACTCGCGTCCGCAACGACGGCTTCTCGAACACCAGCCCGACGACGCGCCCGCTGAGGCTGTGCGCCGGGATGCGCCGGGCGTGCGCGTCCTTCAGCCGCGCGGCCTCCGTGAGCAGCCCGCTCAGTTCGTCCGAGGTCAGATCGATCAGGTTGAGGAAGTGCTTCATTTCTCTGAGTCCCAAGTCGGCAAGTCTCAAGTCTCAAGTCAACAACCACTCGGCACTTGCCGTGTGACTTGGGACTTGTGGACATGAGACTTGGGACAGTTATTCAAGGCCGAAGGCCGAGGAGAACGTCCGCCATGATGTCGCACCCGTCGTCGAGTTGCTCGTCGGTGAGCGTGAGCGCCGGGAGCAGCCTCAATACGGTCTGGTGCGTGCAGTTGATGAGCAGCCCCTTTTCGAGGCATCCCTGCACCACCGGCGCGCCCTCGATGCCCAGTTCCACGCCGATCATCGCGCCCTTCGCGCGAACCTCCGTGATGAGCGGGCACTTCTCTTTCAGCGCCAGGAACCGCGCGCGGAACCGTTCACCGATCTGAATGGCCCGTTCCAGCAGTCCTTCTTGCTCGATGGTTTCGATGGTCGCCAGCGCCGCGCGGGCCGCGAGCGGGTTGCCGCCGAACGTCGCGGCGTGCGTGCCCGGCTTCAGCTTTTCGGCCACGTCCGGCTTCGCGATCAGGCCGCCCATCGCGACCCCGCCGGCGAGCGCCTTGGCGAGCGTGACAATGTCCGGCGTTACGCCCCAGTGCTGGTGCGCGTACCACTTGCCGGTGCGCCCCATCCCGGTTTGCACTTCGTCGAAGATGAGCAGCATCCCGTGCTGGTCGCAGAGTTCGCGGACGCCCTCGATGAATCCCGAGGGCGGAAGATTCACCCCGCCCTCGCCCTGAATCGGTTCGAGCATGATCGCGCAGGTTTCGCCGTCCACAGCCTTCGCCACGCTGTCGAAGTCGCCGAAGGTGGCGTAGTTGAACCCGGGCAGCATCGGCTCGACGCCCGCGTGGTACTTCGGCTGCGCGGTCGCGGTGAGCGAGCCGTAGGTGCGGCCGTGGAAACTCCCGGTCAGCGTGACGATCTTGTACTTGCCCTTCGGCTTGCCGTTGAGGCGCGCGAGCTTGATCGCCGCCTCGTTCGCCTCGGCGCCG
>CAZBXY010000123.1:0-21400 GCA_964495365.1 uncultured Frigoriglobus sp. | reverse complement strand
CGCTCCCGCAGCCGTTCTTCGTGGTCGCGACGCAGAACCCGATCGAGATGGAAGGCACCTACCCGCTGCCCGAAGCGCAGGTCGATCGGTTCATGTTCAGCCTCCGCATCGCCTACCCGACGGTGGACGAGGAGGTGCGGATCATCAAGGGCACGACCGGGACAGCGGTCGCGAGGGCCACGGCGGCACTCGGGCCGGAAGAGGTCGCCAGACTGCAGGACTACGTGCGCGGGGTGCCGATCGCCGACAGCGTGGTGAACTACGCGGCGCGGCTGATCGCGGCCACGCGCCCGGGGTGCGGCGGGCCGAAGGAACTGCACAAATACCTCGCCTATGGGGCCAGCCCGCGGGCGTCGCAGTGCCTGGTGCTCGGGGCGAAGGCGAAGGCGCTCCTCGCGGGGCGGTTCCACGTCGATTTCGCCGACCTCAAGGCGCTGGCGGCCCCGGTGCTGCGGCACCGACTGGTGCTGAACTTCCACGCCCGCGCCGAGAAGATCGACTCCGATACGCTGGTCGAGCGGTTCCTGGCGGCGGTCCCGCAGGAGGGGTGAGCCGCCGCGAAATGTTAAACTGCGCAAAGTTGCCACGTGGCAAGTGATGAGCAAAGCAGGGCGAATGAGGTTTTTTCCGTGCGTGTTCTGTGCCTACTGCCGCTTTTCGCCCTCGCCGCGCTCGGCGCGACCGCCGACGACCGCGCGAAGGAAGAAGCGGCCGAGGCGGAGAAGCTCTGCGCCGACGAGCTGCCGCGGTGGAAGCTGACCGCCGGCGGGACCGACCTCGACAACCCGAAGGAGCCGGTGCTGCGGTGGACCAACCCGGCCGCCGGTCGAGTTCACGGGAACACGTACCTCTGGCTCCAGAACGGGCGCCCGGCTGCGGTCGGCAGCATGTTCCGCAATTTCCACCCGTGGAACACGTTCAACGCCGAACTGTCCGCCCTGGCTGGGACCAAACTCGTCGCCAGGCGGGCCGACAAGGTGATCTGGCAACCGAAGGACGAGTGGACGTGGGCGCTGGTGCCCGGCGCGCCGGCCCCCGCGGGGACCGCGGCGCAACGGCTCGTGCAGATGAAGGTTCTCGCCGGCGAGTTTCTGGTCGAGTTACTCGACACCCGCACCGCGACCAAGGGCGACGAGCAGGCGCCGCGGCTGTTGCCCAAGCCGCTTTACCGGTACGACGCCACTCAGACCAAAACTCTCGACGGCGCGGTGTTCGCCTTCGTCCTCGGCACCGATCCGGAACTGATGCTTTTAGTCGAGTGTGACACTGCGGCGGCGAAACCAGAGTGGAAGTTCGGCGCCGGTCGGATGAACCGCGACGCCATGCGGCTCAAGCACAAGGGCGCGACGGTGTGGGAAGCGGAGTCGATCCGCAAGCACAGGCCCGAAGACCCGTACCTGTTCTTCGACCTGGGGCTGCCGCGGAAGGAGCCGAAGCCGTGACCGACGCCCGCGAACTCGCCGACCCGGAGTTCTTCTCCCGCCTGGAGAGCGTGGAACTGCGCGCCCGGTCGGTGGTGGAGGGGTTCCTGCACGGGTTGCACCGCAGCCCGTTCGTCGGGTTCTCGGTCGAGTTCGCGTCGCACCACGAGTACGTGCCCGGCGACGACCCGCGGCACATCAACTGGAAGCTCTACGCCCGGCAGCACCGGCTCTACGTCAAGGAGTTCGACGGCGACACCAACCTGAACCTGTACGTGCTGCTGGACGTGAGCGGGTCGATGGCCTGCGCGAACACCGGGCGGAGCAAGCTGAGCTACGCCGCGACTCTGGCCGCGGCGCTCGCGCACCTCGCGATCCGGCAGCACGACGCCGCCGGCGTGACGCTGTTCGCCGACGGCGTACTCGGCAGCCTCCCGCCGCGGTCCTCGGCGCACCAACAGCAGGAGATTTTGGGCCTGATCGCCAACGTGACCCCGAAGGCGCCGACGGACGCCGGGAAGGCGATCCACCAGGCGGCCGAACTGTGCCGCAAGCGCGGGCTGGTGGTCGTGATTTCGGACTGCTTCGACGAACTCCTGCGGATCATGGACGGCCTCGACCACCTGCTGTTCCTCAAGCACGAGGTCGTGCTGTTTCAGGTGCTCGATCCGTGGGAGCGCGACCTGCCGCTGGAGGGCAACGTCCGGTTCCGCGACCTGGAGACCGGCGAGACCCTGACGACGCTGAGCGAGGGGGTTCGCGACGGTTACCGCGCCGCAGTGCGCGAGTGGTTGACGGACCTGGACCGCGAGTGCCGCTCGCGCGGCATCGATCGAGTCGAGCTGACGACCGACGACCCGCTCGACAAGGCGCTGTTGGAATACTTCGTGCGCCGCGGGCGGATGGTGTAGTCGTTCGCTTTCAGCCCCGGAGGGGCGAGAGATGTTAGCCCAGGGTGAAGCGAGCCAAAGGCGAGCGCAACCCCGGGAACGTGACGTGAAATGGATCGAAGCCCCGGAGGGGCGACCGAACTTTCGCGGTCGGTTCTGTCGCCCCTCCGGGGCTTGATGAATGGGGCATTCGCGTACCCAGGGTTGCGCTCGCCTTTGGCTCGCTCCACCCTGGGCTAACATCGGTCGCCCCTCCGGGGCTGAAAACCGATGACCTGTGAAGGATGGGCATGGGCTTCGTTCAAGCAGCAATGCTGACGGCGCTGGCGGCGGTGGCCCTGCCCGTCATCGCGCACCTGATCTTCCGCCGGCGCTCGCGGCCGGTGGAACTGGGCACGCTGCGCTTCCTGAAGATCGCCGTTCGCCACGACACCCGGCGCCGGCGGCTGAAGCGGTGGCTCCTCCTGACCCTGCGGGTGAGTTGCGTCGTTCTGCTCGTGCTGCTGTTCGCGAGACCGTATCGGGCCGAGGCGCTCGGCGGCGGGGACGCGGGTTTGACCGTCGTCCTGATCGACCGCTCGGCCAGCATGGACCGGACGCGCGACGGCGCGCGGCTCGTCGAGCGCGCCCTCAAGGAGCTGCCCGCGGTCGTCGCCCGCGCGCCAAGTCGGGCGCGGGTCGAGGTGGCGTGGTTCGACTCGAAGGTGGAGCCGGTCGCGCCTTCGGCCGACGGGAAGGTGTCGCTCTCCGATCTGAAGGCGCCCGCGCCCCTGACGGGCGGAACCGACTTCGCCGCGGCCCTGACATGGGCCGGGTCGCGGTGCGAGGCCGCACGCGGCGCCGGGCCGCTCGCGGTCCACGTGATTACCGACCTCCAGCGGTCGGGGTTCGGCAGCCTCGACACGCTCAGCTTCCCGAAGGACGTGCCGGTTCACGTCTGGGACGTCGGCCCGGCCGCGACCGCGAACGTCGCGATCACCGAGATTCGGCCGACGAGCCTGATGGTTCGCGCCGACACCCCGACCACCGTTCAGGCGACCGTATTGAACGCGCGCTCGGAGCCCCTTGACCAGCGCCCGGTCCGGCTGAGCCTCTCGAACAAGGGGAAGACGATTACGCTTCCCGGAGTGGCGTCCGCGCGCCCCGGCGGCACGACAACCGTCACCTTCGAAACGCCGCCGCTGGCCCCTGGGCTGTGGCAGGGTACGGTGTCGGTCGCCGGCGGCGACGGGCTTTCGGTCGATGACACGCGCCACGTGGCGATATTTGCCGCCGCAAAGCCCCGCGTCCTCCTTCTGGATGGCGCGGCGCGTGAGGTGGCGGCGCTGGGAGAGGCGTACTTCCTGGAAGCGGCGCTGCGGATCGCCCCGCCGGGTGAATCCGTCCCCGACGCGCCCTTCCAACTGAGCGTGTTGCCGTATGGGTCCGACGGTCGTGTGCCCGACCTGCGGGAAGTGGACGTGCTGATAACAGCCAACGTCGCGGGGTTCTCCGCGGCCGACGCCGGACGGGTTCGCGCCTTCCTTGAGCGCGGCGGGTCGGCGGTCGTCTTCGGCGGCGGGAACCTCACGCCAGCGAGCGCGGCCAGTTACGCTTCGGCCGCGCTGTCGGTGGGCGAGATCGCTGGCACGCACACCGCGCGCGACGGACCGTTCCGCATCGCCGAGTTCGCCGCCGATCACCCGGTGTTGGCCCTGTTCGCCGACCCGCAGCACGGCGACCTGCGCCGGCTGGCCTTCTCCGGGTGTACGCGGATCGTGCCCGCGGCCGGAACCCGAACGCTCGCCCAGTTCCGCGACGGCACGCCGCTCTTGCTCGAACGGCAAACCGGGCCGTCACGAGTGCTGTGGTGTGCCGCGTCGGTCGGGCGCGAGCATGGGGAGTGGAGCCGCAGCCGGCTGTTCCTGCCGCTGGTTCACCAGTTCGTGCGCGGCGCGGCGGGCCTCACGGGCGCCGGGCCGGTGCGCGACCTCCCCGCGGCGGGCGAGCTGCCCGGCGTGCGCCAAGCGGGTGCGGGCTGGGAGGTCCGCAACCTGGAGTCGCAGGAATCGGACCTGGAAGCGTGTTCGGCCGAGGAGTTCGCCAACCGGCTCGGCGTGACGCTCGCCGCGACCGCGAACGAGTCGGCCGCGGAGGCGAAAAAGGACCAGGACGGCCTGGAACTGCGCGCCGGGGAACTGTGGCCGTGGTTGTGGCTGGTGCTGGTGGTGTGCTGGCTGGCCGAGGGGCTATTGGCGAACCGAACGGTGGCGTGAGGTCAGGAGTCGGGTCAGGAGAAGCGGTGTATTGGTTTTCAGCCCCGGAGGGGCGCGAGATGTTAGCCCGGGGTGGAGCGAGTCTTCGAGCGCAACCCCGGGAAGCCGAGACGAAACACAATGAAGCCCCGGAGGGGCCACATAACGACCGGCGAAGGTGCTGGCGCCCCCCCGGGGCTTGAGGGTTCTTTGTTCGCCGAGCCAGGGTTTGCTCGCTTCGCTCGCTGCACCCTGGGTTAACATCGGTCGCCCCTCCGGGGCTGAAAACCAATACACCGGGAGCCTGATCTTTAGCTCCTGTAAACGGGAGACGGTCCATGTCCGCAACTGAACTTCGAGTAGCGTTCCGGCGGCGGTTCCGCGCGGTGACCCGGCAAATCTGGTCGCTCCACGTCGGGCGCGGGGTCGCGCTCACCGTCCTGGTCGCGACGGCGCTGGTCGCGGTCGTGGCGACCGCCGATTACTTCCTGGAACTGGCGTGGGCCGTTCGCGCCGCGCTGCTGGGCGCGGGGGCGGTCGCCGTCGCGGTACTCGCGGCGGTGTGGGTCGTCGGCCCGGCGCGGGTCTGGGGCCGGGCGCGGGTCGCGGCCGAACTCGAAGGGCTGTTCCCGCGGCTCGGGCAGCGGCTCCGCACCGCCACCGAGCACGGCGCGCGGTCCGCGGAAGAGCTGGCCCGCGAGGGCGTGATCCCCGGGCTGGTCGCGGCCCTCGAAGAGGAGACCGCGGAGAAGGTGAGGCCGCTGCCGTTCCAGGCCGCGCTGCCGGTGCGCCCGGTGTTCGCGCTGGGCGTGCTGGCGGTGGCTGCCGTGGCCGCGGTGGCTGCGGTCGCCGCGACGGTGCCCGAATGGCGCACCGCGGTGTCACGGGTGGCGCTGGCGCCGGCCCCGTACACGAACCTCGCGGTCACGGCTTCGGCCGACACCGTGGACGAGAACACCGACGTGGAACTCCGGGCGACGATGTCCGGCCGGGCTCGCCCGTCAGTGGTGCTCCACACGCGCGAGGTCGGCGAGACCGAGTGGCGGCAGGAAACGATGGACGCGGTGAACGGAGAATACACCGCGCGGCTGCCCAGGCTCCGCGAGACGACCGAGTACTTCGTCGCCGCCGGCCCGGAGCGCACGCCCGTCAAGCAGATCGTCGTGAGGCACGCGCTGAAGCTCCTCGGCGCCCGGGTCGAGGTCACCGCGCCGGCCTACACCGGGGTGCCGGTCGCGGCCACCGACAGCGGGAACTTCTCCGCGGTGCAGGGGAGTACGGCCCGGCTCCGGTTCGAACTCGACCGCGCGCCGACAAGCGCGACGCTGGTCATCAAGAACCCGGCCAAACCCAAAGAGGCGCCGCGGCGCGTCGAAATGACCGTGCGGGACCGGTTCGTTTCGGCCGAACTGAAACTCGACGCCGACCTGGAGTACACCGTCACGGCCCGCGACGCCGACAACATGCCGCTGGCTCCGAACCGGCACCGGGTCCGGGTCACCGCCGACCAGCCGCCGGCGGTCTGGTTCGACGCGCCCGGCGAGGCGCTGGAGGTCCACACGCTTGCCGAGATCCTGTTCCGCGCCCGCGCCCGCGACGACTTCGGCCTCACCAAAGTCGGCATCGTCTTCCAGGTCAACAACGAGGAAGAACGCACGCTGATCCTGTTCGACGTACACCAGCCGAACCAGCACGAGGCGAAGGTCGAGCAGCTGCTCGCGCTCGAACAGTTCCTGCTGACGCAAAAGGACTGCGTCGCGTACTACGCCTTTGCCGAGGACGGGCGCCCCGACGCCCCGCAACGCACCACGACCGAGCTGCGGTTCATCGACATCCGCCCGTTCCTGCGCTCCTACCGGCTCGTGGACGCGGCCGACGAGGACCCCGACGGCGGCCCGCGGCGCGATCTGATCGCCCTCGACGAGGCCATCGCCCGGCAGCGGTTCAACCTGAACCAGACGATCCGGCTCGAGGCCCGCGCGAAGGTGCGCCTCGACCTCGCGCAGGTGGAGCGGATCGCGGCGTTCGAGAACAAGCTGGCCACCCAGACGCACGAACTGGCCGAGTTCCTCGGGAACCTCGGCGTGGACGGGGCCGCGGTCCTGGCCCAGGCCGAAGAGGCGATGCTGTCGGCGGTGGATTCGCTGAACGGGGCGAAGTTCGCCACCGCGATCAACCAGCAGCGCGACGCCCTGCGGTACCTGATGGAGGCCCGCGACACGGCCACACGGTCGCTCCTGAAACAGCCGCCGAAGGTCCGGGCGCAGGCGCGGGCGTTCGACCGGCTCCAGCGGCAGAAGCTCCGCCAGCGGGACCAGGCCGAGACGCTCGCGCAGCTCGCCGCGGAACTGGCCAGGCTCGCCGACGACGAGGACGCGGTCGCCCGGGACATCGCCGGCGATGGGATGGGCGACCCCAAGAAGCCGCCGATGGGCGGCGACGACCCGATGCCCAGGCCGAAGAACGGCAAGGGCGCCGAGGACGCGGTCCAGGAAAAGCAGGACGACATCGCCGGGCGGGCGACCGCGCTCGACAAGATCGCGGAGAATGCGAAGGGGCTGACCGGGCTGGCCAAGGCGCGGATCGCCGATGCCGCCAAGGCCGCCAACGAGGCCGCCGACGCGCTCGGTAAGGGCGACCGGCCCGCGGCCCGCAAGGACGTGGACCGGGCGCGCGAACAGTTCCGCGCGGCGGCGAAGCAGGTCGCGGCGCTGGCCACCGAGGAGGCCGCGCAGCAACTCGCCGCGGCCCGCGACCTCGCCAACGAGATCGCGGCGATGGCGGCCCCGGCCGAGCAGAAGAACGCGCTCGGCCCCGGCGGGGCGGGCGACGAGAAGAGGCCCGGACTGGGCGGCGCGGCCGAGCAGGCGCGAACCCTCAAGGACGTGCTGGAGAACCTGGCCGGGTCCACCGTCGCGGCCGACGCCGAGGCCGCCCGCAAGGCCGGTGGGATCCTGAAACAGGAAGATCTCAATAAGGCGATCGAACGGTTCGAAGCCCCCGGCGCGGGCAACGACAAGGCCGAGCGCCAGGACCTCGCCGCCCGGTTCGCCGCGCTCGGGCAGAAGCTCGACCAGGCGTACCGCGAGACGGTCGCGCCGCGGCTGGAGGAGATTTCCAAACTGGAGCGCGAGGCCAACGACCTCGAACAGCGGGCCGGCACCGCCGACGACGCGGCCGACTGGCGCCGGCTCCGGCAGCAGGGCGCCGAGTTCCTCGAGCGCCTGGACGCCGCCGGACTGGGGCACCTCGCCAGCGACGACGTTCGCAAGGCGCTGGCCGGCGGGAACGTCGCGACGTTCCAGCGGAGCATCGGGGCCGTTCACACCGCGCTCGTGGCGAAGCTCCAGGAGTTCGTCGCCCACGACCGGGCCGCGACCGGCACCGAGGCCGTGCCCCCGGAGTACAAGGATCTGGTCGAGCGGTTCATTCGCGCGCTGTCGGCAGGAGGGGGCAAGTGACACTGTTCCCGGACCCGAACTGGGACGTTCGACCGGCGTGGGGGGTGCTGCCGTGGCTGGCGGGCGCCCTTCTCGTCGTGATTTTGGTCAGTTTGCGCGCCGCGCCGGCGCAGACCCGCTCGCGGCACTGGGCGCTGTGGGCGTGTCGGGTCGGCGCGGTCATTGTGCTCGCGGCGATCGTGCTGAACCCGGTTCACGTCGCGGTCATACCCGCGCCCGCGCACCGGGCCGAGGTTCACGTCCTGCTCGACGCCTCGCAGAGCATGAAGCTCGGCGCGCCCGAGTCCCGTTGGCAGGAGGCCACCGCGCTTTTGCGCGAGGCGCTCCAGAAGCAGGACGGGCACGCGGACGTTCGCGTCCACCGGTTCGGCGAGCGGCTCGTCTCGGTGGACCACGCCGCGTTCCGCGAGGGCGAGTTGCTCCCGCCGAACGACGCCGATTCGCAGCTCGGTAGCGCGTTCCGTCAACTGTGGGGCCGGCTCGGGCGCGAGGCGCCGGCCGCGGTCGTGGTGGTTTCCGACGGCAGGGTGCGCGACGCGGACAAACTGGAAGACCTGATCGCTCCGTGGCGCAAGGCGCGCGTGCCGGTGCATGTCGTCCCGATCGGCCGAGCCGCCGCGGGGGGCGATGTCGCGCTCGTCGCGGCCGTTTCGCCGGCGAAGGCCCGCAAACAGGCGCAAGTAACGGTCGATGTGTTCCTGCGGTCGTTCGGGTTCGCCGGGCGCCGGTCGGAACTCCAGCTTCAGGTACTCGGCGAGAACGGCACCGTCCGCCGCACCCTGACGACGCTCCCGGTCACGCTCCGCGACGGCGTGCAGCCCCTGACGGTGGCGTTTCGGATGGAACCGGACTTCAAACGGCTGCGGCTCCGCGTCGTTCCACCGTCGGGCGACCAGACCGAATCAAATAACGACTTCCCGCTGGAAATCGAACTCGACCGCACGAAGATCCGCGTGCTGCTGCTCGACGGCTCCGAGTACCCGGGCCTCGAACGGCCCAATCAACCGCGCCCCGGGGAAGCGGGCGACGACGCGGACGCCCCTTACGCCCCGTTCCGCGATGCCCTGATCGCCGACCCGGACGTGCAGTGTACCGTTTACCACGTCACCGCCTCCGGCGAACCGCGGCGCGTGCTGACGCGCGAGACAGCCCACCTCGGTCCGGCGTTCCCGAAGACCGCGGCCGAGCTACTCGCCTACGACGCGCTCGTGCTGTCGAACGTTCCGCGCGCGGCGCTCTCCGACGAGGTTTTGGGGTGGGTCGAGGAGTGGATCGGCAAGCGCGGCGGCGGGCTACTCATGGCGGGTGGGCCGCGGGCCTTCGGAGGCGGCGAGTGGACCGGCACCGCGGTCGAGCGGATGCTGCCGGTCGAGTTCTTGAGTGCGCCCGACTGGGAACCGGCGCCGACCGTTCTGGAGCCGACCGGGGCCGACCTGCACCCGGTGTGGCGCCTGTTCGAGGACGAGCGGGCGACGCGCGCCGCCGTCCGGGCGCTGCCCGAGTCCGCCGGGCGCAACAACTGGACCCGGGTGAAGCCGCAGTCGGGCACGCTCCTGGGTGCGCAGAAAGCGGGCACCGGGTCGGGGGCGCCGCTCCTGGCGGTCGGCGCGTACGGCCGCGGGCGCACAATGGCCCTGGCCGCGCCGCTCTCGGCCTCGTGGGCGCCGCAGTTCGCGCGCCGGTGGGGCGAGGCCGGCGACAACCGGCACTTCGCCCGGTTCGCCCGCAACCTGGTCTACTGGCTGACCGAGGAATCCGCGATCGGCCGCCGGCGGCTGGTGGCGGGCACCGACAAGCGGTACTATCGGCCCGGCGAGACGGTCGCGCTCTCGGCGATCACGTTCGACGAGTCGGCCGTCCGCACCGGGCGCTACCGGGTGGAGGTGATGCTCGAACCCAAGTACCTCGACGGCCCGAAACTGCCGGACTGCCCGATCAAGTGGCCCGTCGGGCGCCCACGGAAGTCGGGCAGCTCCGGCGCGCTCGCGGCGTGGGGCGACGAGATCGTTCTGCACACGGACCCCGCAACGAAGGAACACACGCTGGCGCTGCCGCTGGCTGAGGCGCTCACCGAGGGGTCGGCGGGGCTGGCGTTCAAACTGGAACTGACCGCCTACGAGGGGCAGACGCAGATCGACAGCGGGTCGCTCGACGTGCAGATCCTCAGCGACCCGCATGAGCAGCAGAACCCGCTACCGGACCGCGAGTTCCTCTCGGCGCTGGCCCGGGCCGCCAGCGGGCGCGAGTTCGCCGACGCCGGCGCGCTCGCGGAGGCATTGAAGGGACTGTCGATCCCGGGCGGGCCGCAGACCGTGCGCCACACCCCGCTCTGGAGCCGCGAGTGGCTCCTGGGGTTGTTGTTGGGGGTGCTGGCGGCGGAATGGTTCTTGCGGCGGTGGCTCGGGCTGGCATGAGGCGCCTCGTAGGGCACGCGAGCCGAGCGCGCTACGGAAAAACCGACAAGATTCGCGGGCCGCAGGGGCGATACGTTATTCTGGAGTGGGCGACCGCCGACGCGGCGGCCAGGGATTAGCTACTCTCGTGGCGCACGCCGCCGGCGTGCGGGTCGAGCGCGGCGGGTGAAACGCGATACACGCGGGATCGTCGAACAGGAGCCAACCGAAATGGGAAGGGCGGCGCGGGAAATTACCGAGACGGAACTGTCGTTGCTCAACGAGCTTTGGGCGCGCCCCTCGGCGACGGTGCAGGAGCTGACCGAAGCGCTCTACGGGAACACCGCGTCGGCGCTATTGGCGACGGTGCGGAAGCTGCTCGACCGGCTGGAAGAAGAGGGGTGCGTGGCCCGCGACCGGACCAAGTGGCCCCACCACTACCGGGCCGTCCTGAAGCGGGACGAACTGGCCGGCAAGCGGCTCCAGGCCGCGGCCGACGAACTGTACGACGGCGACCTCGCCCCGCTGCTGACGCACCTCGTCCGCTCGCCCAAGTTGACCCCGGAGGACCGCGAGGCGCTCCGCAAGATGCTCGACGAGATGGACGGGGACGGTAAGGGCAAGCGCAAGAACTAGGGTCGGAAGGAGATTCTGCTGTGGGCACCCCGCTCGTGCTTCTGTTCCTGCTCGGTGGCGGCCCCGGTCAGCCGGACAAGCCCGCGCCCGACACGAAGGTCGAAGCGGAACAGGCCAGCGTCGCCGCGAAGAAGCTGGCGAGCGAGTTCGTCGTCAAGTTCGAAAAATCCGACAAGAAGCTGCGGATGGAGCCGGAACCGGTGCTCCGCTGGACCAACCACCTGGGGCGCCGGTTCTACGGCGACGTGTACGTGTGGACGCACGAGGGGCGCCCGGAGGTCGTGGCGTCGGTCACCAGCATCTACACGGCGACCACCTCGACTTACACGGAGATCCAGTCGCTCTCGACGGGCCGGCCGGTCCTGTCGCGGGGCGAGAAGGTCGTCTGGGAACCGGCCGCGCCGGGCGTCGAGTTCGCGCCCCTGCCGGGCGCCCCGCAGCCGGGCGCGACCGGGTCGGCTCGACTGCTCCAGATGCGCGCCCTGGCGGGACAGTTCACCGTGAGCGCCGATTACGGGATCGACAAGGAGCAGAAAGAAGACCTGCGCCTGCTGGCGACGCCGGCCCACCGCTACCAGAGCGCCGGCCAAGGTGTGGAGGACGGGGCGCTGTTCGCCTTTACCAAGGGGATCGATCCCGACGCGTTCCTGATGATCGAGGCGCGCAAGACCAAAGACGGTGTCGAATGGCAGTTCGCCTTCGCGCGGTTCAACGGGAGCTGCACCCTGCGGGCCGTTCTGAAGGACAAGGACGTGTGGCGGGCGAACCGGCTCCCGGGCAAGACGATCTCGGACCCGAGGCAGCCGTACTTTAATTTCCGGTAGCCGACGACACATCCGTCCGATTCGGCGCAAACCGGCTTGTGGTACGAGAAACCTGTGCACAGTTCGTTCCGGTACTCGTTGTGATCGGCGGGAGGGTCGGTCGTGACCGTGGTTCAAGCGATGCTCGGCAACGCCGCGGTCGCCGCGCTCCTGGCGCTGGTGGTGCTGGCGGTCGGGTACGTGTGCCGCTCGCCCGCCGTGCGGCACGCGGCGTGGGTGGTCGTACTCCTGAAGCTCGTCACGCCCCCGCTGTTTAGCGTCCCGCTGCCCGTGCTCCCGGCGTCGTGGAACGCACAACCGGCCGAACCGCTCGCCGATTACGTCCTCCACCACTCGCCGTTCGCGCCCGAGCCGACCGGCTCCGCGCCCCGGGCGGCCGTCGCAGCGCCCGCGCTGTGGGACCGCTACCGGCCGAGCGGGGCGGCCGAGTGGGCGGTCGTCGTGTGGGGCGCCGGCGCGGTCGGGTGGTTCGTCTGGCAGGGCCGGCGGATCGTCCGGTTCCGGCGCCGGGTTGCGGCCGCCGCAGACGCGCCGGCGGAAGTCAGTGAGGCCGTGAGCCGCCTCGCCCTGGCGCTCGGGATCACCAACCCGCCGGGCGTGAAGGTCGCCACCGGGATCGGCTCGCCGATGTTGTGGGGCTGGGGCCGCGGCGCGGTCGTGCTGTTCCCGCGCGACCTCCTGGCCCGGCTCTCGACCGAGGCCCGCGACACGCTCTTGGCCCACGAACTGGCCCACTTCCTGCGCCGCGACCACTGGGTGCGCGTGCTGGAGTTCGTCGCCACCGGCCTGTACTGGTGGCACCCCGCGGTCTGGCTCGCCCGGCGCGGGATCGAGGTGGCCGAGGAGGAGTGCTGCGACACGTGGGTGGTCGGCGGTCTGGCCGCGTCGCCCCGGCGGTACGCGGAGGCGCTCCTGGCGACCGTCGATTACGAGGCCGAACTGCGCCGCCCGTGCCTGCCGCCGGGCGCCTGCGCCGCCAGCCGCAGCGCCACGCTCCTCCGCCGGCGGCTGGCCGCGATGATCGGCGCCGACCGCCCGAGCCGGCTCCGAGGGCGGGCCGTTCTGCGGATCGTGGTCATTGCGGGGCTGGTAACGCGCCCGGCGCTACGGGCCGCTTCGCCGGACGAACCCGAACCGCCGCCCGCGCCCGTCGTGGTCGAGGGGCCGTGCCGGGAGTCGCCCGCGCCGCGCCCGCAACCCAAGAAGGCGACCGAACCCCGCGCCTGGGCGACCGCGACCGCCCCGGGCGGCGTGCTGCGGGTGTCGGCGCGCGACAACGAACTCGTTCTGCGCCGACCGGACGGGTCTTCGCGCGTACTCGGCCCCGGGCGCCCGCTCGCGCTGTCGTTCGCGCCGGACGGGCGGCACCTCGCCACCGCCGGCCCCGGGCCGCTCGTGCGGACGTGGAACGCCGCGGGTGACCTCGTCGCGACCGCACAGACCGACTCCGCGGCGCGGGCCGTCGCCCACACCCCGGACGGAACCAAACTCCTGGTTCTGGAGGCCGCGGGCACGATCACCGTGCGCGACCCGCACACACTGGCGGCGGTGGCGAGCTGGTCCGTCGATGGGCCAGCCAACAGCATCGCCTGTTCGCCCGACGGTCGGGCCGTCGTGGTGTCGTTCGGGTCGTGGCTCGCCGAAACCGGGTGGGTCGAGTGCTGGTCGATCGCCGACCGGCGGAAGCTCGCGAGCTACCCGGCGCCGGCCCCGGTCGGGGCGGCACGGTTCACGCCCAGCGGCGACACGCTCGTCATCGGCGGGTGGAACGGGCGGGTCGTCTGGCGCTCGCTGCCGAGCGGGAACCTGATCGCCGAGCGCGTGCTGCCCAAAGATCTCGTCGCAACGGCCGCGTTCTCGCCCGAAGCCGGAACGCTGCCCCTGGAACCGCCGCCCGAACCCGAACCGCCCGAGGTGCCGGACCTGGTGCCGCGCCCCGGTCAGGTTCCGTAACGGCCCAAGTGTTCCGAACAGGAGAGCCGATCGTGGTGCTGTTCTGCTTGCTTCTGGTGCCGGGCGCTGACCCTTCGACCAGTGACCTGGCGAAGAAGATGCTCCCGGTTTACGTGAAGGAGGCGTCCGATTACTCGATCGCGGTCGAGACCGCCCCGAAGAAGGCGCTGGAACTGAAGGCCGAGCCGATTTTTGAATGGTCCAACCCGACGCGGGAGGGGCTTCAACAGGGGGTCGTGTTCGTGTGGCTGCGGGACGGGCGCCCGGCGGCGCTGGCGAGCATCTTCTCCCAGCCGCACGACAAGCCGAAGGGCCGGCAGGTCATCCACGAGTTCCACGCGCTCGACAGCGAGAAGTTGCTCGTAACCCGGCCCCAAGGCGTGCTGAACGAGTGGAAACCGGAAGCGGGGCTGGCGCGGAAGGAACTGACCGGCGCGCCGGCGCCGGCCGAGACCGCCGCGGCGCGGCTGATCCAGATGAGGAAGCTCGCCGCGGAGTTCACCGCGCACAGCGTCAACGACGAGAAGAACCGGCTGGAACTGCGGCTGTTGCCGACCCCGCTCTACCGCTACCCGGCGGCCAAAACCGGCGTGATCGACGGCGCCCTGTTCGTGCTGATCTCGACCGAGGGCACGGACCCGGAGGTGTTGCTCCTCATCGAGGCGAAAGAGACCGACGGCAAGCTGCGCTGGGAGTACACCTGCGGCCGGTTCTCGGATCGCAGTCTCCACGTCCGGCGCAACGACCAGGAAGTGTGGGCGCGAGTGCGTGACGGCAGCAACGGCTTCAACAACGACCCACAACATCTCTACCGGCTCTTTGCCGACAAGGTTGTGGACCCCGAGGGCAAGTTGCTCGCCCGCGTGCGCGTGACCCCCAAGACGCCGTGGGGCGAGATCGTCCCCGTTAAGGAGAAGTGAGATGTCGTCCTTCACCCCGCTGCTTTGGGCCGCGGGCGCTCTCGTGCTGGTTCCGTCGATCGGGGCGCTGAGCGGTGCGGACGAGGCGCCGGCCCCGCGCCCGGTCGCAGAGAAAGCCGTCCTCCCCCGGCGCCACGCGCTCATCCTCTGCGGTCACCCGGGCGACGCGGCGCACGCGAAGTCGTTCGCCGAGACCGTGACCAAACTCGGCGAGGGCTTGACCAAAACCGCCGGCATCCCGCCGGAGCGCCAGCACGTGCTGTTCGGCGCCGAGCCGCCCAAAGACCAACCGGGCGCGACCGGGCCGGCCACGAAGGACGCGGTCGCCGCCGCGGTCGCCGAGATCCGCAAGACCCTGCGCCCGGAGGACGGGCTGTGGGTCATCTGTTTGGGCCACGGCCACCACGATGGTAAACAGGCGTACTGGTGCCTGCCCGGCCCGGACCTCAGCGCTGTGGAGTTCGGTAAGCTGTTCGCCGACATCACCTGCAAGGAACAGGTGTTCGTGCTAACGGCCTCACTCAGCGGCTACTTCGTGGCGCCGCTCGCGAAGCGCGACCGCGTCGTGATCACCGCGACGGAGGCCGACGCGGAGACCAACGAGACGACGTTCCCGTCTGTGTTCGCGCGGGTGCTGGCGGCCGGGCTGGAACTGGCCGAGCACGACACCGACAAGGACGGCAAACTGACCCTGTTCGACCTGTACGTGGTGACGGCGAAGGAGATCGCGCAGAACTACGCGACCGCGGAACTGGCGGCGACCGAGCACGCCCAACTCGACGACGACGGCGACGGGGTCGGCCACGAGTTGCAGAACGCGTTCCTGCCGCCGGAGCAGGGCGGCGAGCCGCCCGGCAAGAAGGCGAACAAGCGCCTGCACCGCGACGGCGCCCGCGCCGCCCAGGTCCCCCTGTGGGGCAAGTGAATTACGTGATCGTGAATGGTTTTCTGTAGCAGCCCTGTTACTGGAACTCGTTGGTAATGTCGTATTGGTAGTGAGCCGCGACCGGCAGGGAGTGGGGCAGCCACTTTACGCGAAGGTATCAGGCCCGCTCCCTGCCGGTCGCGGCTCACTACCAGCGGGCTCACTACCAGCGGGCTCACTACCAGCGGCCAACCACAGAAGAAGGTTGCGCCCGGCCCGAACCGGAGACCCGCTCATGAAGGTTTCGGCACTGCTGTTCGTACTCGGCTCCGGGATCGTGCTGTTGGCGGACGAACCCCCGGCGCGCGACAAGGAAGCCCCCAACCCGCTCCGCGAACAGTACCAACTGGCCGCCAAGAAGTACGAGTTCTTCCTCGACAAGGACCAGAAGGTTCCGCTCACCTTCGAGCCGAAACCGGTGTTCAGTTGGTCCCAGGACAACGACTGGTCGGGCGACGTGTTCGTCTGGACGGCCAAGGGCCGGCCCCACGTCATCGGGTGCGTCCTCTCCGGCCCGGGGACGCCCACCCGCTCGTCGTACCACGAGTTCCACTCTCTCTCGCCCGACCCGCTCGGCCCGGCACGGATGACCGCGAAGTACACCTGGGCGCCCGAGAAGGGGATCGAGTTCAAGAAGCTCGACGGCGCCCCGGCCGCGACCGCCGCCGACCGGCTGCCCCAGATGCGGGCCATCGGCCGCGAGTTCAAGGTACACATGAAGGCCGACGGGGAGTGGGAACTCCGCCTGCTCCCCCAGCCGATCTACCGCTACCAGCCCACCGAAGGGCCGGTGATCGACGGCGCGCTGTTCGCCTGGGTCTGGACGAAGGGCACCGACCCGGAGCTGATCGTCGCCGTCGAGTGCCACCGCACCGACAAGGGCCGCGAGTGGCGGTTCGCGCCGGTCCAGTTCACCAACCGCGAGATCGGGTTGAAGCACGGCGACAAGGAGATCTGGCGCGTCCCGGCCTACAACGAGGGCCGCGACGACCCGCACACCCGCGCCTACACGACGCGCTACGCCGGCGAAATCACGCCGCCGCCCAAGGCCCCGTGACCGACGAACACCCGGTTCGCGCCCGCCGGCCCCGGAACAATCAAAGGCTGACAACAGTTACCACCCGTGAGGGTCCGAGACCATGACGATTTCTCCCGTCGGCCGGCGCCGGGCGCTCGGCTGGATCGTGCTCGGGGTGTTCGCGGTCGCGGTCCCCGCAGCACCGGCCGAAGACGCCGACCCGCGGGCGAAGAAGCGGCTGGACCTCATGCAGGCGGCCGTCGAGAGCCTCGAGGGGAAGTCTGCGGGGGCGAAACCGAAGGCGCTGGCAGTCGCCCGCGAGCCGCTCCTGCGGTACAGCGACCCGACCCGCGGCGGGGTCGGCATCAACAACGTGCCCACGAACAACGTCATGTTGGACGCCGGCGTCTGGCGGCTGGGGGCCGAGGGGCGGCCGACGGCGCTCGTCACGCTGGAGATCTACCGCGGCCCGACCGGGGCGCACGTCCTGTCCTACGAGTTCCTCTCACTGACCGCGACCAAGTTCGCGCTGAAGCACAAGACCGAGGACGTACAGTGGGACGCCACGGCGTCGGGGCTGGAACTGAAGCCTCTGCCCGACGCGCCGAAGCCGGCGGCCACCGCGCCCGCGCGCCTGACCCAGATGCGGCACCTGGCGCGGCGGTTCGGCGCGAAGGAGGTGTTCAACAACGAGACGATCGAGTGCCGGCTGATCGCGCAACCCATCGACCGCTACCAGTCGGAACCCGAGAAGATCGTGGACGGCGCCATCTTCGCGCTGGCCAACGGCACCAACCCCGAGGTCGGCCTCCTCTTCGAGGCCGACGCGGAGACCTGGCGGTACGGGCTGCTCCGGCTCACCTCCGCGGAAACGACGATCACGCTCGACGGCCAGAAGGTCGCCGCCTTCGACGGGTTCGTCGCCCGCGGGCGCCGCGACGGCCCGTACAACAGCGGGTCGCACAAGATCGACCTGGGCAAGTAGCCGCGGCCCGGCTACTTTTCCGGCTTGATCCCGGCGGTGTCGATGAACCCGAGCCAGTACGGCTTGTCCACGGCGGACAGCCGCGCCCGGTCCGCGCGCGGCGCCTCGAACACCTCTTTTTCGTCGTACAACAGGTGCAACTCCGCGTGGGCCAGGCGCCCGACCGTGAACTGCCAGACCGGCTTCGCGCCGTCGTTCGGGTTCGCCCGGGCCTCGACGAACAGCATGATCTCCGGGTTCGTGCCGTTCGCCAGCGTGTACAGCGCGCCGTCGAGGATTCCGGCGGCTTCGTCGCGGTAGGTGTGGAGGGGCCGGTCGAGCCGGCGCAGCTCGAACCGCGAGTTGTTCGGATCCCAAAACTCGTGCCCCGTGAACTTCCCGGCCAGTTGCTTGAGCTGCCGCTGGCGCTGCGGGGCGTCCGCCGCCGGGGCCGGGGCGCCGGGAACGTCCTTCAACTCGGACGCGGAGTGGTTTTCTTTCCACCACGCCTCGCCCTCGCGTTTCGCCCGGACCTTACCCCCGGACGTGTTGCAAATGGCGTAGACCCACACGGTCCGGTTGGTCACGTTCTGATAGAGTTCGATCAGGGCGACGGGCCGCCCCTTTTCGCCCCACGCCCAGACGCTCCCGCGGTCGTTGGCCCGGGTCGGGTCGCCGTGGTACAAGAGCGGCTTCTCGATCCGCTTGACCTTGACCCACGTGTCGCCGCTCAGGGCTTCGAGTTCGATCCCACCGACCACCTTCTCCGCCGCGCGGCGGTGCTCCTCGTCGGCGTCCGGCGCGGCCCCCTTGGCGGGGTCGTCCTTGTTCGCCGGCGGTTCGGCCGACCCGACGCCCAGCGCCGCGATCATCAGCCCGGCGCCGACCAGAATCCGAATGGCTGGATGCGTCACGGTCTCACCTCGCTTCCAGAAGAGGATCCGTCAGCCGTTACTTGTCGAGAACCCGCTGCATGACGAAATGCGGGAGCTTGGGGTTGCGGTTGGCCGGGTGCTTCTTGGCGGTCCACACCACCTCGGCGCCGAACTTCACCTCCAGCCCGCCCGACGTCGCCCGGACGAAGGCGCACTGCCACTCGGCCTTCTCGGCGGTGCCGATCGCTTCGAGGACCAGCACCACCTCGGGGTCGGTGCCCTGGACGTAGGCGAAGAGGGCGCCGTCGAGCAGCTTCGGGTCGGGGTCCTTGGCGCCCGCAAGGTCGTAGCGGTGCAGCGGGCGCGGGAGCAGGCGCAGCGCCTCCTGGTCCGAGTCGTCGGCCGACCACCCCGTCATCGTCGCCTTGAAGCCCTCGGCGATCGCCTTCATCTGCCGGAGCCGCTCGGGCGCCGTTTTCGCCGGCGGCGGGGCCTTCGGCGCCGGCTTGAACTCCACCCCGGCCGCCTCGGGCGCCCAGATCACCTTATCCTTGTCGCGGGCAGTCAGCTTGCTCTCGGGCGACAGGGAATCGAACTCGTGGCACATTTTCCCTTGCCAGGGGAAGATGCTCGCGACGGCCACCGGGCGGCCGTTGTGGGGCCAAACGACCATCATGGCCTCGCCCTCCTGCCCGCGGACCACGTTGCGCCACCGCAGCACCGCGACCGGCTTGAGGGCCGCGACCCCGGGTTCCGGGATCACGTCGTACCAGTCGATCGCCTCTTCGATCTGCTTGTTGAGCCGTTTCGGCTCCTCCGGCTCGGCCTTGGCGGGCGGCTGCGCGCCGGGCGCCGGGACCGCCAGCGCCAGCACCAGCCCGCCCAGCAGCCCGCCGACCCCGGCCCGCGCGCCTCTTGTGGTACTCATCGCGGCTCCTCCGTTACAGGAACCTGGTGGGCGCCGATTTGTGGTGTGGGCCTCGGGCCTGCATCGCGCGTGCGTTCAAGGACGATCCGCGGAACTTCCTGCACGGTTGAGGCGATGCAGGCCCGAGGCCCACACCACAATACCGAACCAGACATTTTGTCTTGAATTGTACCCGAAGGGATCGTGAGGTGAAGCGCAATCCGGCCGAAAGCGGTGATAGTTACGGCGGGGCGACCCGCTCGCCGCCGGCGCGGGTGAACAGGCCGCGCAGGCGCGCGGGGGAGAGGCTCTCATGCGGGACGAGGCGCGCTGACCCGCCAGCGAACGCCAGCCCGAACGCGGGCGTGTGTGGTCGGCCCAGCGCCGGCGGGCGCGCCGGATCCGCGTAGATCACGTCGAGCGGCCGGGTCCAGGCGACCGGTTCGGCCGCTTCGACGAACAGGATCGTGTTCGCGGTGCCGTCGGTGATGTCGGCCTGTTTGCGGCCGTCCGGTGTGTCGAACAGCCCGCCGTCCCCGGTCAGCACCTGATAATGGGTGACGGTCCCGCGCGGCCCGGCGCCCGCGGGGGCGAACACGGCCGGCATCTGGTCGAGCAGCGGGCGGTTCGTGGGGTGGTCCCACGCCCGGTTCAGGTGGAACCGCCGGTAGAGGTCGGGCTCGTTGAGGTACGGCAGGATCAGGACGCGCCAGCTATAGAGCGGGCGCCCGTCGGCGTCGGTCACCACGGCCGGCGGGTACCGCCCGTGCTTGTCGTGGTACTGCTGGAGCGCCCGGGCGATCGCCCACATGTTCGACACGTCTTGCCCCTGCCGCATCCCCTCACTCAGCCCGGCCTTGACCTCCGCCAGTTCGACCCCGACCTGCACCCGGGCGCGGAGGGTGTCGCGGTCGCGCTCCCAGGGGGCCGCCCGCGCCGCGGCGAAGAACGGCGCCAGCGCCCGGGTGATGATGCGGAAGTCCGGGTCGGTCGCCGTCTGCGCGAGCATCGCGCGGACGACCGCGGGCAGGTGCGGCCGGGCCTCGTCCGCCTGCTCGGCGGTCGGGAAGATGGCCGACGCGGCGAGGTCGATCCGCACCGTACCGTTCGGTCCGGTCGGGGAACTCACATCAACGGTCAGCCCGACGGCGTCCAGGGCCAGCACCGGTTCCGGGCGGGGCGCCAGCCCGATGCGGCCCAGGACGTCGCGGGTCAGCCCGCGCGTCGGCCGGACCCCGACAACGACGGTGTGCCCGGCGGCCGCCCGCTCCAGGACGGGCGTGAGCGCCCCGCGGTCGCCGGCGGTGCGGGTCGCCAGCGCCCACACGGCTTCGGTCTCGCCGATCACCAGCACGCGGTCGCTGATCGGCAGGAACGCGTTATCGGACTGCTGAACGGAGACGTACACCGTCCGGTCGCCGGTCGTCTGCGGGAGGTGCCGGCCGCCGTTGACGAGCCCGGTGTGGAGCTGGTCGCGCGAGTAGGGGCGGGCGGTGAAGAATATGAACACCGGCCCCCGCGCGCCCTCGTTCTCCACCACGAACGTGACCCGCTCGATGTTGGTCGGGTGGAGCGTGGTCTCGCGCTCGATGTTTTGGGCCAATTTGTCCAGCGAATCCCGGAGCGCGCGGATCTGGACCATGTGTTCGTACAATTCGCCGGCGGCCGGGTTGTTCCACAAGTCGGCCGCGCGCACGGTCGCAAACAGAAACGCGTTGGGCGGCACGAGCTGGAGGTCGGGCGGGAGGTTCGCGCCCGGGTCGGGGTCGGGGTCGGGTCGGGGCGGAACCGGTCGGGGCAACCAGATCAGCGCCACCAGCCCCGCGCCCACGACCAGCAGCGCCGCCGCGGCCAGGAACAGGAACTCCCGGCGCCGGCGTGCCCACCCGCGGACCCGCTCGCGGACGGTCTGCGCGCGGGCCGCGATCGGGCGCCCGTCGAGGAACCGCTCCAGGTCGTCGGCCAGCGCCCCGGCCGTG
>CAZBXY010000122.1:0-21514 GCA_964495365.1 uncultured Frigoriglobus sp. | reverse complement strand
CAGTCGGAGAAGAAGCTCGCCGTCCTCAAGCACACGCGGACGCGGAAGTACACCAACCGGCGGATCGTCCAGTCCGAGTTCTTCCCCCGCGACCGGGACGGGGCGGAGGCGCGGGAGATACTCCGCGACCTTGTGGCGCGGGGGTGGATCGACCGGATCGCGATCAAGCCCAACGAGTACGTCCTGCAGACGGCCCCAGTCTACGTGCCGAACGAGTCGGGCTGCTGCCTCCTGGCGGCGCAGACGGGGGAGATGCGGTGGCTGCTCGACTGCCCGCCGCCGACGCGCAACCCGCAGGACTTCACCCACTACCTGGGTGTCACGCGGATCACGCTCGACCTGGAGAAGGCGTTCGCGGCGCAGTCGGCCGTGGAACTGGTCCGGCTGGTCCTGGAGCACGACCACCTGAACCCGGAGGATCCGCCCGCGGCCCGGCGGAAGTTGCTGACGGAGGTCGGCGACGGGAAGAAGGGCGGGCGGATGGTCTGCAACCCGGACTTCGCCACCGTCCTCCGGGCCGGCGGCGCGCGGTGCCTGCACCTGTGGGAGCACGAGACCGGGAGCGACTCACCCGGCCGGGTCGCGGCGAAGAAATCCCCCGGGTACTTCCACCTGGTCGAGAAGAAACTGCACCAGGCGCTGTTCCCGGACGCGCCCGTCGCCCAGGTCCGGGTGGTCGCCGTGTGCCCGAACCCCGGGTGGCGGGAGGGACTCCGCCGCGCGCTGGCGGGCAAGCCGGGCGCGGCCGCGTGGCGGCTGGTGTCGCGGGGCGACATCGACCCGTCCGGCCGGTTCCTGCGGGAGAACGTGTTCTGGGCGTCCGACCGGGAGGAGCCGCTGCCCCTCCTGCTCACCCCGGCCCCCGCCCCCGCGGAGGTGTGACGGGGAGGAGTGCGGGGAGGAGAACCGCATCGGGACGGAAGTGCTGACGGGGACAGGAGATATCCGGGCTGCCGGGGTCTCTCGCCCTGCGGGACTCGGCCCCCGGCCCGTCTGGCTGTTTTCGTAGGTGGCGGGGGCTCGCTGTCGCTCGCGTTCCCTGCCAGGGTCGGGCGATGCACTCCGCGTTCCAGAACACCCAGACGGGCCGGGGGCGTGACCCCCGGCAGCCCGTCGCCCCTGGTCGGGGCGAGCCGCTGGCGCGGCGGGAAACCGGTCGAGTGGAGGAAAGCGATATGGACTTCCAGGACGGCGAGATGGTGTCCATGGACGAGGCGATCGGGAAGCTGCTGGAGCTGTACCGGGCCCGGCTCGAGGACAACCCGCTGCTCGTGCTCAAGCACTGGCGGAAGCGGGTCGGCGGGAAGGCAAAGATCGGGTTCTACGACGACGACTACGTGCTCATGATTCCGGATTCAGACACCCTAGGGAGACGTTGACCATGACCGGCATGCAGAGTCTGCTGGAGGAGCTGCGGCGTCACGCCGACGAGTTCGAGCGGGCGACCGATCCCGAGGTGAAGCGCCGCGCGCTGCGGCGGTTTCGGATCACATTCCTACTCGGCAACCAGTCCCTCGGCGCACCAGAGCCCGACGGGCACGACGGCCCGGGCCGGCTCTCGGCGGGCGGAACCCTCGCGTTCCGCACAGGCGCGGGCGCGGCACGGGGAGGGTCCGAGGAGGCCACGGTCTCGCGAACAGAAAGTGAAGGCTGCTCCCGGACCACGGGACTCGCGGACACGCGCGCCGGCCCGGACGGCGGGTCGTCGCACTCCGTCGGGAGATCTGTGTCGGCGGGCGGGTGCCCGGACTGCGCCCACCGGGCGCGGGAAGTGGAGGAGCGCTCGACGGCCCGGACGATCGGCGTCGGGCGATCCCATGGCCACTCGATCACCGACAGCAAGGGCGTGAGCACGACACCGGAATCGCACACACGGGGGGAGAACGAAATGAGCGCCAACGACCACGGGCGAAACGAAGTCTCGGAGTGGCTGATCGAGTTCCTGAAGGCGGGGAGCGACTACGACGCGACGGCGACGCTCCGCGAGGCCATGGACATCGGGACGAGCCACGCGGGCTTGCGCGTCCGCGACGGGACCGGAACCGAGCACGGGTTCGGTTCGCCGCTCTACGAGCGTCTCTTCCTGGACGCCCTGCGGCAGTACGTCGCGGCGGGTGAGATCGAGCCGGTGTTCGCGGACGAGGGACAGAGGGCCGGCTGGGAGGCGTGGCTGACCGGCGCGGACGTTCCGATCATCGACACCCCCCTCCGGTTCTGCGGGACGATAGAACCGGCAGTGCCGTCGCGGAGCCCCATCGACCGGGCCCGCGCGCACCTGCTGGACATCCTGGGCCGCGAGGGGAAGGTGCGATACTCGCGGTTCTACAACGCGAACCCCGACCCCGAGGCGGAACTGCGAGCCCTGTTCGGCCTCGAGTACGAGTCCGACTCGGCCGCGGTGCTCATGGACGACGCGGTGTGGGATCTGAAGCAGGCCGGCCTCGTCACGACGGCCGACCTGCCGGAGCGGCTCATGGACGGTGAGAGCGACTACCTGATCGAGCTGACGGAGAAGGGGCGTGCGGCGGTCGCGGAGAGCCGGGCCGCGCGCCCGATGACGGTGGATGAGTGACGGCCTCACCCCCGCCGGCGGCGCATCACGGGCGTCAAGGGCGGGACGGGCACGGCCCGCAAGGGCCGTTCCTATATCTGTTCCCACTGTTTTTATGCTGCAATGGATTGCAAACCAGTTCAGGACGAAACCCACGGAACCGCCGTGGATCCACCGCATCGAGCGGGGTGACCTCGAGGTCCGCGTGTGCGAGTACATCAAGCACTGCGGGCACGAGGGGTACGCAGGCGAGCTGCGCGCCCGACGGCCCGGTCAGGATGACTGGGTGGGGCTCGCGTTCATCGGCGCGGAGGACTTCCAGCGGGGGGTCATGCTCCTGCAGGAGGCGATGGAGTACGTCAACGACCGCGCTGCGATGCCCCGCCAGCTCCAGACGGTCCGCCTGTGGGGCGCGGCGTACTACGTGGACGAGCGGCTCGGGGAGCTGCGGCGCGAGGACGACCCGTCCGACCGCGTGCCGCTCACCCGGGCACAGTAGCACGGACGCTGGGGCCGGCTCCCGTGAGGCCGGCCCCGGATCAGGAATTCTCGAGCGCGGGCGGCCGTCTCCGCCGCTCCGCGACTCTCTTCTGGAATGCACGCCGGAGAGCCCGCGCGGCCCGGCGAAGGGATGCAGGCAGGGTTTGGCGGAGACGTTGACGGGTCTCGACCACGAACCAGGAGTGACACCGATGATCCTCACGACGACGGCACCGCCCGAGGGGCTCACCTACCTTCCCGGGTTTCTCTCCCCCGACGAGCAGCAGATCCTGCTCGACCGGCTCCGCGGGCTCGACTACACGCACGACCGGTTCCGGGGGCAGCTCCTCAGGCGCGGCTACGCCCAGTTCGGGTACGCCTATGTGTCCACGGGCCGCCGCCTCGACCCCGCGCCGCCGCTACCGGACGAGCTGATCGCGCTGGCGGAGAAGGGGCTGGCACACTGTCCGGACGGGACGCGGTTCGACCAGTGCATCGTCACGCACTACCCGGCCGACGCGGGCATTGGCTGGCACACCGACGCTCCGCGGTTCGGCGGCTGCATCATGGCGGTGAGCCTCGGTCACGACGCGCGCCTCCAGTTCCGGCAAAACGGGGCGAAGGAGGTCGCGTACGAGGTGCTCGCCCGCCCGGGGTCGCTGTACGTGATGCGCGGACCGGCGCGGTGGGAGTTCCAGCACCAGGTGGTGAAGGTGAAGGCCGAGCGGTACTCGGTCACCTTCCGGTCCGTGACGCACGACGACACGTAGCTCGAGAGAGAACACCGGAGCCACCCGCGGGCCGTCGTCATCAGGGTGATGGCGGCCCCGGGCGGGTTAGCGGCCGCTTGGCCGCACCATTTTCCCCTTCACATGTATGGCAACCACTGCCACGCAACAGAAGAGAAAGGACTCTTCGGGCACGAAGCCCGAGGGAACGGCCGCGACGGACGCGGCACCGGCGGCGAAGAGGCTGCCGGTCAAGACGTTTCGGATCGGCGACTGCTCGGCGAGCATCTGGGCGCGTGAATTCGTCGCCCAGGGCCTGCCGAGGGTGTTCTACTCCACCACGCTGGAGCGGTCGTACAAGGACCGCGACGGCGCGTGGAAGTACACCAAGTCGTTCGACCTGGACAGCCTCGGATCGGTTGTCGCCCTCTGCCAGCAGGCGAGCGAGGCCATCGCCGCCCTGCAGGAGAGGGAGGACGCCGCCCGGGCGCGGTAGGACACCGTGACACCACTCGGGCCGCCCTGACGGCCCGACTTTTCCGTGCCACCGCGCCGTCACCCCGCGAGGGGAACAAGCGCGGACGCCGGAGACGCATACACGTCTCTCCGAGGACTGCCATTCTCCGGCAGCTCCTCACCCCTTGTACCCAACCCGTGCCCGTCGGGCCGGCGGTCCCCAGTGGAGGCGTCCCAGTGTGCGCGTCCGTGCTCGGCGTCAACAGTTCTTCGGCCGCTACTGTTGACGCCTGCGCGGCGGCCGCGGGGCGGGGCGGACGCCCCCACGGGGGTGTCTATTTCCTTCCTCTTTTTTCCCATGCGTGCCGACGCACTCTCTTTTTCCCAGACGGTGGCCGTCCTCCCGCGGGCACCGGTCAACGCGAGCCCGGTCCCGTGGCTCACCTCGCTCTACCACAAGGCGTGGCGGGGCAACTACGGCGACAGCCGGTATCCGGGCAACTGCTCGGGCGAGCTGATCAAGGACCTGCTCCTGTACTTCCGTCCCCGGTCGGTGTTCGACCCGATGACCGGATCGGGGACATGCCGCGACGTCTGCGACGAGCTGGGCATCGACTGCATGTCCAAGGACATCCGGTTCGGGTTCGACGCCTGCGACCCGGACAACTACCGGGATATGCCGAAGTTCGACTTCGTGTGGCTGCACCCGCCGTACTGGCGGCAGAAGGTGTACACCGGCACGACGGCGGATCTGTCGAGCTGCCCGACGCTGGAGCTGTTCCTCCGCCGCTACGAGTCGCTCATCCGGAACTGCTCGAAGATCCTCCGGCCGGGCGGGCGGCTCGCAATCCTGATGGGCGACTACTCGGATCGCGAAGCAGGGTTCGTCCCGCTCACCTACCACACCAAGCACCTGTGCTTCGAGTACGGACTGCGACAGGCCTGCACCGACATCATCCGTTTCAGCCACGGGGCGTCGAGTTCACACAAGGTCTACACCTCGAGCTTCATCCCGGGGCTGCACGACACGTGCGTGATCTTCGAGGCGGCCCGCTGATGCTGTACATCATCCCCATTCTTCCCCATGGAACAGCGATTCCTCCGCGTCCTTCCCTTCTCCCTCCAACCCGTCACGGGCGACCCGGAGACGGAGATCCCGATGCCGGTCGCGCTCTGGCACTCGGCCAAGAACATCTGCGAGTCCCTCGACTCCGGCACGCGCTGCGACGAGAGCGAGGGCCTGTACTACTCGATCGCCGGCGACGCCGTGACCTGGCAGTGCCCGCGGCACTGGTACGAGGGCTGCCTGGCCCCGAACGCCCCGTACCGCCTCATCGACATGACCGACGAGCAGTTCGCAAAGGAATGTGCCGAGCAGAAGGCGCGGTTTCGGCGCGACTGGGCGACGGTGTCCGAGCGGCTGCGGTCCTCGGCGGCACTCCTCCAGGGCGCCGGGCTGCAGGAGCAGGCCGGAAGCATCTGGGAGGCGCACGGGTCCATCGAGTCGAGCCTCCGGCGCATGTGACGCCAACTCCTTCTTTTCCCCCATACAGGATGACACGCCACGACGACACACCACCGGCAGACCTCCCCTTTCCGGGTGTCCCGTTCGAGCGGGCCTTGCTCCGTGTCGTCCTCTCCGGCGGAGCGGACTTCGGGGATGAGCACGCGCGGAAGGCCGCCCGGCACTTCGCCGTGATGGCGATGCACCCCGACGAGGCGGACGAGACCGGGACCGACCCCGGCGGCATCGTCGCTGACGTCGGCCAGTTTCCCGACGCCGAGCGATACGCCGCGCTTTTCGCCGCCGCGCCCCGGCTCCGCCGGGCGAGCCAGGAACTGTACGACCGGCTGCAGGAGTTCCTCGATGTCAGCGACGCCCAGTTGATCGAGCAGGGATACGGGACGCTGGTCGAGGCAATGGACGCCCTGGAAGTGGCGTGGCGGGAGGCGGACAACCCCGCGGACGACACACCGGTCGACACGCCCGAGGATGCGGAGCGGCGGATCTGGCGCCTGCGACTCGCTGCGGACCGGGACCGGGCGCGGCGGAAGGCATCCTTCCGCCGGTACTCCGCGCTGCACGCGGAGGAGAAGATCCGCCTGGCGCTGGAGATCCTCGGGGACGTCTCGGCCGACTGGGACCATGACACGCTGGAGCACTACCCCGACGGGCTCGGCAGCTTCGACGAGTTTCTCTTCGACCTGACGGCCAGGCTGTGTGCGATCCGCTGGACCCGCCCCGGCCGTCCGTCCACAGCCGCCGATGAAGCGGCCTGACACCGACGATCCCTGGCGCGCCTGAACTATGGCGGCTTGTGCAGGCCGCGCGGTCCCCGAACGAGACACCGGAGCAAGACCATGGTGACGCAGAACCCGGTGATGAGACGTTCGCCCGGCACCCCGGCGGCAGGGTCGCGCGGACACGGCCCGCGGGCGGCGTGCCGTTCGACGGCCGCCGGCGCCCTCTGGAAGACTGCACCCCGTTCCCCCCGCTGTATGCACCTCCCTCCCGACAACACCGGCAACCACGCGCTGGCGCTGGCCGGCGATGCACTCGGCTACCGCTTCGTCCCCTGCTGGCCCGGGACGAAGGTACCGCTCGTGCAGTGGAAGCGGTTCCAGCACGAGCGGCCGACCGCGGACCTCTACGAGCGGTGGTTCCGCGGCACCCGCAACAACATCGCGCTGCTCACCGGCGGGATGGTGCTCTTTGACTGCGACGACCCCGCCCTGGCCGACCGCGTGCTCACCGAGTGCGGCGACACGCCCCACAAGATCCGCACGCCCCGCGGCGGGATCCACCTGGGATACCGCAGGCGGGAGGGTGACGTGGTCCGCAACCGCGTGCGGATCAACGGCGACGCGCTCGACCTCCGCACCGACGGGGGGCTGGAGATGCTCCCGGGCAGCCGGACCGCCGACGGGGTCTATACGTGGCTCGGGGAAGGGCTGATCCCGATTCCCGAGCTGCCCGTGGCGGACATCGGCTGGACGCGGGAGCGGACCCGGACGCGAACGACCACCGCGCTCCTCGGCCACGGACTTTTGCGCGAGGGGCAGGGCCGAATCAAAAACCCCGAGGCGTACTGCCTCCGGATCGAGAGCGTCCAGGGCCAGAACGGGAGCCGGGGGCTGGTCCGGGTCGTGGCCGTCATGCGCGATGCCGGCCGCTCAAAGCAGCAGACGTTCGACTTCATCCGGGCCGTCTGGGGCCCGGCCTGCGCTCATCCCGAGTGGAGTGAGCGGGAGATCTGGCACTGCATCGACCGGCACTTCCCGCCGGGGTGAGTGCCCGACGGATCCACGCACAGCCGCTCCCCGTCTGCGGCCGGGGAAGCGGCGCACGGGATGCCGCAGACACGAGGGATGACGATGGCGATCGATCTGACGATCCACGGCACGGGCACGGGACAGTGCAGCCTCACCGCGCGCGAGGGCGAGGGGCTGACCGTGTCGTTCAAGGACGGGACGCTGACCGAGACGTTCCTGAGCTGGAAGGGCTTCCAGCAGCTACTTGGCATGAAGACGGGGAAGAACGGCAGGAAGACGGCGGCCCCGCCCACGCCCCCGCTCCCGCCCGGCGCCACACCGCCCGGCCCGGCTGCCGCCCCGAAGTGACGTGACAACGGCACCGGCGGCCGGGGGGACTCTCACCCCCCGGCGGGTGCGTCCGCCCGGCTGCCTCGTCGCACGAGGTTGCACTGTCGGCCGGGCCGCCGGCGTTCCTTCCACTGTAACCAGCCGCCACGGAGGGCGCTACCCCAGTCGGTGGACCATGCTCACGGTGAAGCAGACGGCGGAGACACTCGGGATCAGCCAGTCGCTCGTCTACGGGCTCTGCGCCGCCGGCAAGATCCGGCACGAGCGCCACGGCCTCGGCCGCGGCACGATCCGCATCCCCGCCGACGCGCTCGACGAGTACCGGCAGCGCGCCACGAAGACGGAAACGTCCACGCCCCCGCAGAAGAAGGAGAAGACCAAACCACGGCACCTCCAAGGGTGACGCCGGGCGGAGGCAGGCGCACGCCGTGCGTGTCAGCCCGGGTGCCGTATACGCGTGGCCGGCACACCCGGTCGGTTCCGATGGATTCGGTCCACCACATCCGCGGCGAACGGATCGCGCGAGGCATCCAGCAGGGAGCACCACCCGAGAAGAGCACCAGGAGCACAACAATGGATACCGCTACGGGGCTGCTGCTGACCAAAGAAGAGACCTGTCGGATGCTGCGGTGCTCTGCGCGGACGCTCGACCGCTGGCGGTCGATGTGGCGCGCCAAGAAGCAGGACCCGCTCGGCGAGGTGAAGATCCGCCGGAAGACGTGCTTCCGGCGGGCGGCGGTCGAGAAACTGCTGCAGACGCCGAGGCTGTGGCTCTGACGCGCTCAAGTCGCGGGGGGCTTCGGGCCGCGCCAGACGGCTTGACCGAGTGCGGTCAGGAACGTCTGCACGCCGTCGATGATCGCGTCCCAATCCTCGTCCGCGTAGCAGATCTCCTCATCCGCCGCGCCGCCGAACGTCCGGACGAACTCCGCATTCCGGGCCCCGCCGTTGTGCTTGAAGCAGTTCCCCAGGAGCCGCGCACGGTTCGCGGACGGGAACCCGGCGAGTGTCGATATGTTTGTCCCGGTAAGGCGATCCAGGGTCTCGCGGGCGTCCTTCCATCCCGGCCGACCGGGCATCGCCTCACCACGATCCCTGCACAACTCGATCATCACTCGTTCGACTGCCGAGGCCATGCTGACGGAGAGGCCGCCCAACAGCGCGCCCTTCGTGACGTCCAACACGTAGTACTGATCGTTGACGTGCTGCTCGTGCCAGTAGTCCTCCAACTCCGAGCCGCCACGCGGCGCTTCCTCGACCGACTTCACCTCCTGTGCCGCCAGCTCTTCCCATTTCGGGACCGCCCGCCGGAGTGCCTTGAGTATCCCAATCTCGTTCGAAACGACGACGAGGCTGAAGAAGTGCTCGTCCATCAACTGAGTCTTGGCCATCGCTTCCCCCTTTGCAACGGAGGGGGACGACACCGCCACCCTCTGCCGGACGGACCCACCAGCTTCACCGCAGGTTCAGCCCCTCCATCGCCTTCACCGCCGCTTCGAGGTCGAGGAACGACTCGTCATCGTAGGTCGCCATCGTCAGCCGGATGTCGCTGTGCCGCATGAAGAGCTGCCGGATGCGGGCGGGAATCCCGGCCTGCCCGAGCATCACGTTCGCGGTCATCCGCAGGCTATGGAAGTCGGCATCCCCCTGCGCTGTCTTGTACGGGATGCCCGCCACCTTCAGATCCTTCTCCATGATCCGGGCGGACGCCTGCGGCACGTTGAAGAGCGGGTCGTCCGGGCCCTTGCCGGCATCCCGGATCCACTCCTTCAACTCGGCGGCGAAGGCAGGCACCAGGAGGAGCCGGGCCTGCTGGCTGTTCTTCGTGAGCTTCCCCGGTATTTGCAGCCGGGGAAAGGGCTTGTGGTCCAGCTCGAGGTGGTGCGGGCAGAGCGAGGCGATCTCTCCGGCTCGAAGGCCGGTGTACACCGCCGTCTTGTAGATCAGGCCCCGCTCCCGTCCCCGCATGACCATCTTCGTCTTCACCTCCTCGCGGACCTCGTCGCCGTACCGCTTCTTGAACTCCTGCAGCGGGCGGACGCGGCAGGCGTCGAGCAGTTTCTGGATCTGCTCCACGGTCAGGGCTCGCCGCTCCTTCGTCTTCCTTCCGCCGGTGGGGGCATCGACGCGATCGAGCGGATTGATCTCGAGGCGATCCTTCTTGAGGAGCCACGCCACGAAGACGGAGATCGCGGACAGGTGCTTCTTCTTGTTGCCAGACGATCCCTCGACGCCGGCGAGGTAGCGGTCGATGGTTTCGTGCGTGAGATCGGTCAGTGAACGGAGGTCCGCGACGAACGCCCGGAGGATGGCTTCCTTGCGGTCTTTGTCCTTCTCGGATTTCCCCTTCGCCCGCATCACGGGAACGAACTCGTCGAGATGCTCGCCGATCTTGCGGTCGTAGTGCCTCTGCCGCGGGTCGATGATTTTCGCCTTCCCCCGATCCCGGGTCCGGAGAAGATCCGCCATCATCGCCTGGGCGGCGGTTTTGTCCGCACAGAGGGGAACCTTGACCTGCTTCGTGCCCTCGCGCCAGTACGCGTACCACTTCTCCGACTCCCGCACCCGCTTCTCGGCCCCGGGCGTTCCGGGAGAGCACCGCTTGTTTTCAGCGTACCACTCGACGTAGGTGATCTTGATCAGCGTTGCCATGTTGCACCACGGGCACCTGAGGTGTTGGTGTGTAGCTCCGTGTGTAGCATATCATGGCGTTTTGTGACTTCGTAAGGCCGGTAGCGTCTCCTCCTGTCAGGGTCGGGAATGGGTTCGGAAAACGAAAAAACCCCAGGTTTCCCTGGGGTTTCTCGTTATTCAGCGGAGAGGGCGGGATTCGAACCCGCGGTGGGGTTTTACCCCCACGCCGCTTTAGCAAAGCGGTGCTTTCGACCACTCAGCCACCTCTCCGGGCGTCCGAAAATCCCATCGCGTCTGTTATTCGGGACGCGCGGCCGGCACTTTGGGTTCGCGCACGATCCGGGGATTTCGGTCCACGTCGTCAACACAGCCTAGCACATCCTAGCGGATCGCGGGCACCGAGCAAGTCCTTCTCCCGCGCGCGATTCGCGCGAACCAGTTGACGCACCCCGGTCCCGCTGGTCTACTGACCGCACGACTCGCCGATCGTCTCTCCCGCGCTGTTGTCAAGGAGCTGCTATGCGAGGAGTTCATCCGCGCGCCCGCCGTCGGGGCTTGCGCGCCGGGCTGGTCGCCCTGGCCGCCGGGATCGCGCTCGTGTGTTCCGCCGAACCGGGGCGGTCCGCCGACCCGGCGCCGAAGGTTACCGTTCCGAAGGCCCACTTCGGGTTCAACCTCGGCGACGACTACTGCCTCGCCAACTACGAGCAGTACGCCGCGTACCTCGCCAAGCTCGAAAAGGAGTCGGACCGGATCAAGGTCGTCAACATCGGCACGACTGCCGGGAAGCGCAAACAACTGATGGCGGTCGTCACCTCGCCGGCGAACCACAAGAAACTCGATCGGTATCGAGAAATCGCCCACGCACTCGCCAACGCCGACGGGATCCCGCCGCGCGTCGCCGAGAAGCTCGCCGCGGAGGGGAAAGCGGTCGTGTGGATCGACGGCGGGCTGCACGCCAGCGAGGTGCTGTGCGCGCAGGCGATGGCCGAAACCATCTACCAGATGCTCAGCGCGAATGACGCGGAGACGCTCCGCATTCTCGACGACGTGGTGATCCTCTTCGTTCACGCGAACCCGGACGGAATGGACCTCTGCTCCGACTGGTACATGCGCGACAAGGATCCGAAGAAGCGGTCGCTCGCCGGGCTGCCGGTGCTCTACCAGAAGTACATCGGACACGACAACAACCGCGACTTCTACGCCAACACGCAGGCCGAGACGCGGAACATGAACCGCGTCATGTACCGCGAGTGGCTCCCGCAAATCGTCTACAACCACCACCAGACCGGCCCGCCGGGCACGGTGCTGTTCTGCCCGCCGTTCCGCGACCCGTTCAACTACAACTTCGACCCCCTCGTGGTGAGCGGGATCGACGCGGTCGGCGCCGCGATGATGCAGCGGTTCATCGCCGAGGACAAACCCGGCGCGACGACGCGCGGCGGCGCGAGGTACTCGACGTGGTTCAACGGCGGACTGCGCACCACCGCGTACTTCCACAACATGATCGGACTGCTCACCGAGACGATCGGCAGCCCGACGCCGAGCCGCATCCCGTTCAACCCGTCGATGCAGCTCCCCAAGGCCGATCTGCTGGCCCCGATCGCGCCGCAGGAGTGGCACTTCCGGCAGTCGGTCGATTACTCCGTCACCGCGAACAAGGCGGTACTCGACTACGCTTCCCGACACCGCGAACAACTGCTCATGAACATCTGGCTGATGGGCAAGAACGCGATCGACCGCGGGAACAAGGACCACTGGACCGTGACGCCGAAGATGGTCGCGGCGGCAAAGGGGGCGGGCGGGAAGGGCGCGGAGGGGTTCCAGAAGTTCTTCCGCGACCCGGCGAAGCGCGATGCCCGCGGGTACGTTATCCCGGCCGACCAGCCCGATTTCCTCACGGCGACCAAGTTCATCAACGCGCTCATCGGCACCGGCGTGAAGGTTCACCGCGCGAAGGAGTCGTTCGAGGTCGCTGGAAAGAAGTATCCCGCCGGGTCGTACGTCGTGCAATGTCAGCAGGCGTTCCGCGCGCACGTGCTGGACATGTTCGAACCGCAGGACCACCCGGACGACTTCGCCTATCCCGGCGCGCCACCCACGCCGCCTTACGACGTGGCCGGATACACGCTCGCGTTCCAGATGGGCGTGAAGTTCGATCGCATCCTGGAAGGCTTCAACGGACCGTTCGAGGAACTCAGGGGTGAGATCGCGCCCCCGCCGGCGAAGGTGCTCGACTCCGAGAACGCCGTCGGGTTCTTCCTCCACACACGCGCCAATGACGCCTTCCGCGCGGTGAACTTGCTCCTCGCCGCGGGCGAAGAGGTGAAGCGGCTGAAAGAGCCGTTCACGGTCGAGGGCGCGAAACACCCAGCCGGGATGTTCTTCGTCACCAAAAAAGATGGCACGCAGGCGCGTCTGGAGAAGATCGCGAAGGAAGTCGGCACACGGTTCGTCGGCTCTCCGGTCGCTCCCGATAAGGAAGCGGTGTCGCTGAAACCGGCGCGGATCGCGCTCGCGGATCGCTACGGCGGGTCGATGCCCTCCGGCTGGACCCGGTGGTTGCTCGAACAGTTCGACTTCCCGTTCACGGTCGTGTACCCGCCGGACCTCGACAAGGGCGGCCTGCGTGAGAAGTACGACATCCTCGTACTCGTGGACGGCGCGATGGGCGGCGGGCGCGGGCCGGGCGGTGGCGGAATGGGGATGGGCGGCGACCAGCCGCCGGAAGCGAACGTGGTGGACGAACTCGGTCTCCCGGCCGACTTCCGCGGGCGCCGCGGGAGTATCACCGTGGCCAAGACGGTCCCGCAGCTCAAGAAGTTCGTCGAGGAGGGCGGGACGATCTTCACCATCGGCACCTCGACCGCGCTGGCGAACCAGCTCGGATTGAAACTGGAAAGTCACCTCGTCGCGAAGGACGCCGACGGCAAGGAGAAGGCGCTGGGGCGCGACAAGTTCTACGTGCCGCCGTCGGTGCTGCGGGCGAAGGTCGATCCGGCTCACCCCCTCGCGTGGGGAATGGAGGACGAGGTGGACCTGATGTTCGCCAACAGCCCGACGTTCCGACTGCTGCCGGTCGAGGGGAAGTCGAACCTGAGTCGCGTCGCGTGGTTCGCCGGCAAGACCCCGCTGCGGAGCGGGTGGGCGTTCGGTCAGGAACACCTCGACGGCGGTGTCGCGGTGATCGACGCGAAGGTGGGGAAGGGGCGACTCGTGCTGTGCGGGCCACAGGTGCTGTTCCGAGCGCAGCCGCACGGCACATTCAAGTTCTTCTTCAACGCCATCACCCGCGCCGGCGAGAAAGAATAGGCGGGCGAACGGCCGGTGAGCTGGCATTCTGGGCGAACGGCCGGTGTGAGCCGGCCGGTGGCTCGCGGCGCCAATCACCGGCTCACACCGGCCGTTCGCCGTTGTCGGCCCCGGCCTGAAATCACTTCTGAAATTCTCGTGGGCCGGGAATCCTGCCAAAAAGCGCGCGAAACGTCCGTCGGCGCCGGTTCGGTCGGGCTGTAGGGTGGAATCCATCTCGTCTGAACCTCGTCAGATTACCGGTCACGCCGGTCCGGTTCTTTTGGGTCCGGCCGCGGGCTGTCGTCTGACCTAACTCTGGAAGGACGCTCCCGTGTTCCCCCGCGCCCCCCGCGTCCGCCCGACCCGCGTCGGGTTGCTCCTTGTTGCACTCACCCTGACGTCCGCGCGCGCCGAGGCGGCCCCGATCACCTTCACGTTCGATTCGATCACGTTCAGTAACCGTTCGCAGGAACTGGGCAATTCGGCCGTTCAGAACCACCTGTCGAGCGTGTGGGCCGGTACGACCGTGACCGGGGCGATCGGGCTGTTGGGTTACGACGGCGACGGGCACGTGGTCGGCCCGAAGGTCGGCTCGACGGTGACCCCGTACACCCTCGGCACCACCGACGCTGGCGTGCCCCACACCCGCGGCAACGACGCGTTCATCGCCAACAACGGGAGCGGCCGGTACACGATCACCTTCCCGGCGAAGGTGTACGCGGTCTCGTTCGACTACGAGATCTTCCCCAACGGGCACGAGATCATCCCGGACATGACGTTCCAGGCCGACGGCACGACCGTTTTCTACCTGCGCGGGTTGCTGCCCGGGACCGACCCCAACGCCCCGTTCACCACGTCGCGCGTGTCCAACAACGAACACTACTACCAGCGCATCGGCTCGTTCAGCACGGTGTTCCCCAACGGGGTGACCGCGCTGACGTTCATCGACTGGCCCCCGCGGGTCGGGATCGACAACCTGGTGGTCAATCCGACCGCGCCGAACGCTCCCGCGGTGCCCGAGCCGATCAGCGTAGCGACGTGGCTTGCGGGCCTGGTCGGGCTGGGGCTGGTCGCCCGCCGGGCGCGCCGAGCAGCTCCGAGCGCGGTCGCGTAGTCCGGGTCCGAAGGTGGTCACTCCCGCGGGCGGTGCTAGAACAACCCGCGTTCGCCCAACCCGCCCCACCGCACCGCGCGGGGTGGCCTCACCGACCATCGCCCGCTCGGCATGAACACGGAGCCGCCACCGCCGCCCGACGAACCGCCGCTGAGTCCCTACGAAGGCGGTACGCTCGGCGCCGGGATCGACTGGGCCGACCCGAACTCCAAACTCGCACCGTTCTATCTGACAACTGGCGGCGTCCTCGCGGTCGCCGTTCTCGCTCTCGCGTTCGTCGTCCTCTCGTTCGCCCCGTTGTGGCACACCGACTTCTGGGCGCATCTTCAATACGGCGAGTGGATCGTAGGCCACCGCGCGCTGCCGGACCGCGAACCGCTTTGTGCGTTCACCGACAAGAACGCGCGGATGTTCGATGCGCTGTGGTTGACGCAGGTCGTTTATCACCAGTTGTTTCGGGCCGGCGAATCGCTCGCCGGCGGCGACCCGGTGCGCCGCTTCGAGGGCGGCGTCGAACTCATCCGCTTGGCGCACGTGCTCGCGGCGGTCGCGACCGTCGGGCTGATCGGGCTGGCGTGCCGCCGGGCAGCCGATTCGGTCCCGTGGGCGGTACTGGGGATGCTGATCGTACTGGCGCTGATGCTCAGCCCGCTGGCGCTGCAGCGCCCGCAAACGTTCGCGCTCGCGTGCTTCGCCGCACTCCTCTGTGGACTAAGTCGCGACGTTCCGAGCCGCCGGGCAGTTGTGTGGATTCCGGCGTTGCTCGTCTTGTGGGCGAACCTGCACGGGTCGTTCGTTGTCGGGTTCGGGCTGGTCGGCGCGGCACTCATCGGGCGCGTGATCGACGCAGCCAGAGGGTCAGCGGGGCTGCGCGCCGCGTGGGCCGACCTCGGCGCCCGGCGCCTGCTGGGAGTGCTGGTCGCGGGGTTCGTCGCGGTCGCGGTGCTGACACTACACGGGCCATCAATCTACCTCGACGTACTCCGGTTCGGCGACAACCCGAACTTGCGGACGCTCGTCGAGTGGCAACCGCTCGACTTCTCGCAACCGCGCGGCGGGCACTGGGCGTATCTGGCAACGGTTGTGTTCCTCGTGGTGACGCAACTCGTGAGCCCGCGGCCGTTCGGGGCGTTCCCGCTCATCCTGATCGTGACGCTGGGGCTGTGGCCGCTGTTTCAGCAGCGTGCGATGGCGTGGTGGCTCCCCGTTGTGCCGTGGATCGCGGCGCCGCACTGGGTCGCGGCGGCCGAGCGGTGGGGCTTCACTGCACCCGGCGGGCCGCCGGACTTCCGCCGAACCGCGTTCTCGATCCTCCTGGCGGTCCTCGCGGTGGTCGCTTCGCCGGCGAGTACGTGGATGAAGTCCGGGCGCCCGCGCCCGGTGCAGGTGGCGGTTCACCGCGGAACGCCGGTCGATATCGCCGCAGCGCTCGCGGGAACGCCGGCACCTGATGCCAAGCGCGTGGAGCGGCTGACGAAGGCGGTCGCGGACTGGCACGGCGGAAAGTTCACCGGGCGGGTGTTTTGCAGTGAGATTCAGGGGGAATACCTGCTCCGCTCGCTGCCGGACACTCAAGTAATGATGTTCAACCACGCCCAGTTGTTCCCGGTGTCGTACTGGAACGATTGCCTGCTGGTGAAGGCGGGCGGGGGCGGGTGGTGGGAGTTCCTCGACCGCTACCGCGTCGGGGTCGTCGTCGTGGAGCTGGACATGCACCCCAACCTGTGCGCCTTGCTCCGCAAGCAACCGGGGTGGGCGGTTGTGGTCGATGAGGCCGAGGTTCGCGCGCCCGATCGCTATAGCCGGCTGTTTGTTGCGGTCCGCAAGCCGGAGGGCACACCATGAGCGCCGAACCCCTACCCGTGCCGGAACGCGCGTGTGGGACGTGGCCGAAGGCCGTTCCGCTCCTGGTGCTGGCCGGGCTGCTCGCCTACGCGAACAGCTTCAACAAGGCGTTCGTGTTCGACGACATCATCTGGATTCCGGGCAACCCGCACATCGGGAACTTCCGGCAGTACATGGAAGAGTGGACGCGCCCGGTCGTTAGGCTCTCGATCCAGTTCAACTACCGGCTCGGCGGGGTGAACCCCGCGGGCTACCACGCGCTCAACCTCGCCGTTCACGTCCTCGCCGGGCTGAGCCTCTACGGACTGATCCGCCGCGCGCTCTTGCTCCCGCGGTTCGCCGGGCGCTACGACACCGCCGCGCCGTACCTCGCGTTCTCCGTCGCGCTGTTGTGGCTGATCCACCCGCTGCAAACGCAATCGGTGACGTACATCATTCAGCGGTGCGAGTCGATGATGGGGCTGTTCTACCTGTTCGCGCTCTACGCCTGGCTCCGCGGCGCGACCGGCGGCGCGCGGGGGTGGTATTTGCTGGCGATCGGCAGCTTCGCGCTCTGTTGCGGGTGCAAGGAGGTGTCGGCGACGCTGCCCCCGGTGCTGGTGCTGTTCGATCGCATTTTCCTCGCCCACTCGTGGCGCGCGGTCGCCCGCCGGTGGGTGCCCTACGCGGGCCTGTTCGCGGTGTGGGTGCTGTCACTGGTGCCGCTGTTCCTGGCCGCGTTCGGCGGCGCGACCGATGTCGGGATCGGGTTCGGGATCAAGAACTCCACACCCTGGACGTACCTGCTGACCCAATCCGAGGTGATCCTGCACTACGTCCGGCTCTCGGTGTGGCCGGTGCGGCAGTCGATCGACTACTTCGACTGGCCGATCGCGAAATCTCTGCGTGAGGTGTGGCCGGCGTTTGTGGTCGTGAGCGCGGCGCTGGGCGCGAGTCTGGCGCTTTTGTACTATCGCCCGCCGGCGGGGTTCGTGTGTTTCTGCTTCTTCGCGTTCCTCGCGCCGACCTCCTCGATCATGCCGATCGCCGACCCCGCGTTCGAGCACCGGATGTACCTGTCGCTGGCCCCGGTGCTGATCGGGCTTGTGTTCGCGGGGTTCGCCACGCTGGAAGCGGCGAACTGGTCCGACCGCAAGCGCGCGGCGTTCGGTTTAAGTACGGTTGCCGCCGCGACGGTGATGCTTCTCCCGCTGACATACGCCCGGAACGAGACGTACCGCACCCAAATTGCGTCGCTGGAACACACCGCCGCGGTCCGGCCGAACAACCCGCGCACGTGGGTGTCGCTGGCCGCGATGTACATGAACGCGGGGCAACTCGACAAGGCGGACGCGGCCGTCCGGCAGGCGAACGCGCTGCCGAACAATTTCGGGATGCCGATCCGACAGCGGGCGCCGTTGCTCGCGGTGTCGGGCCGGCTGGACGAGTCCGCCGAGGCGTACCGCACCATTCTGGCCGACGGGTGGTACCACTTCGCCGGCGGGCCGGCGATCTACAAGAACTACACGTGGGTCCAGTTGGCCCTGGGACGATCGGCCGACGCGGTAGCGACGATGCGAAGGCTCGTGTCGCACCAACCGGAGGTCGGGGACAACCGGCTCACGCTGGCCGCGGCGCTGCTGGCCGCGGGACAGACCGCGGAAGCCGAGCAGGAGGCGCGCGAGGCCGTTCGGCTCGATCCGGGCGCGGCCGCGCGGTCGGCCGCGGAGGCGCGATTGTTCGTCCTCGCGCCCGCGCCGCCGGCGGTGCCGCTGCTCAAACCGCGGGCGCTGTGGCAGGCCGCCGCGGCGTGCCTGGCCGACGGCGACCGCGACCCGATGATGCTCGACACGCTCGCGATGGCCTACGCGTGGAACGGGAAGTACCCGGACGCCGCCGACGCCGCGCGCCGGGGGATCGCGGCGGCCGAAGCCGCGGGCGCCGCCGACTGGGCGCAGGCGCTCCGGGCGCGGCTCAAGCTGTACGAAGCGGGTAAGCCCTACGGGAAGTGACGCGCGGTTCACTCCGAACCGGGAGTTCGACAAAGCGCCAACATGAAATTGTTCCGCCAGGGCGGGACGCGGCTCTCCGTGATTCGCACGGCCGGGCCGAACACGTCCTTCAGAAGTTCGATCCACTCCCCGACGAAGCGAAAGTCCACCGACTCGCCGCTCACGTACCGGTCGCTGACGTGAACGGCGAGGTTCCCGACGTTGGGGATGGGCTCCCAGTCCTTCAGGACGAACACCCCGTCCGGGTGGAGGAGCTTCTCGACCTGTTGCAAGAGGTCGCGCCGCTCCTCGGGTGGGACGTGGTGCATGACATCGCAGAGGATAATGAGATCGTACTTTCCGGGGTGCTGGCGCGCAACCTCGGCGGCGGTCTCGACCCGGAACGACACGCGCTCTTTCGGGCCGCGGTAGAGTCGCCCGACCCGCGGGGTCAAATCGATCCCCAGGATCTGAGCGGCGGGATAATGGAGGGCCAGGCGCTCGCAGACGGCCCCCTCGCCGCACCCGATCTCCAGGATCGACTGCGCGCTCGGCTTCACCCGGCGCACACGCGCCACAAACCGCGGCACGCTGATGAAGAACGACCGGTACAGCTCCGCGACGGGCCGATCAAAGGGCCCGAGCAGGTTCCGAACGAAGCGCCCGATCGGCATGGAACACCCGTGAGATGACAACCGGATTCACTGATACCCAGTTCGTTACGACCGATTGACGAGGAACAGCAATTTGTTGATCGCGGCCCCGACGCGGCCGTGAACGAGGTCGCCCCAGGCCCGAACGAACAGGTTGAGCCGGATCAGGACACACGCCTCGGCCCGGTGGGCCGCGCGGTGCCACTTCTTCTCCCGGGCCGCGGCCGCCAACCGTCGATAGATGGCGAACTCTTCCTCGAACCGCTGCAACGTTCGCGTGTGAAGCTCCGTCGTGTTCTCCGGGTGCCGCCGGTACGCGTAGAGCAAATCGGGCAACAGGACGAAGTGCTCGCCCTCGAACAGGAGCCGGGTGAACAGGTCGAGGTCGAGTACGAACTTCCACGTCTCGTCGAACCGGCGCGGCCCGAGCCGGGACCGGCGGTAGCACGCCGTCGGGCACATCAGGAAATTGCCGTGACAAAGGGCCTCGATGGCGGGGCGCCCGCGGACGAGGCTCGGTTCTCCGTTCGGGCGCCACAAATACCGCTTGACGGCGTCGGCCAGGGAAAACCGCCGCGCGCCGGTCGGGCCGATGATGTCGGCGCCACAAAACACGGCGACCGCCTGGGGGTGTCGTTCGGCAGCGGCGGTCATCACCGCGGCGTAGTCGGGGCGCAACTCGTCGTCCGCGTGCAGGAGGGTGACGAGTTCGGTTTCGGCACCTTCCAAACACCGGTTCCAGTTGCCCGCGATGCCGAGCCGGGTCGCATTTCGGGAGTAGCGGATGCGGTCGTCCCGAAAACGGTCCACCAGGTGTTGCGTCCCGGGCTCCGGCCCACAGTCGTCGTAGACGTGCAACACCCAGTCGGGGGTTGTTTGCCGCAACGCGCTCTCGATCGCGGCCCGCAGGTACGTGTGCCCGCGGTAAAAGGGGATCGCGATGGTGAGGCGCGGGGGCATCGGACATCAGGGCGCGGGGTTTTGCGGGTCGTTTTGCTTCTGCGCTTCCTGGATCGCGATGTGGCGGACGACGTCGGTGAGCTGGCGGTGCAGGCGCGTGGACTGGGCGTAGAAGTAAAACGCCGTGCCCAGGAACGCCAGCACGAACACGTACAGCACCAGGTCGGTGCCGCGCTGGATGCCGATCGCGTTGGCCGCAACCACCGTGAGGTCCGGGTTCAGGATCGCCGCGAACGCCGCGGCCCAGACGACCCACCGAACCAGCCGGTCGCGGCGGAACGTCGGGGCGCGGAACACCAGCCCCAGCCCGTCGCGCACGAGCAGTACCCCGAGTACCGAGAGCGTGATCCACTGGAACGCGTTCACCGCACGAACCTCCCGAGGACCAACTGGGCCACGATCTTCACGGCGTTCCACGAACTCTGGCCCTTCGCCATCGTCTCCGCCGAGTACCGGATCGTGACCGGCACCTCCACGAACCGCAGCCCGCCGCCCTGGATCTGGTCGAGGATTTCCGAGGCGTGGGCCATCCGGTTTTCGCGCAGGCGAATTTTTTCGGCCGCGGCGCGACTCAGCGCGCGGAACCCGTTGTGCGTGTCGGTCACCCGGATGCCGGAAAAAATGCGCGTGAATAGAACCCCGCCCTTGAGGACCAGTTTGCGCGTGAGCGGGATGTTCACCGCCGAGCCGAGGAACCGCGAGCCGAGGGCCACGTCGGCGGTGCCGGCCCGCACCGGGGCCACGAGCGCCGGGATCTCGTCGGGGTCGTGTTGCCCGTCGGCGTCGAACGTCACGATCGTTTCGGCCCCGCGCAGGAGCGCGAAGCTGATGCCGGTCTGGAGCGCGGCGCCCTGGCCGAGGTTGAGGAGGTGGCGCAAAACCCAGGCGCCGGAGGAAAGGGCGACGGCCGCAGTGCGGTCCCGCGAGCCGTCGTCCACGACGACCACGTTCTCGTACCCCCGCGCGCGCAGCCCGGCGAGCGTGGTCGCGAGGCGCGGTTCTTCGTTGTACGCGGCGACGACCACCCACACGTCGGCGGGCGGCGGGGCGGCGGTCATGGCAAACCCGGCGGGGTTACAGGCGAGGATGTGCTGATCGTACCGGCATTCCGGCGCCGTGGCTAGCCCCTAAACGCGCCCCGCGCAACGTGAACCGGCGCGCTTCGGCGCCGAGCCGAACCGCGCCCCTTGGTGCCATTACGAGGGGTGACAATCCAGGGCAGGAGA